>CAZDQD010000124.1:0-122853 GCA_964507425.1 uncultured Vicinamibacteraceae bacterium
CTACTTTTTCCACGTCAACGGCCGACACCACAGCTTCGCCATGGTGGGTTCGGGTCAGCAGGGCTTCCACCATTTCATGGTCGAATTCCAGAACCTCGACGATGTTGGCCAGGGATTCGACCTCGCCCAGTTGGACCTGGACCGCGTGGCGTACACCATCGGGCGACATACAAACGATTACCTGACATCGTATTACGCGCATTCACCGTCGGGTTTCTTTGTCGAAAACGGTTGGGGCGGGCGCGTCATCGACCCTGAAACATGGACGCCTCATGAAACCACGCTCGGCCCAAGTTTTTGGGGGCACGAGAGGCTGTATCTTCCCGAAGACGGGGGAAGAAAGTCTTTGCGCGAGATGCGCTTAAAGGCCGCCGCTGAGGGGCACCGTGCACCACCCATAATCGATTGCCCGTGGCTCTACAACGAAATGGCTAACCAGCGGCATTCATAAATGCTTGAGAACACGAAAAATGAAGTCTTCGACGTAGTGATCGTAGGCTTTGGCCCCGTCGGCGCCACCTTGGCACATCTGCTCGGCTTGAGAGGCGTCAGGACATTGATTCTCGACCGCGAGGCGGCAGCCTATCACCTGCCACGTGCGGTGCATTTCGACGACGAAACCATGCGGGTTTTTCAATGGGTCGGGGTGGCCGACGAGATGATACCAATGCTGCGGGTCAACCCTGGCATGCGCTTTGTTGACCCCGACGGAAACCTGCTTCTTGATTGGCCACGACCTCAGAGCGAGAGCGCACTGGGATGGCATCCAAGTTGGCGCTTCCATCAGCCGGACCTCGAAGATGTTCTTCGCACCGCTTTGGCAAAGCGAGAAAGCGTCACCACCCGCACGCGCTGCGATGCCTTCATGGTCGAAGACAAGGGAACGCATGTCTCACTACGCTATGAAGACATGGCCAAAGGCAAGGTTCATCACGTTCAGGCCCAATACGTCGTTGGATGTGATGGTGCCCGCTCATTGATCCGTCGCTTCATTGAATCGGAAATGAAGGATCTCGGATTCCACGAACGATGGCTGGTCGTGGACATGATCCTCAAACGGGACAAGCCGGAGCTCGGCGATCACTCGATCCAGTATTGCAATCCCTCCCGTCCGGCGACCTATGTGCGATGCCCCGGCTTGCGTCGACGCTGGGAAATCGCGGTGCAGCCACACGAGGACAACACCTTCATCACCGCTGAGCCTCAGGTATGGAACCTCCTGTCCAAGTGGGTTTCCCCTGATGAAGCCGACCTCGAGCGGAGCACCGTCTATACCTTCCATTCGCTGATCGCCGCAGAGTGGCGGCGTGGGCGACTACTCATCGCAGGAGATGCTGCACATCAGACCCCGCCCTTCATGGGACAAGGCATGTGCGCCGGTATCCGTGACGTTGCCAATCTGGGCTGGAAGCTCGCGGACGTGGTACAAGGGCGGACGAACGAGGACCTGTTGGACAGCTATCAGTCGGAACGCGAACCGAACACGGCTGAATTCATCCATACGGCGATACGACTTGGTCAACTGATTAATGCGGCTAACAGCGAAGGTGCGCTGCGCGCTGCCGTTCAGAAGCCCGACGGCGGGGTCGAAATGAAATCCCTGTACCCACCGCTAGGTCCTGGACTCGGCCGAGGGGAACTGGCGGGCAGGCAATTTGGACAGCCCCAATTACCCGACGGCACTAGAATGGATGATGTGATCGGATATGCGCCTGTCGTCGTCGCCGATGCCGCTCTGGCACACGGATATTTGTCGCCTGCCGGAGTTGCCCTTCTGACAACACAGGACGCACCTGATGCGGCCAAACACCTAGAAGCTTTCGGCACGCTGGCTGTTCTGGTGCGCCCCGATCGCTACATACTTGGCTCAGCCGAAACGGCAGAGGCGCTGAATGCCCTCGTAGAGCTATTACCAACCCAAAATCCAGACATCAAATACCCAGAAAGGGCATAACACATGAAACTGTGTTCCTTCCGAGCCAAAGGTCAGTCCTCATACGGTCTTGTCACCGAAGACGGCATCGTTGATCTTGGCCAACGATACAACGCGCCGACACTGCGAGATTTCATTGCGAGCGGCGACATGGGAAAAGCGGCGAGCCTCACCATGGAACCGGTCGATTTCGCGTTCGATGCAGTCGAACATGACCCGGTCATTCCCAACCCCGACAAGATCATCTGCGTAGGTTTGAATTACCACGCCCACATCAACGAAACTGGCAGAGAAGAAACGCCGAACCCGGTGCTGTTCACCCGGTTTCCTGGCAGCCAGGTCGGGCATCAGGCACCGCTCATCAAACCCTTGGAATCCGATAAGTTCGACTATGAAGGTGAACTGGCGGTGATTATCGGCAAAGAGTGTCGCCGTGTGCCCGAGGACGAAGGACTCAGCGTGGTCGCGGGCTATGCCTGCTACAACGACGGCTCGATCCGCGATTGGCAGAAGCACACGCACCAGTTCATGCCTGGCAAGAACTTTGCCCATACAGGTCCGTTTGGCCCCTGGATGGTCACCGCAGACGAGATACCAGACCCCTCAAAATTACGCCTTCAAACCCGCCTCAACGGCGAGGTCATGCAGGACGCCACGACAGACCTGATGATCGCTTCGGTACCGCGACTTATTTCATATTGTTCAACAATTCTTCCGCTGCTGCCCGGTGATGTGATCGTCTCGGGAACACCGGGAGGCGTTGGTGCCAGACGCGATCCGCCGGTGTTCATGAAAGACGGCGATCTCTGCGAGGTGGATATCTCAGGCATCGGTGTCTTGCGCAACAAAGTCCGGTCGGAAGCCTAAACGTCTGGACGTTGCGCGGCTTCAAACCACGTACCAAAGATCGGCCAAGTCTGCCGCAAAGAACACGGACAAAAAAATAAAGGGCCCCATGAGAGCCCGTAATCGGCACCTGAAAGTGGCGGAGAGGGTGGGATTCGAACCCACGTGCCGGTTACCCGACAAGACGCTTTCGAGGCGCCCCCGTTACGGCCACTTCGGTACCTCTCCGTTACCGTGCCCGCCTAGTTTACGCTGTGTCAACGAGATGCGTCATCGGCCGGCAAACAACTAAAGCATCAACTCTTTCGCCGACGCGTATCGAAGAAACCCTGGATTGCTTCTCTACAATCTGGTTCCAAAATACCGGACACCACATCAACACGATGATTGAGGGACGGATGGTTAAGAGCTTCCAGTGCGGAGCCAACCGCTCCGGACCTCGGCTCCACCGCACCAAAAACAAGTTGTTTTATTCGCGCATGCACAATGGCCCCAACGCACATAAGACAGGGCTCAACGGTCACGTACAATGAGACGCCGCTCAACCGATAGTTGTGGAGTGTTTGTGCTGCATCCCGAAGCGCAATCACCTCTGCATGTGCCGTCGGATCGACCCCACCAATGGGTTGATTAAAACCCCTTCCAACCACCTGCCCATCAAGTCCGACAACAACGGCACCAACTGGTACTTCGCCTCGCTCTCGCGCCGTACGCGCCAACGCGAGTGCCTCACGCATATAGACCTCGTGACCAACCACTCGTCAGCAAGTATAGTGATCGGCAAGTTATGAAGGGATTAATCTTGAGCGGCGGTAAAGGAACCCGGCTTCGCCCGCTTACGTTCACGCGTTCGAAGCAACTCGTTCCAGTCGCAAACAAACCGGTACTTTTCTACGGCATTGAAACGTTGGCGGCCGCTGGTATCAGAAATATCGGCCTTGTCGTCGGTGACACAAGGGACGAGATAGAGAAAGCCGTTGGCGACGGCTCTCACTGGAACGTACGAATCACATATATCGAGCAAGACGCTCCGAGAGGCCTTGCCCACGCCGTATTGATAAGTGAACGTTTTATCGGTACTGAACCGTTCGTGATGTACCTTGGCGACAACCTATTAGCGAACGGAATCGCACCGCTGGTTCGCGAGTTCGAGACAAAAACTCCAGCAGCACAGATATTGTTAACACCGGTAGCCGACCCCGAACAATACGGAGTTGCGGAAACTGAAGGTAACCGGGTAATTCGACTCGTTGAGAAACCGAAACACCCTCAAAGTAATCTCGCGCTTGTGGGTGTCTACATGTTCGGGCCAGAAATATTCGAATCGGCTAAACGGATCAAACCGAGCTTCCGTCATGAACTCGAGATCACGGATGCCATTCAGGACCTGATTGACCGCAACTTAGTTGTGCTTCCTCATATTGTTAACGGCTGGTGGAAAGACACTGGACGCTTAGAAGACCTATTGGAAGCAAACCGACTCATGCTTGAAATGATCGAAGAAAAGGCAGACGGCACAATCGACGAGAGTTCGCGCATTGAAGGCAAAGTAATTGTCGAATCCGGTGCCCTTGTGTCGAATTCGACGGTGCGTGGCCCCGCCATCATCGGACATAATGCGCAAATTCGTGACGCTTATATCGGGCCATTCACGGCAATCATGAGAAACGTTCATATTATCAACTCGGAAATTGACCACAGCATCGTGATGGAGGGAAGCCGTATTACCGGCCTAAGGGACCGTGTCACAGATAGCCTGATCGGCCGTGACGTCAAGGTCGAATCCCTCTCTACGAAACCAGCAGCATTACGATTCATGCTGGGGGACCGCTCCGAAGTGGGCATTTGTTAAAGAGAGACACCACAATGACTGACCCTACTAAGTATCACGCTTCTGCACATCAAGAACTCGTTGATGGCGTTCAAACGAAGACACTCAGACAAATACCAGACGAACGTGGTTGGCTCATGGAGATTCTTCGCGTCGACGATCATGCACTGTTCGAAAAATTTGGCCAAGTCTACGTTTCATGCACCTACCCTGGTGTGGTAAAAGCGTGGCATTTCCACAAACACCAAGTCGACCACTTCGCCTGTATTGCCGGAATGATCAAGTTGGTTCTTGTGGACACACGGGATGATTCGCCGACCAAAGGCCTCATTAACGAATTTTTTCTAGGAACGCAGAATCCCACTCTCGTCAAAATACCAAAACTCGTGTACCACGGATGGAAATGCATCAGCCTTGAACCTTCACTTGTCGTCAATGTCCCCACCGAACCATATCGATATGACGACCCAGACGAGTTCAGAATCGCACCCCATGGTCAACTCGACTATGACTGGACACGAAAGGATGGTTAACGTTTTCGTTACCGGTGGGGCAGGCTTTATCGGAAGTAACTTTGTTAGGTTTGCGCTCGAGACACACGAAGATTGGGACATCACAAACCTTGACAAACTTACATACGCGGGACGACTCGAAAACTTGCAAGGCCTAGACACCCATCCACGCCACCACTTTGTGCAGGGCGACATTACGAACGAAGAAATCGTTGGCCCGTTAGTGCACGATGCTCAAATAATTGTGAATTTTGCCGCTGAAACCCACGTCGATCGATCACTCGAAAACGCTAGAAATTTTATCCAAACCGACGTGTACGGCACTTATGTCCTCCTTGACGCAGCCCGACGAGCACCGCGCCTTGAACGTTTTATACAGATTTCAACCGATGAGGTCTACGGCAACGTCCCGGTTGGTAAGAGCAGTGAAACACATGAACTTTGTCCACGAAATCCCTACGCGGCAAGTAAGGCTGGTGCAGATCGTCTTGCGTACAGTTATTGGGCAACTTTTGAGATTCCGGTAATCATCACGCGGGCATCAAACAACTACGGCTGTTATCAACATCCAGAAAAAGTGATCCCACTCTTCATTTCGAATGCACTCGATAACCAACAACTCCCGCTCTATGGTGACGGGAGAAACGTGAGGGATTGGTTGTTTGTTCTCGATCACTGCAAAGCAATCGACCTGTTGATAAGCAAAGGCCAGTCGGGAGAGGTTTACAATGTCGGCGCTGGAAATGAAATCAGCAACATCGAACTAACACACCAATTATTGGCCTCTCTTGATCGGCCGCGGTCACTTATAAATTTTGTGCCTGACCGTCTTGGCCATGATCGCCGATACAGCTTAGATGTGTCGAAACTCCACAGTTTAGGTTGGCGACCGACAACCGATTTCTCAAAAGGGCTGCAACAAACACTTGATTGGTACCAGAACAACGAATGGTGGTGGAGGCCAATTAAGCAAGCATCGTCAGATTAGACCCGTCGCCACAACAAACCACTGTTAGCAGAGTGCCCTACTCACGGATCTAATAATTCCCGGCTCGCGACATCCCCTTCACCGTGCCGTCTTCTCCGATTCTTCGTGAGATTTCCGCTTGGCATCAGAATTTGTTTTTCCGTGCACTTCTGGAACGGTGTGAAGCAATCTGCTATTCCCTGTATTTATTGAGAGTGGCTTCAATCCGTACTCCAATGCAACTTGACTTACTACAGCTTGCACACCGGCGTGAACACGAACAATACGGCGCCACATAGTAACGGCCAAAGTGGTACCACTCCCGAGTGCTGCCAACGCGGCAAAAGGAAGTCCAAGTCCTAGAGCAATCACAAGACTGACACCAACCGTCACAACCACGACGGTTCCACGGGTAGCCAATCGATGACGCGCCGCAACCCTGAAAAGGCAACGGCCACCGTCATGTTCCTCCAACAATGTACGTAGGTCGAGCCAACCCCAATAACCAGTCGAGATGGCAATGTCTCGATCTTGTTGCCACGGGTCGTGAGCGTCCACAACCCGCAGCGCACCATGGGCTTTGAGACGGTCCGTAATATCACGCAACAACGTTGCCCTGTCTATCCAGTGTTCGCTCCAAAAATCCGTTACGTCTAATCCCCTCGTAAATAACGGGACAGGCTGCCCCCACGTCAGCTTTGATGGAAAGACCGACCGTGTATGAGAAGGCGCGGACTTGCCACCAAATACAGGGGACCAAAGGCGACCGCGAAAACGCCCCCATGCACGTGCAACAGGCTGAACAACGTGCAACCACGCAATCATACTCTTATAGATTGCGTCGCTAAAAAATCTGAGCCGCACTAATAAATCTAGAGACCGAACGTCTGTGCGCCATCCATAGACCAAGCATCGACCTATCGTAATTACCACACCACTTGCAGCCAGTAAAACAAAGATACCCGCCCACGTTCGGAAACCCGCCAGAAAACATCCTGCACCTATGAATGCCAATAGCAGCGATACCATTTTCCACGGCATCAGATGCGGCAAAGACGAAAGTGAAGGCACCTGCGTGCTGTATACCGACGGAAAGTCAGCGGTCCCCCACACGCCAGCATTAACGCGCAACCGAGAAATCGCTCTCGTAAATGGGAGCGCACTATATATGCGACCCTTCCAGAGGGCCTGCCCATCAAGATAGCGTTCCGGATGGCCATCCATCAGCCACGACTCAGCCTCACCGTAGCCGACCTGCTGCCGCCAGTAACCCCTAACGCTGTTGCGATGCCGATGCCATACGAGCGCCGATGGCGCAAACGCTATGTGATAGCCGTGAGTCTGCAAACGCCAACACAGGTCGACGTCGTCACCCGCCGCATGATAGGCATCGTCGAAACCACCAACGGCCAATAAAATGCTGCGGCGAAAAGCCATGTTACAGCCAGGCACATGCTCGGCCGTTCGATCATCAATGAGTACATGTGTCGGCGCACCGGGAGCCCTCGCTACACACTGCGCAATCCAGTGGTCGTCAGCTGGCACAACATTCGGCCCACCACTACCAGCCACATCACTCTGCAAAAATGGTTGAACGACGTATCTCAACCAGTCGGCGTCGACCCTCACATCAGCATCGACGTAAGCGACAATGTCTCCACTTGCCTGTTCCAATGCAATATTTCTCGCTGCACTCAGTCCGACGTGACCAGTGTCAACTACCGTAACACCCGCATGGCAACGCGCCAATGAACCCGTCACATCCTTGGAACCGTCATTTACGACGATCACTTCGTAGTTTGGATAATCAAGCGCATCCAGTGACTGGAGGCACTCAGTAATCGTGTCCGCCGCGTTACGTGCACAAACCAACACCGATGCAAACGGCCACTTCTTACTGTCACGAACGTCGGCTCTCGCACCGGTATATTCCCTTGATACATGAAACAGTGACGGCTTCGGCCTACGCGCAGAATCTGTAAGTCCAAATCGCCAGTCCTCTACTATCTGACCGCCGCGCCACCATTCGTCAGTCCACGCATACGTCACGACGCCAGCAACGCCCTCGTTAAAGGCGGCCCGCAACTGCATTGCCACGAGCTCTCCTTGGCCCTCTTCACCCTCGCTGATGCTATCTGCACCTATTTCGGTCAACAGTAACGGTCGGTTGCCGGCAACAACGTGCAAGTGCGCGAGGTAGGTACGAAGGTCTTGTTCACGATGTAGATAGACGTTAAAGGCACACAGGTCAAAGCACGATAAATCTAAATATTCCGTTGGTGGGTAGTTAACATAGGTCAAAAGCATTTCCGGTGTGGCGTCTTTCGCATCGTGGTACACCTCACGTAAAAAACGGCCGACTCGATCCGCTCCATGCCAGCGCACGACGCCAGGCGGAATTTCATTACCAACAACAGCAAGAAGAACCGCGGGATGTTTGGCCAAGCTTCGCACTTCATCAACGATGAAGCGCCGGATCGATCTGGCCAGTGAACGATCATCAAGAAATGAGACGTGTTGCGTCCATGGAATACCAACAATCAGTCGAAGTCCTACTTTCGCCGCGACATCCAGAACTTCACGTCGCGGCACAGTGTACGTTCGCACTGTATTGATGCCACACTGAAGCATCAATTCAAAATCGCTCGATATTCGAGCTAAGTTCGGAAGCTGGTCTCCATCGCTGTTGGGTGCAAAGGTCCCATATGAAACCCCTTTAACCAAGTATCGTTCACTACCAACCTGGACAAATTTTCCTGAAACGACAGGAACGCCCTCTTGTGGATCAGCAGTCATAACGAACAACCAGCGTGTTACCCATACGAGTTCCGACCAATGCTAACAGCACTTCTTCGACGAATCGTTCTATTCAATTAATTCTCGTGGCAACAGGGGTATAATCCGGCCTCTCATGTTTCCCAAGGGTTTAGGTATTGCCAGCATTGCGCGAACCGTTGTTATAGGTACAACACTAGCACTCCCGCTACTAGCCTCCGCACAGGACACTGCAAAACTAAACACAGACATAACGTTCTACGGTGACAACACTGAGTTTTTTAATAGGTTTCGTGACGGGGAAACCCTGTTTGGCGCCGCTGGAACGGTTGCCGCTGACTTAACATTAAATGAAGACGTAACCTTTAAAGGCGGCCTGTTCTTCAATCACAGGTTTGGGTCAGCCAGGTTCCTCGAACAGTGGCGTCCAGTTCTAAGCCTTTCGGTCAAGAAGGGTATCTCACGCTTTACGATGGGCACACTTGATACGGTTCCTCGTGAAGGAATCGGTGCAGACTTGGTTGGGCCACATGGCCTTATCCCGCCACTTCAAGTTGAAACATTAGCCTTTACGAGACCGTATGAAGCCGGCTTGCAATGGCAGTTAGATGGCACTTCCATCACTCAGGATGCTTGGGTAAGTTGGCAGCGCCTGAACACTGCATCCCATCGTGAAAGGTTCGATGCAGGTTTACGTGGCCAAATCCCAATTCCAACAAAGTTACCCATATCATTCGCCTATCAAGTTCATCATGTGCATGAGGGCGGGCAGTTGTTTGACAGCGGCCCGGTTAGTGACAGCTTCGCGGGTGGGCCGGGCGTTATTGTCGAGCCCCGTATTGACTTCTTTGACGCGTTCTCCGTCGAGGCTTACACAATGTGGTCAAAACATGTGGCCAACCGTGCCGTCTCGGACGGCTCCAGTCACGGACACGGACTTTTCGTTCGTGCCGCGGCTATCAAGAACGGTTGGCGTGGACACATCATCGCTTGGCAAGCTTGTGATTGGCTCAAAGAAGAAGGTGATTTGAACTACGGCTCACGACTGCAGGAGGGAACAATTTTCCACCCTACCCGCCATTACGGCGAGGTGGGTATCGCAAAGGCATTCTACGAAGCGGACGGTATCGTCGTTGAGGGCGCCGCAAGATACCACCGCGTCGAGAAAGACTATGCGTACTCGTTTCGCGTTGTGGCGTACGTTGACTTCGATGTCCCACTGCTAACTAGATAACATCCTTATCCACGTCGTATCGGGTGAAACTCGATACTGACTCAATAATCCTTGACGGAAAGCGACGCCCGTAGAATTTCCTTGTCATTCCGCTGGAACACGTGCCCATTGGCATACGCGGGATGTACCCAGTTGACAAGGCGGCCCGTTCCGAACCGACCGTCTGGCGACGTGGGTTCGATCAGCTGTACACGGTCCAGTTCGACATAACCTTCAGGCGTAAACTGGGCCATTATTAACTCACCATCATCGTTGTTGACAAAAAATCTTCCAGCCTGCTGTACAAAAAAAGCAGTGGCATACGACGTCTGTGCCGTCATGCGGTCACTCATCCATAACCGTTCACCAGTTCGCGCATCTAACCCTCGCAACTCTCCATGTAAACCCACCCCATAGACATAGTCGCCAAGTAGAATCGGTGTGGTGTTCATGGCTTGCAAGCCCTCCGTCTTGCCAGGCTCAATGCTATTGCTCGTCCCCTTCCAGAAAAGGGTGGCCTCCGGACGATCAGTTGCAAAACGCATCATTAGCGAACCGTTATACATTTGAGATACCAGCAGATAGCGTCCGCTCCTGACAGGCGTCGCAACCGTCATCGCCTCCGCGGTTTCAAAGTTTTGCGACCAGTAAATATTGCCCGTTTCGGGGTCAAGAGAGGCTAAACCCATTGGGTGCCAGACTATCAACTGCCGAGCACCGCCCGCTTCAAAAATCACCGGTTGTCCATAACCAGCTTCAGCGACAACGTCTAGCGAACGCCACCGTTCAAGTCCGGTTCGTTTATCAAAGGCTACAACTAAAGCGTCCGGCTCGCCGCCGACAATCGCAATAAGTCGATCCCCCTCAATCAACGGTGCGCCTGTAATCCCCCACGGTGGCACTGATGTGTCGTAATCCGCCACGTAGTCGACATCCCACCGCGGCTCGCCGGTCTCCACATCGAGACAAAACAAACGACCAGTAGCCCCAACAACGTAAACTCGGTCCCCATCAACGGTCGGCGTCGCGCGAGGACCGATCGCATACGAAACCATCAACATTCGGTACGATGTTTGCCACTCATATGTCCAAAGTAATGCACCCGTGTTTTCGTCAAAGGCCAGCAGACGTTCAGTCCCGTCCATCGTCCTCGACTTCGTATCTTCAACCCAATCCAATACGAAGACACGCCCGCCAGCAACTGCTGGTCCCGCGTAACCGGAACCGATTGGCATCCGCCAGTTGACCTTGAGCCCTTCATCAGGAAATCTTTCGACAATACCAGTCTCGTGCCATATCCCGAGGCGATCGACCCCGCGCCATTGCGGCCAGTCCTCGGCACGTAGGCCCACAACGGATACCGCCAGGGTGCCGAGTAAAATAAAAAAAAGGGCCCCCGCACGTCGGAGGCCCAGAGAAAGCATCAAAGGCATCAAAGAGAAAACACTAATTTTACTGTTCTGCCTCAGCCGCGTCGTCAGCACGACCACCGGAGAGAATACCCTCCATACCGTGGTTACCTTCGTGGCAGGCGTATTCAAACATCAGATCAGACGATAGCGAAAAGGGATACGAGACTGTCCACGGCCTGGTGTACATCTGTGGGTCGTTGACCTCAACCGTATACTCAAGTTCACCCGTAGACGTTCGGGAATAACGTTCCACAAGCGTTAGGCCCTCACCAGAACCATCACGCGAGTGGAAAAGTGACCACGGCTGAAGCGCACTGACCCTGTGGTCTAGGTTCGTGGTAGTCACGACGAGCGTGTCACCGTCCCAATAGCCGCGTGCGTCCCCGTTCCATTGCGTAATATTCGACGCCAGAGGTGGTCGATCGTCCAAGGGAACGACCCGGACTTCATGGACTTGCTCAAGCAGCATCACAACGTAGCCTGGCGATTGAAAAATCTGCATATTGTTGTTGTAGGACCGGGGGAACATGGCGTTGGGCATCCCACCACGCGTGACACATCGCTCCCAAATATGCCGGTCCTCCCACGTATCGTCGAGCTCAACTCCACCTGGAGCCTTAAGCCACTCGTTCCTAGCTTTTTGGCCTTCTGGCGTTAACGGCGGAAGGCGTCCACTGGGGGGATCAACGACCATCGACGTACGATTCGTCCGCGCGCCACGGTCCATCCAAAAATCGTTGTACGCGCCAATGTTTCCACCTGCCTGGGTTCTCTGCGCAGCACGCTGCAACAGCTCTTGGGAACGCTCTTCTGCTTGACTGCGAGCCGAAGCGACTTCCTCGGTGCTCAGCGTCTCTCTGTCGGCAAGGTCAGAGGGTCGTTCAAACGGAGTCGCACCAGACGACGTCCATATCCCCTGCAAGTCAGGGTCACCCCAGCCTGTTTTGGTTTGTCCGGAAACCGAATGCGACGCCAAAACGACGATAGCGACGACAACCGGAACGGCAAGTCTATGAAACGATCGAAAACCCATCCGAAACCTCCTTCAGAACAGAACTACGTCCGCTCCCCGAGTGACAACCCCCAGTATAGGAAATTGGCACAATCAGTGCCTAGCACAAAGTACAGACGCACCGACCTTATCGCCCATCGTCTCAAAACCAACCACCAGGTTGGCGCGCCCTGCAGGATTCGAACCTGCGACCTCCCGGTTCGTAGCCGGACGCTCTATCCAGCTGAGCTAAGGGCGCTCGACGAGCCACCGATTATACCCTCTGGGCGGATTACCTAATCTCCAAAACCTTCCTACCCGCGGACGTAGACGTTTGAAAAGCAAGCTGATCAACAACAAATTCGATGTGTCCACCACTACTTTCGTTTGCAGCCCTCGCTATAATGCGGCTCAATGAATCACACAGAACACCGCACCACTGCCCCTAAATCTACTCGCTGCTACGTCGTTACCGTCAGTGACACCCGAACGGACGATAACGACCACGGTGGCGCTGCAATCGTCGAACTACTCAAGCAGCAGGGTCACGAGATTACAGGAAAAATCATCATTCCTGATGATCCGGCCAAAATCAGAACCATTCTCTTGGAACAAATCTCATCATCCGAAGTCGACGCAATAATTACGACTGGTGGCACTGGAATCAGCAAACGTGACGGCACCTACGAGGTCGTCTCATTACTACTTGACAAACAAATTGATGGATTTGGTGAATTCTTTCGGTCTCTAAGTTTTGAGGAAATAGGTCCGTCCGCCATGCTTAGTCGTGCATGCGCAGGAATTAGTCGTGGGAAAATCATCATTAGCGTGCCCGGTTCTGAACATGCGGTCCGTTTGGCTATGACAAGATTAGTGCTTCCCGAGTTGGGACATTTGGTGCGAGAAGCACGGCGATAACCAAGCTTCCGGAAACCAACATGCCGAAGATGAAGCCCATCAGAAACACGATTCCATACGACCAGGCTCTGGCCATCGTCCACAACACAGCACAAAGCATCGAACGCACCTCACGCATCTCTCTGGAGGAAAGTGATGGGCGCGTCGTGGCAAGGGATGTGGTCGCAACTCGAGATGTGCCACCTTTCGACCGGGCGGCGATGGACGGCTATGCTGTCATAGCGGAAGATACACACGGCGCAAGTCGGCAGTTACCAAAACAACTCCACTGTCTAGAGGTCGTACATACAGGCAACGTACCGAAGTCTTCGTTGCAGCCCGGCCACTGCATAGAAATCGCTACCGGCGCCCCGATGCCAGCGGGCGCTGACGCTGTCGTCATGGTAGAGGAAACTGATACCAAGGGTGACGGCCTCGTTGACATATACACTCCAGTGTTTCCTCGACAGCACGTCGGCCGGCGTGGCGCCGACGTAGCCACCGATCAAACACTGCTGCACAAGGGCGACGTTCTAACGCCGAGTCGAGTCGGTGCACTCGCTGCAATGGGACTCACCGATGTCGAGGTATATGACCAACCAAAAGTTGCACTATTGTCTACCGGCAATGAAATCGTTGAACCAGGCCAGGCGCTTGGGCCGGGGCAAATCTACGACATCAACCGTTTTACGTTAGCAAGCGTCGTTACACGACACGGCGGATTGCCATCATCATTCCCAGTGGCGTCGGATTCCCTCGAGGCGCTGGGATCTGCGGTCGATTCAATCCTGGAACAAGAGACCGATATTCTCGTTTTTTCTGGCGGGAGTTCTGTTGGTGAACACGATTTGACCACGGACATTCTGCGAGAAAAGGGCGAGATCTTCTTCCACGGCATCGCCGTCAAACCTGGCAAACCAACCGTATTCGGCCAGATCGCGAAAACGCCCGTTTTCGGCATGCCCGGTTATCCAACTTCGTGCCTGTCAAACGCTTACATGCTGCTTGTTCCATTCCTCCGAACAATCGCACGGCTCCCTCCTCATGAAGCGCAGACCCTCAGATTGCCAACGGCTCAGCGTTTAGTCTCAACCACAGGGCGACATCAGTTTTATACCGTCCGTATTGTTGACGGAAAAGCCGTCGGTGCGTTCAAGGCCTCCGGCGACATTACCAGCATGTCGAGAGCGGACGGGTATATCGAAATCCAAGCCCAAACTGACGTCGTCGAAAAAGGTGAACTGGTTGAAGTGAAATTATTCTAAGCTCCATACGTCGTACTAACGCTTACCTAAACGGCGCGCCCACTCCAACTCAAGTTCATCGGCTGTAGCCAAATCAAAGATCGGAGCTGTCTTTTTATACTCCCCACGGAATTCTGCATGGTCGCGGTAGCACACCGACAGGTCTTTGAGCCTCCCATAGACGAACAAATCCACCAATGCGGCAAACCCAAGCACTCCGTAGGCAATAAGGTCGAGTCCATACCAATAGAACCCTGCACTTATTAGAGCACCCGTAATGATGACCGCTAAACCGAGCTTCGGATCGAAGTCTTTACGAACGTAAAACTCGCGACCATTGCAAACGGGACACATGTCAAGCTCCGTGTCATTCCGTACACCGTCAGTTATCTCTAATGCAATGGCACGGTCACAGCCACCACAAACAATTGCCGTCGGAGCATCGACCGACGATAAAGGTAAGCGCGCCTGGCACTCCGGACAGATGACAATGAGGTTCATAGTGGAACACGCTGAGACACAAGTAAATACTTCGCCAAGACCTCACCGACGATGACAGTAAAAAAATCAACGTATAGGATTCCGGTTGCTGACTGCGTTGATTGGATCTTGGCTGTTTCCCAAGTCAGATAGGACAAAACCAATGGCCCGAGCAATCCAAACAGGACACGTTGCCATAAAAAAATGCCTTCAATAGAGTACATATACCTATCAAAGCCAACGCCACTGGGTGATTCCCAACTAGACAACGCCACAGTAATGACTAGTCCAACAACGACGATTCGCACGATCGTCGAGCCGATGTGAAATTTCACTAGTCGCTGCAACAACGACACGTTCATCGATGGCAACACCAGATACCAGTGCCCAAGAACCATAGACGTGCAACTTCCACCGAGTAGAGCCGCAGACGAGATAAAACTGAGGGCCGTCAACGAAGCACTTGGTCCCATCTGTACAGTTGCCCACGCCATAGATTGAGCAGCCAGCGCAGCTACGCCACCAACCGCCGCAATCCACAGCCAGACCGGGCGCCAACTCGACAATACGCGACCAACTGTTGCCCAGTAGAACAGCAAGGCCCCCGCAACGGTTACTAGAGCAATGATGGAAAAAACTTCTAGCAAAGAACCGCTAACCGTTTCCGGACGAAACGCCAGAGCAACCAATAGCAGCACCGCAGCAAGACCACTGTTAAAACGAAAAAACTGTACGCCTGCTTCTCGCGAGACAAGCAGTAGTGACACAGCGATCCCAATACCAAGATGCCCGAGAAAAAGAAAAAGAACTGAGGACATTGGACAAACACGAAAGGCGCGGACTTTTGAAAACGCAAGCCCAACGCCTAGGTTTGGACGCTAAATACTAGCCAAGCCGCCTGTTCACTTCGTCCCAGTTAATGGTGTTAAACCAGGCAGCCATATAGTCAGGTCGCCGATTCTGATACCGCAAGTAATAGGCATGCTCCCATACGTCAAGACCGAGAATCGCTGCCTTGCCCGCCATAATGGGACTATCTTGATTTGGTGAACTCTCAATGCTTAGTGCCCCGCTGTTATTTACCAGCCATACCCAGCCGCTACCAAACCGTCCGGCACCTGCAGCAGAAAATTTTTCCTTAAAGGTCTCAAAGGAACCGAAGCTGCCATCAATCGCGTTAGCGACATTTCCCGTAGGCGCACCACCACCGTTCGGTCCCATCACCTGCCAAAACATCGTGTGATTGGAATGCCCTCCACCATTGTTTCGCACTGCAGTTCGAATATTCTCTGGAACGCTATCCAGATCCGCAATAAGTTGGTCGACGGACTTACTCGCTAATTCAGGATGCGCTTCCAGCGCTCCGTTTAGTTTCGTTACATATGTTTGGTGGTGTTTCGTATGGTGAATCTGCATCGTCTGCTCATCAATATGCGGCTCAAGAGCGGTGTAGGCGTAAGTTAACGCCGGTAATTCGTGTGCCATAGATGATCTCCTTCCGGTCTGGACGCCAGCTTGGGGTTAACGCCTACGACAACGCAAAGCCGTGGGCTTTTGGTTCAATACAGTCAGCGAATCTAGTGGATCTCCAACATCCGGTCGAGAGCGATCCGAGTCCATTTTTTTTCGTGATTAGGCACGGTGATTTGATTCTGAACCGTACCATCCGCAAGTGACTCGAGCACCCAAAGAAGATGATTAGGAGAAACACGAAACATTGTTGAACAGAGGCAACCTATCGAATCAAGAGTCCGAACACTACGGCCCGGCTCCAGCAAAGAGGCCAAGCGATTCACTAAGTGTTGCTCAGTACCAATCGCCCACTTCGACCCAACCGGACTTTCGGTCACCTTTTTAATTATGTATTCGGTCGAACCGCTATCATCAGCGGCCTGCACAACATCCCAGGTGCACTCCGGATGAACAATTACTCGAACATCAGGCTCACGTTCGCGAAGTGCTTCAACCTGACTAGCTGTAAACCTCGTGTGAACCGAACAATGTCCCTTCCACAGAATGATGCGGGCATCGCGCAGCTGGTCTGGAGACACACCACCATACGCAAGATCAGGATCCCAGACCACCATCTGGTCAAGGGGTACACCCATACCATAAGCGGTGTTTCGGCCTAAGTGCTGGTCTGGCAAAAATAAGATCTTTTCGCCGCGCTCCCAAGCCCAACGGAGTGTCGGGACCGCATTACTTGAAGTACAAACAACACCACCATGTTCACCACAAAAAGACTTAATCGATGCCGCAGAATTGATATAGGTCACCGGAACAATATTCCTGCCACCTAAAGCGGAAAGTTCGTCCCAACACACTTCAAGCTGCTCTGGCGCTGCCATATCAGCCATCGAACAACCTGCCGCCAAGTCTGGCAGTATAACCCGTTGATGGGGCGCACTTAATACATCCGCGCTCTCTGCCATAAAGTGTACGCCACAAAAAACAATGTAATCAGCATCACGTCGTTCCGCTGCCTGCCTCGCCAACTTGAAGGAGTC
Organism: uncultured Vicinamibacteraceae bacterium; assembly: GCA_964507425.1. Taxonomy (GTDB): domain Bacteria; phylum Acidobacteriota; class Vicinamibacteria; order Vicinamibacterales; family UBA8438; genus DTWD01. The sequence continues at coordinate 17,609 of CAZDQD010000124.1, forward strand.
TCCCGTACAGTCAGCAAACTTGATTACCTCATCTCGCTGGTAGTGGTGACCGAGGATTAGAAGACGCGACCCTAGTTCCCGCCGTGCCGAGGTAATACGGTCACTCATCTCCTCGTCGGCCAAGTCAAGATAGCGGTCCGGTAGCACCTGACGCTGCCCAATCTCTTCAGCTTCAACCTGTTTAAGTAACTCGAGGTCCATCTACCCGTTCCTCAAAATGCATGCTCGAAACATATTGTGAAACTTTTCTCAAGCTAGCAACATTAAAAATGCCAGACCCCCCGGGAATCTGACATTGACTCAATCTTATCACGCCGTAAATGGCAACAATTCAAAGTTTAACCATCGGCACTAACTTGGCTGCGAAACAATGTTGTAGAAGGTGTCGCGCTCAACCGGCTCACGTCCCGCCGATTGAATAAGGCTAATGATTTCCGCAGGTGTCATCGACTCTGGAGTTGGTGCACCCGCCATATGATAAATACGCTCCTCCTGAACCGTGCCGTCAAGGTCGTCCACTCCAAACCACAGGGCAGTTTGAGCAACCTCGAGACCGGTAGCAATCCAGAAGGCTTTAACATGTGGCACGTTGTCGAGCATTAGCCGTGAGACAGCGTGAACCCTCAAGCTATCGACCGCAGTCGGCGCCGGTAGTTTTCGCATTTGATTGTTATCCGGATGAAATGCCAGTGGTATGAATGCTTGAAACCCGTCAGTTTCATCCTGCAGTCTACGCGTGCGAAGCATATGGTCAATTCTTTCTTCTGATGTTTCAATATGGCCATATAGCATCGTGACATTCGATGGCATCCCGAGACCATGAGCAGTTCGATGAATCGATAGGTACCGGTCAGCGTCCGCCTTGTCATGGCATATCTTCCGCCTGACTCGCTCCGAAAAAACTTCGGCGCCCCCACCTGGTAGAGAATCGAGCCCTGCATCCATCAATTCTCGTAATACCTGTTCGTCCGTTTTCCCGTACAGCCCAGCGAAAAAGGCTATTTCAACCGCCGTGAAGCACTTTAGATGAATACTCGGCTTAATCCTTTTAAATCCCCTGAGCAATTCTAGGTAGTAGTCCCACGGAAGGTCGGGATGTAACCCGTTCACAATATGGACTTCAGTCAGTGACTGGTCCGCACGCTCCCGAAGCTTTCCCCACGCTTGCTCAAGACTCATCGTATAGGCACCTTCATCACCTGGTTGCAGCCGAGCAAACGCACAAAAAAGACAGCTGGCAACGCAAACGTTCGTCGCTTCAAGCCGGATGTTATGGTTGAAAAAAGTGAGAGGACCGTGACGCTTTTCGCGTTCCCTGTTAGCCAGCCAGCCAACCGCGAGCAAGTCTGGACACTCAAATAACTGCAAGCCGTCTTCGCCATCGAGACGAACACCAGCATCTAACTTGTCAGTAACTGTGCGAAGTCCACTCGCCTCAAGCCGAGCGTACATTTGATTATGAGGTGTGCGCACGAAACTTGTCGCGGTGATTCCTACTCAGCAATACCCCAAACCTGAAGCCTGAGTGTTCGAGCCCTGGGCCCATCAAGCTCACCCATCAGCACTCGCTGCCATTGCCCCAGCACCAGCTCGCCATCACTAACCTGAAGCGTCAAGCTGTGCCCAAGCAGCAGTGCTCGTATATGCGAATCGGCATTCATGCGATCGCAATCGGAGTGGTCAGGATCGTTATGTTTCCATTCACCATCTCGGTCCACCATTTGTTCAAGAAACCGCTTAATGTCAGATGTTAACGCCGATTGAAATTCATTAATGAAGAGCGTGCACGTGGTATGCAAAGACCACAAACTGACCATGCCTTCACGAAGGTCAAGTTTGCGAACAAAAGCCATGAGCCGATCAGTCAAATCAACAACTTCCACTCTTTGGTCTGTCGAAATAACCATCGTCTCACCATGAATAATTAACCCGCCAGAGCTAGCGGTCGAAAGCTCAGGGACGGGACTCTCACGTACTGTAACGGTGGAGCTTTTGCTCATGCGATCCTCTCGCTATCAGTCAGGAAAAACATTCGATTCGTCGTTCTCAGTGCTACACGACCAACGCCTGACCCGAGCTGCGTATGTTATTTCATTGCCACAGGCCACGCAACCAGCGTTTAGCCAGAACGTATTTACTACATTAACCCATTAATCGCCATCGTGGGCCGCCGCCAAATCCCTGTCACTAACTCTAGCTAACAAGCTGCTATACTCCGGCTTTTGGTGAGCCTCCTGAAGAGGGTCACCCGTGCGTTCTGATGGCCATGGGAAGTGGGTGAAAATCCCACACGGTCCCGCCACTGTAAGCGGGGAGTGGGCTGGCGTCTAGATCCGTTTGGATACGCCACTGTGCCGAGTTTAGGTCTGGGAAGGCGAAACTGGCCCGCGCTGATCCGTAAGTCAGGAGACCTGTTCATCGGGCGTCTTCTTGCTCGTTTTTGCTAGTTCTATCTGGCTAATTCGAGTTAATCGGTGCGTGGTTACGCCGATAAGGAGAGTCCTTGTCCGATCGTCTTTCGTCACGGTTACCTCGTCCAGCCATCCGTTCCATGATCACCGAGCGCGGTCTGGCCATCTATTCTGACAACCTGGTACATCATCATGCTTCGTGCTAGCAATATTTTCTTCAGCTACGGCACTATTCCCACTCTTCGAGATGTGACACTTACTGCCTCGCCAGGACAACGAATCGGCATCCTTGGCCCCAACGGAGCCGGTAAAACAACTTTACTTCGAGTACTTGCAGGTCTACTGACCCCAAATCAAGGGAGAGTCGAGTTAGGCACAACAGACCTCAAGAATCTCAAACGTGCTTCTATTGCCAAACAACTTGCGATGGTTCCTCAAGAAACGAGTATTGAATTTAACTACTCGGTTCTTGAAGTCGCTCTCATGGGACGTCACCCCCATCTTGGAGCTCTAGCCAGTGAAGGACCCGACGATATTAGCCTGGCCATCTCAGCACTAAAATTAACGGCAACAGACCATTTGTCGGACCGCTCATTCAACACTCTAAGCGGTGGAGAAAAACAACGCGTAATCGTTGCCTCCGCCCTCACGCAATTAGCGTCTCCAGCAGTACCAGCAAATAGAAGCTCCATTTTGCTTCTGGATGAACCTACCGCCTCGTTAGACCTCAACTCACAGGTCAAGCTTCTAGCTCTGCTCCGCACACTACAGAGGCAACCAAACCGTACTTTAATTATTTCTACGCACGACCTAAATTTTGCGATCGGCATCTGTGATTATCTAGTGCTGCTTCTAAAAGGCACTGTCATGGCCAGTGGACCGATACATTCTGTGCTCACAACGGCCAATATGCGGAACCTTTACGACGCGGATATTGAAATTGTCAATCAACAAGGCACAAAGAGAATTATCGCGTTACTCACCGACCGAAAAATTCCCCATTCAAACGGTCAAGAACGATGAAAGCTCAATTGGGTACCCCACCACCATCTAGAAAGCGCAGCCGTACGCTGTTCGTGCTTGCGAACACGGCTTTGGTCTCCTGCGTCGTCGCGCCCTTCATCGGTCCAACTCCAATCCGATGGGATGCGGTTTTTGATTCCACACAACCGTTTAGAGAGAATATAGACGCTCAAATATTTTTTATCGCAAGGCTACCTCGCGCTCTTGCAGGAGCCCTTGTTGGTGGTGCGCTCGCCTCGGCCGGTGTTGTTCTGCAAGCCCTGCTCCGAAATCCATTAGCCACACCCTTTACTCTTGGTGTCTCCTCGGGGGCCTCCTTGGGTGCATTGCTAGTAATAGTTCTTGGCACACCAATTAGTCTAAGGGTGTTACCGGTAGTGCCTCTAGCTAGTTTCATCGGGGCACTCAGCGCCGTAGGTATCGTTTACGGCCTATCGCGGTATCGGCGCCGGGGACTGTCGACAACGGTATTGCTTTTAGCTGGTGTAACGCTAAACTCCCTCTTTTCGGCGATTATCATGTTTGTGCAGTACCTCGCTGATCCAAACCAAACTTTCCAGGCTGTTCGATACCTCATGGGAAACCTCAACGTTAGCGGGTACTCGCCAATCTTGTGGAGTCTCCCGTTATTGATCGTTGCTACCTGTGCATTCGCGTGGCTACCTAGGTCACTTAACCTCTTAAGCGTCGGCACCGAAAGCGCTGCAACCCGTGGCGTCGACGTCACAAAAACACAACGCATAGCGTTTCTCAGTGCATCCTTGGCAACAGGTGCCGCAGTCTCTCTTGGCGGGCCGATCGGATTCGTCGGAATAGTCGTACCCCACATGGTACGCCTCATGGTCGGTGCCGACCACCGGGCTGTACTTCCTGCATCTGCATTTATGGGAGCCGCATTCCTAGTAATCTGTGACGTGGCCGCAAGAACACTCATGGCACCACAGGAACTGCCTGTTGGCGTTATTACCGCGATGCTTGGGGGCCCTTTCTTCCTATGGTTGCTAGTACGAAAGGTATGACATGCGCCATCAGGCTTTGCAAATAATACGGCCGCTTACTCTCGTAACAATCGTCGCGACCTTGTGCTCCCCAAATTGGATTGCGGCACAAACGGGCTCTCAAGCACCGGATCGCATCGTGACTATTGTTCCAGCCGTTACGGAAATGCTGTTTGCCGTCGGGGCTGGCCCTCAAGTGGTCGGCGTAAGTAATTTTGCAGGGTACCCACCAGCCGCGCAGAGATTACCCCGTGTGGGAGGGTTATTAAATCCCAACATTGAACGTATCTTGTCACTTGGACCTGACCTGGCGATTCTTTACGGGAGTCAGACAGATGCGATAGCACAGTTAACAGGTGCTGGAATAGAAGTCTTGATTTACCGTCATGGCGGCATCACAGACGCAATAGAAGTGTTGGGAGAACTTGGTCGTAGAACCGGTCGTGCCTCTGAAGCAAATAAGATCGTTGCAAATATCCAAGTAGCGCTCTCAACCATTGCGAATCGTGTCTCTGGTAAGGCACGGCCTCGCGTGCTTCTCGTTGTAGGCCGTGAACCAGACACCATACGTAACCTGTACGCGAGCGGAGGAATCGGATTCCTCCACGACATGATTGTTGCTGCCGGAGGGGAGAACGTCTTTGGGGATATCCTCAAAGAAGCAGTGCAGCCAACAGCTGAAGCACTTTTAGCACTGCAACCAGAAGTCATTGTTGAAATTCAGGCGGAAGGAATAATGTCGGTGACACAGTCGCCTTACCATCAAAATGCTTGGCAGGCCTTATCAGCAATTCCAGCGGTACGAATGGGACGTGTTCACCTACTTGCTGGCACTGACCTGATCGTACCTGGCCCTCGGCTCGCCGCAGGCACAGAAAAGTTGGCGCGAATACTGCATCCAGATGCCTTTTAGTAAGGGATAGCTCGAACTACTACGTATCGTCATCTTCACCGACAACGTATGCGGCCGGCACACGTTTGATGATTATCGTCATCCCGAACAAGACAATCGCGGTTGCCGCTGAAAGAGCAAGGTACCCGCCCAACGCCATCGTCGGATCGATCATCGTAACCGCGGTCTCTCCACCTTGGACAATAGCAAGTGCCTGCGTCTGAGCCCATAGACGATCAGCCGCTTCTCGCTCCATCCACTGCCCACTGATTAGGATGAGTCCCAAAGCTACCAGACCAACTACCAAGAGCGGGTGGCGCGAATTTTTTCTGGTTATAACACTGAGGGTCGCCAACAACACGGCCACCATAGCTAAACCTAAAACCCACAGCGCAGAAATTGTCGGCACACCGCCAAGACCTTCTTCTCCAACCACCATCCACGGCATGAAAGTACTCACTGAAAGCACAATACCGGCGATCAGCGGGAAATAATACGCTCGCATGCTATGGGAAATAATGCGTTTGATCATGACAAGAGACCCTGTCTAAGAAAAGGCTACGACGGTTTCACCTCACCTGTTGAACGTGCGAACTCAACGGACCGGCGTTCGAGCTCGCCTGGCTCGCGGTCCGGAACCGGTGGGAGCGCACGCGGGTTAAGATCTTCAAGACCCTCCAAGATATCAGACGCCCAACCAAAAATATTGCGCCCTGCCACTATACGCCGTGAAGCGCGCATCCGGCGCTGTTTTTCCTCTGTTGACATATCGATCGCCTGCCCAATTATTGTCGCGAACCCTTCGGTGTCGTACGGGTTAATGAGCAGGGCATCATGTAACTGCTGCGCAGCACCGGCCATTTCACTTAAGACCAGTACTCCATCATCATCTCTGCGGGATGCGACGAACTCCTTCGCAACCAGGTTCATCCCATCGTGTAGGGAACTAACAATACAAAAATCAGCCAACCGGTACAGCGCCACAAGGCGTCGCATCCGTAAAGAAGACTTGCGATAGCGAATCAGTTCGCGACCGGCACCATAACGATTATTGATGTCCGATACCTTCTGATCAATCGCTTTAACCACATCTACATAGCTGCGAAGTCCTGAACGTGAAGGAACGCCAATTTGAACAAAGGTCAAGTCACGTCTCAAGTCTGGCCGACGTTCCAGTAGTAACTGTATTGCGTCCAACCGCTCCAGAACACCTTTGGTATAGTCAAGCCGATCAACCCCAATACCCACCACACGAGAATCGAGACGGAGTTCTTGCTTCAACTTTTTCATCTCATCGACTAATGTCAAATCGTTGCTAATTTGTTGGATTCGGTCGTAATCAACCCCTATTGGCACAGCCTTGACCGCAACAATCCGATTGCCAATGCGTAAGGTATTTCGAGTCACCTCAACCGACATTTCTTCTCGGGCTGCTGATAGAAAATTTCGACGGTCTCGGTCAAGTTGAAATGCAATGAGATCATTGCCCAACAATCCAGCAATTAAATCCTTCCTCCACGGGCAGATCCGTAGCCGATCCGGATTGGGCCATGGAATGTGCCAAAAAAGTGCGGTTTTGACACCCGGCAAACGGCGGCGTAGTGCGGCTGCCGCAAGGGCAAGATGATAGTCCTGAATGAAAACAGGCGTTGTAATTCCAGGAAGCTCTTCCGCTATCGCCGCACCGAATCGCTCATTCACAGTCCGGTAAGACAACCAATCAGCTGCTCGAAAGACCGGACGGACGTGAGCTTCATGGCAGAGCGGCCAGAGTCCTTCATTCGAAAACCCCTCGTAGTATTCTGCGTTTTCTCGCTCGCCTAGCCAAAGCCTCCGTAATGTGTAATTGCAGAGGTCTGGCGGTACGAGGATACGATCTTCAGAATCGACCACATCACGATCAGCATTGCCAGATCCGTGCGCGATCCATACCCCGCCGCGTTCTCGCATAATGGCATCTAGTGCAACGGAAACACCACCAGTAGTCGGCGAGCACTGGACCTCACGACTAGCATCGTACGTGTGTTGATACGGCTCGCGGTTGGAAACAACAACTAAAGGCCGCTCGCCAGCGAAAGCACTATTGCCAACGGATTTAGGAGACATCATCGAGGGCTGGTTCCACGTCCCTACGCCGAAGAAAAGCAAACGCTATATTTCAAACGAAAGACCGCAACCGCATTCACTTTTCGCATTCGGATTGCGAAATATTAGTGATTGTCCCAGCATACTCGAATCGCAATCGAGCACGGTACCACTTAGGTACTTGTAACTTTTCTTATCAACGAAGATTTTCATGTCGCTACCAGCATCAAAAATCTCGTCGTCAGGTCGGGCCGCCGATTCCCATTTAAAGATATAACTGAAGCCCGAGCAACCACCCGCTTTAACACCAACTCGAAGTCCTCCACCTGGAACGCCTTCGGTCGCCATCGCCTCTCGGATTCGTTTCGACGCCGCTTCCGTAACTTCTATCATCTTGTCGTTTTCAGTGTACCCGATCGTAACCGTTCAGGGGCAGTACGAATGATTTCGTGACATGCTCCGCAAACGCTCAACTAAACTTGAAACCTTGTTGACGACATAGTCAACATCGGCCTCAGTGGTTGACCGGCCGAGACCAAAACGTATGGATGCCGTCGCCAGTCTATCCGGAACGCCAATTGCGGTTAGCACATGAGACGGTTCAGGGTTCGCATTCGCAGTGGTGCAAGCCGCCCCAGATGAAACTGCAATATCATCAATCCCCAAAAGCAAGGACTCACCTTCGACATGAGCAAAACTCAGATTGAGGTTGTGCGGCAATCGTTCCGCCATGGAGCCGTTCACTGTGACACCGTCTAAACGATTTGTTAAACCTGCCAGAAGGCGGTCACGTAATGCTCTTGTTTCAAGCATCTCTGATGGCATCCGATCTAGACAAAGCTTTGAAGCGGCACCAAAACCAACAACCCCAGGCACATTTAGTGTGCCCGAACGATAACCTTGCTCATGCCCGCCACCATCGACCATGGGTTCAAGCTGTATCCTCGGGCGACGCCGACGTATGTATAGAGCTCCGATTCCTTTGGGACCATAAATCTTATGTGCCGTCAGAGATAACAGGTCCACCTCAAGTGCTCCAACATCAATAGGAACCTTTCCAGCCGCCTGCGCAGCATCACAATGAAGCACGACACCGTGAGTACGAGTAAGCCGTGCTATATCCGCAATAGGCTGTAAGACCCCAATCTCATTGTTCGCCAGCATTACAGTAACAAGGCGCGTATCAGGACGGAGAGACCGCTCCAGTTCGGATACATCTAACAAACCATCAGACTTCGGATTTAGGTATGTGACGCTGATTCCATCACGTTCTAGTCGTCGACACGAATCGATAACGGAATGATGCTCCGTCGACATCGTTACGACATGAAACTGACGATGGGGACATGACGCGACTACCCCCTTGATTGCCAAATTGTTTGATTCCGTCGCGCCACTCGTAAAAAAAATCTCTCGAGGATCAGCTCCAATCAGGTCTGCAACCTGTCGACGAGACGCTTTGACAGCATCTCGTGCGTACCACCCAAACGAGTGGTGGCGACTCGCGGCATTACCAAAATGCTTCGAAAAAAAGGGAAGCATCGCTTCGACAACTCGCGGATCCGTCGGCGTCGTCGAATGGTGATCCATATAGATCGGAAGGCTCGGCATAACCAGTTGCGACAAAATATTTTAAAGACGCACCTCGTGGAACGTCCAAAACACTTCGTATTAATGACGAAACGTCGTCGTCGATGGACCTAGATTGTCGCCAGAACGACTCTTAATGGGAATGGCCACCAGTTCCGGCTGACGCCCGGTCTCACTGGCAAGCTCCTCAACAGTAAAGGAGGCTAAAGATTGCACAATACGATCTTTGAGGCGCCAAAGCGGGTCACGAATGTTGCATTTGTTGTACTGGTCGCACGTTTCGTCCTCATCGGAACACGCGGTTACTAACACCGGCCCATCTATTGCTTCGATTACATCAGCAACAGAAATCCGTTCAGCCGGCTTGGCCAAGTAATAACCACCTCGGGTTCCATGTTGAGAGGCAACTAGACCAATCTTCACTAGACGCTGCAAAACTTTTGCCATCAGCTCGACCGGAACGTCGTACCGCAAAGCGATCTCTCGGGCGCTGGATGACACACCCGCAGAGTGCGACGCCAAATCCTTCAGAGCAATAAGAGCGTAATCAGCCTTTTTCGAAAATCGAAGCATCTCGCACCAACCAGAATTACGTCCCAATTGTAACGTTGATTCCAGGACGCAACCAAGAAAATAGCAACCGCCAGTTAATCTAGAAATCCCTACGCTCAGTACTTCGGCAAAGATGGGTCAACAACATCAATCCAACGGAGAATTCCACCACTTAAATTCTTTGCTTTCTTGAAACCAGCTTCCCGTAACAGCTTTACAGCTTTCGCACTCCGGACTCCTGACTTGCAATGAACTACCATCTCAGAACGACCTTCAAGCTCTACGAGACGACTCGGCAATTCACTGAGCGGAATCAGAGTAGAGCCAGGAATACGACAAATCTGAAACTCTTCCGGTTCTCGAACATCTAATAAAAACAGGTCGTCGTCACCATCAAGTTCTAATTTAAGTTGTTCAACAGAAATTTCCTCATCACTGTCGGACGAGGACTTAGTTACGACCGGTTCCACAGTCATACCGCAAAAAAGTTCATAGTCGATTAATTCAGTGACACTCGGTGTGTCACCACAAACTGGGCACTCCGGGTCCTTCCGCAGCTTTAGTTCTCGAAATTTCATCCGTAACGCGTCGTAAATCATGAATCGGTTAATTAACGGCTCACCAACTCCAATGATCAGCTTCACCGCTTCAGTCGCTTGAATCGTTCCTACAACACCAGGGAGAATGCCAAGAACTCCCCCCTCGGCACAACTCGGAACAAGACCCGGCGGCGGAGGTTCCGGGTACAAACACCGGTAGCAAGGACCATCTTTAGTCGCAAAAACCGAAGCCTGGCCCTCAAAACGAAAGATGCTCCCATAAACATTCGGCTTACCCAAAAGCACACAAGCGTCATTAACAAGATATCTCGTAGGAAAGTTGTCGGTACCGTCTACGATGACGTCATAACCACCCAATAATCTAAGAGCATTCGAAGAAGACAGTGCTTCATTGTGGGTTTCCACATGAATTTCAGGATTGATCGCGTTCAACCGGTCACTAGCTGAATCTAACTTCAGGCGACCAACATCAGGTGTCCCATGGATGACTTGTCTCTGTAAGTTACTGTAGTCGACAATATCGAAATCAACGATACCGATCCGACCAACCCCTGCGGCTGCAAGATACATCGCCACGGGCGAGCCGAGACCACCAGCCCCGATGCACAGCACGCTCGAAGCTTTCAGCTTGAGCTGCCCCTCCATGCCAACCTCAGGCATTATCAGATGCCGACTGTAACGGGCGACCTCCTGATTACTGAGTCGTCCTGACAAACTCATCTAGACGACCCTCCACCCGCAACCGATGGAATAATACTTACCGTGTCTTCCGGACCCACAGGTGTCTGCTCTTTTTCAAGATAACGAATGTCGTCATCATTGACGTAGATGTTGACAAAACTACGGAGCTTGCCGTCCTCACCGTACAGGTGCTTTTGGAGCTCCGAATACTGGTTAGTCATATTGGCTAGCAGCTCACCGACGGTCGAACCCTCAGCCTCAACAACATCTTGTTTGCCTGTATAGACGCGCAAGGGCGTCGGAATCATTATTTTGGTTGCCATGAGTCTCGCCTGTTCTACTCCTCAAATCTTCCTATTCAACAGAAATAGGTTCCTCAACAAATGCCGATCGATCTGTCCGCAAACGCCACGAAGTCATCGTACCAGCCCTACTGCTGTCAACCGTGACTATGACGTAAGCAAAAGTTGGCCACGCGTGTTCAAGATCGTACTCCGACGGCCGAGCCGGATGGTCCGGATGGGAGTGGTAAAATCCAATAAGTTCACACCCAGTCTCAGTCGCTCGCCGCTCGGCCACTTGGTAGTCGATGGGACGAATTAAAAAGCGTGTCCTTGGCCCTTCCTCTGTCATATTCGGCAACGCTAAAGCCTCATCAACCATGTTTCCACGTCCGATCAACGCCCCACAACATTCGTGCGGGTATGAATCCACACTGTGCCGTCGGATGCCATCTTGGACACCGCCTGGAAGCATTAGCATCGGACTACACTCCTGACGGTCTCAACCTAGTTCGGTCTCGAACCCTTTCTCTCGCCATGCTAACGTGCCCCCATCAAGACTCCGAACGTTCCGGTAACCGAGCGACTTCAAAAATAGCACTCCTGAAAGTGACGCATTTCCACGCTGACAGACAGTCAAAATTGGCGCATCAAGAGAAGCTGGTAGTGCCGATTTATTGTTACCGAGTTCTGCTAGTGGCAAGCTAACCGCACCCGGGATATGCGCCTCGTCGTACTGGTCTCCTGGCCTTACATCCACAACGAACCACTTGTCGCTTTGTAAACCGTCGTGTGCCTCGTCTAGCGCAACGGTCAACTCGGTATTTCCTCTAACGTTTTCAATCATTGCATCTAGTAACGGGCTACGAGACGTTGTAGTGGAAGGTTGGACCGCTGCCATGTCTGGCAAGTGCTTAACAACAGATGAAGCGTACTTAAAAGCACTATCACAAAAAATTACCACGACCACGTTTCCTGGTTTGTCCGGGATTAATTTGAAAGCCCCACAAAGCGCCATCGCCGAACTTGGTCCCGCAATAATGCTTTCCTCTCGGTTTAAGCGTAAACACAAATCAAACGCCTCTCGATTTGTTACCTCAACCAATCCGTCGTATTCATCTGGGTAAAATAGTTTCGTCTGCTGTAACTGACGCAGGCTTCGTACGCCCGGGATGTCGTGCCCCTCCTGCGGGTGCACTCCCAATACCTGAACAGCAGCGTCTTGTTCCTTTAAATATCTTCCGGTACCCGTGATCGTGCCGCATGTACCGAGTCCTGATACAAAGTGCGTGACACCACCCTCAGTCTGACGCCAAATCTCAGGCCCGGTTGTCTTGTAGTGTGCGTCCGGATTGGCTTCGTTGGCATACTGGTTCAACATATGGAAGTCTGGCCGATCTCCAATTTCGGTGGCCTTGGCTATAGCTCCCTCCGGAGCACCCGGCGCGGGACAAAGCGTATCCTCGAGTTCCATTACGTCAGCGCCAAAAAACCGTAACATCGTCCGCTTCTCAAGGGGAATTTCGCTCGAAAGTGGAGTCGTTAGGGTATACCCCCTTGCATTAGCTATCATCGCTAGGGCCATCCCGGTGTTTCCAGAAGTTGGCTCCACCAATTTCTGTTTGGCCTGCACGGTCTGCCGCTTCTCGCCATCTGATATCAAATTGGCCGCAACGCGGTCCTTCACAGCACCGAAAGGGTTGTACCACTCAAGCTTTCCATAGACCTGCGTATGTTCAAACGGCGTCACCCGATTCAAACGAACGAGTGGGGTTGGGTTCTCCGGCCCTGATAGAAGACCAAGAATTGAGTCATAAACACGTAATGAATGACTATCCATCGACTCCGATCCTATCCTAATCTTTTAATGACTTTCTGTTCCACGGTTTGATAACGCGTATCCGTCTCTGTTCGCTTGCACTTTATGCTGCCAAGAACCCAGTTCTCTTGTACGCCCTCTCCGCATGCTGTAAATTTCACTGATCAAAGTCAGCTGGACCGGTCCCTGGGATAGTAACGGGGATATTTTCATAGACAAAATAGTTGCTCTTGAAATGTCCTGCTAGGATCAGTACTTTCGTGGCCGCATTTCAATTAGATTAACACGCACATGCACTTAGGCATGACGATTGGACTAAGTAGTTTGGGAGTCTCCTTTCTAGACATGGCGACCCCGCTAGAACCAGGACTTTTCTATGACCAGTAACCAAGTATCAGATAGCTTAGGCGCACTTGAGGGCGTAAACGTACTCGATCTCACACGGGTTCTTTCCGGTCCGTACTGCACGATGATGCTAGCGGACATGGGTGCTCGTGTGATTAAGGTAGAACAACCTGGCAAGGGTGACGATACCCGCGGGTGGGGTCCGCCTTTCCAGAATGGTGAAAGCGCGTACTTTCTGAGCATCAACAGAAACAAGGAAAGCATCACGCTCAACTTGAAAAATCCTGACGGCCGCCGTGTCCTCGACTCGTTGATCGCCAAAACAGATGTGCTAGTCGAAAACTTTAGGCCCGGCACCCTTGAACGCATGGGCCTCGGGTACGAGGCTCTCTCTGAACTCCATCCGAAACTCGTCTACTGCTCGATTTCTGGGTTCGGGCAGACTGGACCGCGTCGCCAAGAACCTGGTTACGACGCTGTCATGCAGGGCGAGGGCGGATTGATGAGCATTACAGGATCAAACGACGGCCCGGGATATAGGCTTGGCGTCGCGATTGCAGATATAGCCTCAGGGATGTTCTCTGCCTACGGCGTAGCCGTAGCTCTTTTGGCTCGTCACCGCACCGGCCGCGGTCAGTTCGTTGACATCGGAATGCTCGACTCAGTTGCTGCGTTGTTGACGTACCAGGCAGGGATTTACTTCGCCACGGACTCCGCACCAACACGTCTCGGGAATCGCCATCCAACAATTGTCCCGTATGAAACACTTGAAGCAAAAGACGGCGATCTAGTCGTCGCTGTCGGTAATGACCAGTTGTGGCAAAAATTTTGCGGCGTCATCGGAGCAGAAGAGCTCGCGGACAACCCTCGATTTAAGACAAATAAGGACCGAGTTGCCGCACACGACGAGTTGCGTCCACTCTTGGTCTCCAAGTTACGCACAATGCCAGCAGCTGAGTGGCTCACACGGCTTAAAGCTGCGGGAATTCCATGCGGCGGCGTGCGAGATCTCGAACAATTATTCTCCGACCCACAAATAATAGAGCGCGCCATGACAATAGCGCTTGATCATCCTGTCGCAGGAGCCATAAAACAACTTGGCATTCCTATCAAACTTGGGGAAACTCCAGGGAGCGTCCGCACCCCGCCGCCCGTTCTTGGCCAACACACCGACGAAATCTTGCAAGAGCTTGGGCTGTCAAAAGACGAAATTGTCGAACTTCACTCGTCAGGAGCGGTTTAAGACAAAAACTACCGTGCTACGAATGGTACGACCGCGCGCAAAACAAACAGCAAGATATCCTTATCGTCAAGATCAGAAAACGAGGGATGCACAGCCACAATTTGTTCTTCTTCGATCACGCGACTGCCGCGCACAAGGCAGGTGCGTCCAACCAATGCCGGTGGATCAATGTTGGTATCGAGCACAAACTCAATGTAGTTATTCCCGCCGGGTTCAAAAGAGAGTCGCACAGCACCATCTGGTGTCGATACCGAGCACCGATAGTTCTCAACCACCAGCGCTGACGCTACCACTTTCACGAGAGGCACGACCAAACTAACGAGTACTTCGCGTCCACTAAGCTCTGCGGCATCCACCCGCTCACGTCGCCCGCTGGCACCAGCCCTCGCCTGCGCAATTGTTCTTAATAGCCGACGGCGGATCTCTCCAGATTCCAACAAGGTCACTCCTGAGACTCAGTTCCCATCTCATAAATTCGAACCAACTCGATCAATTTGTACCCTTTAGTTTGGTACGGTGGAATGATTCGCTCCGTCCGGAGATACTGAATCATGCCGTCATCCGCATAGTCCGGGGCACCCATAGCAACATCGTCAGCTAACACCGTATCCAACTGTTCCAGAGTCATCATTTTCTCTAAGTAACTACGTTTTATTGGAATAAAACCAAGAAGCCAACTAGATTGTTCCCGCTCACGCATCTTAAATTTGATGTAGATCTCATTACTCACGAAGTTGTACTCAACGTCCGAGCGCGCGGACGAAGCATCTTCAACGCGTAGGCGCTCAATAGTTGGCTGGCCACTTAGCCAGATTAGCAGCTGCTCGGTAAAATCACCCTCACCCGACCACTGCTCGCGGTCGACTCTCATGAAGCCCTAATGTTACTTCCTCACACTACCGTATCATCAGACGTTGGCACCACAAGCAGTTTGGCCGCGGCACGCATTCCTATCGCGATCGACTGGTCGTCCTTCCCACGCAGAAGCACATGGTCCGCAGCATTGTCCCTAGCCTCTACAGAAACAGACCGACCCGGTGTCAAGTTGTTGCTTTCCAAGAAACGTAGAAACTCGGTGTCTTGATTGGTGACCCTTGTCAAAATGACAGGTGTAGATAGCGGACACGTCAGTAGACTCTGGTAATGAGGGATTTCAACTGCGCCATCGGGATCTGGAATCGGATCACCATGTGGATCAACCGTCGGACGTCCCAGCATCAAATCGATACGATCAATAAGTCGATCCGACGCTGCATGCTCAAGATGCTCGGCCTCTTCGTGCACTTCAGCCCAACTCATATTGAGTACTTCAACCAAAAACAATTCAATCAATCGGTGACGACGCAAAACCATGGCCGCGAGTTTTTGACCCGCTGGCGTTAATCGAACACCAGCATACGGTTCGTAGTTCACCAACCCTGAATCATCAAGGGCTTTCACCATGGTCGTAGCCGTTCCCGGAACAACGCCAAGCGAGCTGGCTAAATACCCCATCGGCACCAACGCTTCCTGTTTGGTATAAGCCATCTCCGCCTGGTATATCGCTTTTAGGTAATTCTCAACAGTGCTGGACTGTGGCATCTTTCTGAATAACTCCTAGCTTCACTAAAGAGAGTCGAGGAAAGCCAGTAACGCCGCCCGGTCCGAGTTCGACAACACCAGAAAACCTTCGCGCGCCAAACCTGCTTCATTCTTGTGTTCGAGAATCGCATCGGTGACGGTAGGCGCGCTCCCGTTGTGCAATAACGGACGCCTAGAGCGGAGCCCCCACAATGGGGGCGTTCGTATTTCTTCGGGCTCCGCCTCAGCCTGCCTAATCCCATCACCCGTGCCAACGTCATGTAGAAGAAGATCTGAAAAAAGAGACACCACTTGGCGGTCGAACAAAGGATTACTACTCGGTCCAGTTGTAAGTGCGGGCACATGACATGTTGAGCATCCAATCGACTCAAATACTTGCCGGCCGGTCAACACAACCGTATTCATCGTTCCGCGTGCAGGCGGAGCAAGGAATTTCATAAACGCTTCAAAATTATCGATGCCTCGACGACCAGTTGTCGGTTCGACCACATCTTCAGGGTCCGGGACAACATCACAATTAGCGATCTGCGCCTCGGTTAGACGAAACGTAAGTTCCTCAGGAAACAAGTCGTTGGTTATCCCCATTTCATTGCGATACGCATCAGCACCAAAATCAATTAACGTCGCCAGTTGAGATTTCCAACCGAATCGTCCAACCCGACTTTCACCGGTGACAAGGTCCGTCACAATCGGTGCCCGACCGCTAACACCGTCACGGTTAAGATCGTACGGATCTGAAAGAGCTTCGAGAGTCTCATCAGGAATAGCTTCGACCAGACCCGCTCCAAACAAAGGGATCGGCACACGACGCGCAATAATGTTCGCGTCGTGAGGAATAACGGACTGGCAGTTGTGCGTTGGGATCGAAAAGATCTGAAATAGGGACCCTCGACTGGGTTCAAAGTCTCGAAACAAACCATCGGGTCCACGTATTCCCGCCCTAGTTGTTGTCATCGGCGCTATTCCGCCGATGGCTGGAATATTGTGACATCCAGCACAGCTGGTGTTGTTATAGGCCGGTCCGAGCCCCTCTTCCGCATCCTCGACCTCAAGAAAATCCTCACGGCCGGCCAGGAACTGCTCCGACTCCGTTGGCGACAGACCAGGCAACGGATCTCCCGGTTGCACCGTTCGCTGGGCCATAAGATCGGCCATCAACACAAAACTGACCATTGCAAGTAACGTGGACGACGCGCGGACGAAGAGTCCGTAGCGCTTCATGTCCCTTCTCCGTTCTTTATCGTGTCATCTACCACTACAATTGCACCGCGCATAAAGTTGTGACCTGCCCCACATAAGCGCGAACACTCAAATTCGAACCTACCTGCTTCAGTGGCTTCGAAGTGAACCACCACCTCACCTTGGCGCCTTTTGGGAACGAGTATATTGACTCCTTTTCCCAAGATACGGAAGCCGTGCATGGTGTCCTGACTACGAATGCGAAGCCGAAGTGAGGTGCCAAGCGGAACACGAACCTCTGATGGGGTAAAACTGAATCTCTCTGCGAGAATTTCCACTTCTCGCTCAGTCCCCTGTCTAGCATCAGGTCTGGATATAGGTCCCACCAGACTCAAAACAACGAGTCCCAAAATAACTGTGATTCGCATCAGAACCACCATCCTAGACCAACGTTAAACGAGTTCGGTGCTGTAACGACGTCACTTTGATTACGCATGACCGTGTAATCGATTTTTACGGCAACATCTGGGTCCGGAAAGTAGGTAATGCCAATCGACCACGAATCACGGTCGTACGCCTGGACGGGTAAATAGCCAGCCGACATTTGATGTTGAGTATCGAAGTTCTCATACCTGACAAACGCCGCCAGTTCCCATGGCGCCGGCTTCGGAACGATAAAATACGCTCCTTCCAAATAGAAACCACGGATCTGCTCTGCAACGTTGGGATTAACTCCGAACACGCGTTGGACGCTTTCATTGAGGTCAGCAATACCATCCAAGAAAGCGTGCGCGTAAAGTCCACGCAGATCGAGTTCTTCCCATCTATAACGGCCATCAAACTCGATCATCGTCACGCTATTGTCGAGCCTTGGAAAAGCAAAACCTGTGTCACCAGTCCAAAAGCTACTCCCGACTACCAACCCCGGGGTCCCAACGTACTCGATACGCCCCGTACCAGCGAGATGCTTGGCGTTAGATTCCGCACCCTTCTGACGTCCATCCCGGAGTCCCAGCTCGGCGCTGAAACCAGCGGAATCGAGTGTTTCCATTCCGTAGAGACGATATCGGAATCCACCCCGCAACTCGCCATGAAACCCCACACCCGCACCAAACCAAGTGGTAGGAATAATGACAGTCTCGACAGAAGGCCGTTCAACACCATGATAAACGGGCGGCTCATGCCGTTCATTGATAACACCGACAGGCGCGAGAACCATTCCTACACGCGCATTAAACGGACGACTTATGAGAAAGTCTACATACGCCTGTTCAAGTTCTAATTCACCATCAGTTTCATCCGAAACCACGGCATGCTCCAGTTCTAGCTCCGCAACGAAGCGCACCCTTTCTGAAAAACTATGATTGAACAACAGCACGAAACGATGAAAATCAAGTACCGGATCACTCTCTTGTCTGTCATTAAAATGAAAGTCCATATATCCGGAAATCGGACCAGTCTGCGACACGCTGCTATTTGCAATTGGATCCGTGGAAGGTTGCTGCCGAGATACAGCCTCTTTCGCATTTCTAACTCTGGACTTGTGTGCCGGCGTAATCGACAGCTGATCTCGATTAGCCTGACGTACGCGGTCTCTTAACTCAGAAAACAGTTGCCCGCTTGAAGCGCTAGGGAACAACACAACAAGGAGGATAAAGCCAACAGTTTTGCTCGTTAGAAAACGCATTTTTGTGCACACGGTCTATTTTTTTTGATTATTCAAAATATCTAGATAGTCTGTCAAGGCCCAAGACGAAACACTAAGATTTCAATTTTCAACAGCCAAACACATCCGTTCCCTTCCAACTGCTACGATGCCGCCCATGAAAGACATGACAGAAACGGATGCTCAACCGAGAATCGCTGTGCTCTGCTCAGGTGGACTTGACAGTGCTGTGCTACTAGCCAGTGAAATCAGCCGGCTTTCGGTGACTCAAAACAAACGAGCTTGCATCCAGCCTATTTATGTCAGTAGCGGATTTTCCTGGGAACCAAGTGAACGAACATGTACTCAAAAGATGCTCCAAGTTGCACCGTTTGTCGGTGAGGTAGAACCTCTCGCCGAATTAGAGTGTCCGATCACAGACACATACCCTGAAGCCCACTGGGCTCTTACTGGTAACGCCCCTGCCTACAATACTGACGACCAAGAAGTTTACTTGGTAGGTCGCAACATACTGCTGCTCGCTAAGGTATCGGCATATTGCGCTATCAACCAACTTGAACAGATCGCTGTCGGACCACTTGCCGGAAATCCCTTTCCAGATGCCACACCAGAGTTTTTCTCCGCAATGGAACGAGCACTACAAGAGGGACTAGACCATACGCTCAAGATAACGGCTCCCTTTAGGTCTCTCACCAAAGAAGAAGTAATCGAACGTGGCCTAGACCTGTCCGTCCCATTTCAACTGACGCTGTCCTGTATGGACCCGGTTGATGACAAACACTGCGGGCGGTGTAGCAAGTGCCGTGAAAGGCTACAGGCATTTTCGAGAGCTCACTTGGACGATCCAGCTCCGTACGCGTTCCGGCCGAAAAACCCAAACACCGGCAGATAAAAAATCCCGACGAGTCAACAAATTCTATGAACTGTAAGATTGGTTGCGTCGAGACCTGTGAGATGGTCGATTCACCGACAGCTGCCAGTCTGGATGTACTTCGATTTTCTGACCCACTAATGGCCGCCCAGCGGTTGCCTCTCCGAACCCGAAGTAAACATCATTAACCCGTGACAACACCTTAACGATATTTTTCTCATCCGGAGCCTGAACGACGATCACTCCGCCACTCTCACTCCTCGGAAAACGACGCTCATCTAGAAAGTCTCGGTCGATGGTTATTAACGTCCGATGTAGTTCACGCGCAAGACGATAATGCCGGGTGTCGGAGGCACGGCGCTGGTCCTCATGTTCCATGACGTACATGACATCCCAACTAAGCCGATCACGCATAAAACGCACAACGCCGGCTGGCACATTGGCGTCTACATAAATCCTTGGTTTTCCGGGTGCAGCATCAACACGGGGACCGAGTTCAGATGCGAATGTGCCCATTTGTCGTCCTCTAGAACGAAAGTAGTCCTCAAAGCGGCGTACTCTGACTTTTCCCAGTCGATCGAGCTTGCCGTTTTAACTCTGCCACTAGGGCAGCTCGTTCATGAACAAGTCCTTTACACTCACGATTCTTGGGCTGAGCAGAAATCGTATATTCACAAAACAAAGGAAAGGCAATGGTCGAATCAGAGTAAACCACCACAGTATCGGAAAGTACTCTTGGATTGATCTTGCCCCAACTAACGGCTTCTCCAGGCGTCGCACCAGACAGCCCGCCCCAGACGACCTGGTCAGTCGTTATTTGAATGAAATAATCATTTCCACCCTTTTGAATGCCGTATATCTCCCATAGCGTAGGCTGTCCTTGGAGATAAAAATTCTTCGGGGATCCGCCGCCCAGAATCAAACAACCATTCTTTTCAGCAGCAAGAATAATAGCGCACACCTCGTTTACGTCCTGATTCGGGTCTATTGACAATCCACCTTCCTCGATCAGCGAGTGATAGGCGATGTTCATTCCTATAGAACTATCACCAGGCGATGAAGTGTAAAGCGGTACCCCAAGCGCGGCCGCGTTTGCGACAACAGAATAGTTGACACAATCTGGGTTCCGCTCCATTAAATCCAACCCCAATCGATAATGGAACTCCGCACTAGAAATAGGACGATCAAGGTTCGACCGAATAAGAAAATCGCGAACATAAGCGTCGGTCTCTAACAACACATTCGCGGGAAACAGAACGTCATAAATGCGGATAACTTCATCCTCGTACAGTTCAACATCATCAAGAAACGGCGAGCCTCGATGCAACGTAAAGTTCAACGCATAATGCAAATCATGATAGAGGTTGGCACCCGTACTAATTACAAAGTCAACAAAACCGCGTTCCATCAATTCGATAACACAACCACCAAGACCGGCAGGTGTCATCGCACCAGCAATCGTTAGTCCAATGGTCGTGTCGTGAGAAGGAGATAACATCTTGTCCGAAAAAACGTGGCAAGCCTCTGATAAACGACCGGCGTTAAAGGCTTGAAAGCCTTCGTCTACCAAGTGCTGCACTTCCGCACTTCCGCGAGGACGATAGTATTGGATCGGTTTCCCACTCAGATGACGACTGTTGGAACCAGTTTTTGAACCCGGCACACGATGTGGCACGTCAACACTACCTCTGTAAGACTGGCCTTAATGTCGCTGGCCAGAACTAAGTTAGGTACGAAAGAGCGCTATCTTTTATTAAGCCCAATCCAACGTTTGCACACAACTTGAATCTCACGCAGACAAGACACAGATTAATTTAATGTCATTCTTGCCAATCTGACTGGCGACCACCTATCGCCATCAATATCAGCGCAACACCAGTCGCCCCCATCAGCATACTCAAACCGTCAGACAAGCTGTCTTCCCAGTGATATTCGCCCCACGAAATCCAAACGGCAGCCGACAAAAAACAGGTGCCAGCGCATAAAGCCATCGGGCGATGGAATACTAGTCGAAGTAGTACACCGCGAAGTCGACGAATTCGCATAACTGTAATAAGCGTCGGTCAGAAGGTTTTCGCAGTCATAACGATGCACACAACCGACTAAAGAGTGTCACTCACATTCCGACAATGTTATATCCGCCATCCACATGGAGGATTTCGCCGGTAATACCACGAGCCGCAGGCCCCAACAAAAACAGTGCAGCATCCGCAATTTCTGCAGCCTCAACGTTGCGCCCCAGTGGAGCCCGCTCCCGGACGTGCTGCAACATCTTTGAGAATCCAGAAATTCCAGATGCCGCCAACGTCTTAATAGGCCCAGCTGAAACTGCATTAACACGGATATTGTAAGAACCAAGATCACTCGCAAGGTAGCGAACGCTGGCCTCGAGAGAAGCCTTAGCTACTCCCATCACATTGTATTGCGGGACAACCCGCTCACTGCCTAAGTAAGTCAGGGTCACAATACTCCCGCCACCTCTCCGTTGCATGAGTGGCATAGCACCAAAGGCAAGTGACGTGAGTGAGTAGGCACTAATATCAAGTGCCTGGGAGAAATCAGAACGAGTTGTTTGCACAAATGGATTTGAAAGTGACTCTCGAGAAGCGAACGCGGGACCATGAACAACAAAGTCGAGTCCACCAAATTCATCGTCAACACTCCGACACAGACCCGCTATCGCCTGGTCGTCAGAGACATCACAGGCCACCAACTGCGCCGGCGCACTCAACGTATCCGACAACTTTCGTGTGTTAGCCTCAAAGCGCTCGGTCGCATAGCTAAGCGTCAGCCGAGCACCGGCCTCATCTGCCGCCTTTGCTATCGACCATGCCAAAGAACGTTTATTCGCTATACCGACAACAAGACCGTTCTTACCCGATAGCAATCCCATAGTAGAAGCTACTTAGACCGACCGCGTCCCCGCCTTGACGAACGATTCTTACCGCCCGACCTTCCTTCTGGACGAGCTTGATTACCGTTACTCTGGTTTCCAGATTGGTTACCCGAGGCTTGTTTGTCATTAAAATTCCGCCCCTGACCACCACGGCGCCTGTTATGTTTTTTAGATTGAACATTGCCGTTGGCGCCGTTACGGCCACCTTGCTTGCCTCTTGTGTTCCCGCGTGCTGTTTGCTCGTGCATCGTGAAAACAGGAGCTTCACGATGCGGTGGAGCCTCACCCTCCGGATGCGGTAGTGAAGCTCGAATTAATGGTCGTCTAACTGGACCGTCATCCGTCTTACTGTCGTCGTTCTTCATCAGACCCTCAATGCCAGGTAAATTTGCTCAGCAGTCTTTGGCATTTCTTCCCGCCCTCTAACTTTTTCAGGCGTTTACTGTCGCCTCAATAAGCAGGAACCAAGCCCTCCAAAATCTCACTCACTAACGCCTGACACGGCACCATTTTCTAGTGCCCCCGGTCGACCAGAGCAAGGGACGGGAGGGAACTCCCGTTTGGAGGAATTTTCAGTCTAGCAGACGTGATCAAACCTGTGCAACCAGACTTCTAAAGAGTCAATTGGCACGCTATTCATCAGTCGCCAATTTCGATACAACCCAAGCTTCAACATTGCTAAGTGAACGATTTACCGCATCGGGATTAGTCGATTGAGGTGTTCGACGTCCCTGCACGGACGCGACACCTGTAATCTGCCTCCCAATGTCTTCTTCAAAGTGGCTATCGTACCGCTGCCATTCCTTCGGACTTAACGAAGAAAACTCTCGTCCGGTATCAATAAGATCTCGAACGATACTCCCAACAATCGCATGGGCCTGACGGAAAGGCACCCCCTTGTTGACGAGGTAATCCGCAACATCCGTCGCCAAGAGCATACCTGTAGCTGCAGCGGATTCTGTTCGGTCAGATCGAAGCTCTAAGCTGTCGACAACAGTCATAACAGCATTCAACGAACCGATTAAATTTGCTTCCGCATCGAAAACCGCTTCTTTATCCTCCTGCAAGTCCTTGTTATAGCCACTGGGTAATCCCTTCATGGTTGTCAACCAACCGGCGAGATTTCCGACAAGGCGGCCACTCTTGCCTCGAACTAATTCCAACGCATCAGGATTTTTTTTCTGGGGCATGAGGCTACTTCCAGTGGTGATCTTGTCTGCAAGTTCAAAATAGCCAAATTCTTCACTAGTAAAAACGATCAGATCCTCGGCTAGCCGACTCACATGAACGGACGCAAGTGCACAAGCGTGAAGTGTAGAGGATACGAAGTCGCGATCTGAAGCCACGTCGATGCTATTGACAGCAACCCGTGTAAATCCTAGTCGCCTCGCCAACTTTTCCGTGTCGATGTCATAACTAGTGCCGGCAACCGCACCAGAGCCGAGTGGCATCGCATCTGCTTCATCACACGCGACCTCGAACCGTTTCCAATCACGCTGAAATGCCACGGCATGAGCAACAAAAAAATGGCCGACCAGCACCGGTTGCGCGCGCCTTAGGTGAGTGTACGCAGGCATCAACACGTTCCCCGCGTTTCGAGCGCGCCCAACAAGCACTGCAACTAATCTAACCAATACAGCCTGTATGTCGCACAGCTGACGGCGAAGGTAAAGTCTCAAGTCAAGCGACACCTGTTCATTGCGGGAGCGTCCTGTGTGTAATCGTCTACCTAAATCGCCAACTCGTTCGATCAGCTGCCGCTCAACAAATGCATGAACGTCTTCATCTTCGCCCTTTATCAAATCAGGATCGTCGTGAACGCACTCCTTAATCTCGTACAGAGTCGCACATATTTTCTCAGACTCCTCTACAGACAGAACACCTGCAGACGCCAACGCCTCGGCCCAAGCAATACTTCCTTCGACATCATCATCAAATAGTCGGTAATCGAATCGTAATGACGCCTGAAATTGAAAAACATCTGTATCAGGTGCATTCGTAAATCGACCAGACCATAGGTGCTCATTGCCCATAGTTACGACTCATGCCCATCGTCACTCGCAGCAGCCAATTTCTCGGCAGTCTGGACCATCGCAGCATTTTCCACCGGCAATCCAAAAATCTTAATAAAACCTTCGGCAGCCTCATGGTCAAATTGGTCACCCTCATCGTAGGTGGCAAGCGCAGGATTGTAGAGCGACATAGGTGACTTTCGTCCCACAACTCGGCAATCCCCTTTCGACAATTTAAGACGAACCGTTCCTGTCACGTGGCGTTGAACGCTCGCAACAAAGGCGTCGAGAGCGTCACGTGTCGCCGAAAACCAAAGCCCGTCATAGCCCAAATCCGCATAGCTTGTTGCCAGCGTCGCCTTTAGTCGTGCTAGCTCCCTTGGCACGACAAGTGCCTCAAGTTCACGGTGCGCTGCATGCAAAACGGTGGCTACTGGCGCCTCATAAATTTCCCTAGACTTAATGCCAACCAATCTATTCTCGACAAGGTCTATTCGCCCGATCCCATGAACGCCAGCAATGGTTTCTAGCGAATTAATCAACTCGACCAGCGACATCGCAACACCATTGACCTTAGTAGGCACACCACACTGAAAATCAATCTCCACGTATGCTGGTACGTCAGGAGCGTCACTCGGTGATTTCGTAAGCGTATAAATCTCTTCCGGAGGTTCTGTCCATGGATCTTCTAAAACACCACATTCAATCGAGCGACCCCATAGGTTGGAGTCCGTGCTGTAAGGATTTTCAACAGACGCCGGAACCGGTATCCCATTTTTTTTCGCGTACTCGATCTCCTCTGGTCGCGTCAGTCCCCAGACTCTTGCAGGCGCAACAACCTTGAGCGACGGGTTAAGCGCCCTGGTAGAAACGTCCATTCGTACCTGGTCATTTCCCTTACCGGTACAACCATGAGCAATCATCCCAGCCTCTTCCATTTCGGCAAACTCAACAAGTTTTTTTGCGATTAAAGGCCGGCCGAGCGCTGTCGCTAGTGGGTATTTGCCTTCGTAGATAGCCCCAGCTTGTAGTGCTGGCAGAATATAGTCGTCAGCAAATTCTTCCCGCGCATCAACTACGTGCGCCCGAACCGCCCCAACCGCAAGGGCGCGTTCACGAACATCATCCAGTTCCTTACCCTGTCCAAGGTCGATGGTTAGGGTCACTATCTCTGCGTCATACCTGTCAGCCAGCCATTTGACAGCCACAGAAGTATCCAAGCCACCCGAATACGCTAATATAATCCGTTCCATCCTCGCTCTACTCCCTCACAAAATACTTCAGAAGAAAGGTCTACTCTCAGTCTTTTGCCCATCCCTCAAAAAGTCGCGTTACCTCTCGACCAGCTCGAGCATGGCGTGTGATTACCAAGATGGTGTCATCACCAGCCACCGTTCCAACGACCTCCGGTAATTCCGCCCGATCTATTGCTAGTGCGAGTGGTTGCGCTTGACTTACATCGGTTCGCAAAACTAATAGCTGTTGAACCTGCTCAATGCGTTGGAGATATTCAACAACCGCGCGCCGTAAAGCCGCGGTACTCCCATCATGACCCCCGTCAACAGCGCCTGGTCGTTGGTAGGCACCATCGAGCGCGCGTTTAACGAGCTGGAGTTCTTTGATATCCCGAGAAATCGTTGCCTGCGTGGCATTAAAGCCACGCGCCCTCAAGCGCTGACCTAGATTTTCTTGACTACAAATCGCCTCACCAGTCACCAGCTCAAGAATCGAAGATTGTCGATATTTCTTCATAGTTATTCAATATACTGAATTATTATACTACACTTTTTAAATAGCTCTAAATGACTAATTTAAATATATTTATTTCTTAATAGAGCCGTCTTATTTGGCTCGTACTTGACCAATAAACAATTGATAATGTATATATAGTACATCATAGGTATAAATATACATGGCTAAAATTAACATCGGGGTGGCGGGAGCAACAGGATACGGCGGACAGGAATTATTGCGTCTAGCCGCTCGGCACGACGGCGTCGAAATCAAAGTTGCGATGTCATCCGCCACCGGCAGCAACCAAGACATTCCAAGTCTGAACCGCCTCTGGAATGGAACGATCGAACCTTTCTCTCTCGAAAAACTAATTCAGGAAAGCGAAGTGGTGTTCCTCGGACTACCAGAATCAGCGAGTGCCAAACTGGCCCCTAAACTTCTTGAGAGTGGCAAGCGCGTCTTCGATTTGTCGGGCGCATTCCGACTTCGTAACGACGAGGCTCGAAATCACTGGTACCCGAATAGTCCAGCGCTCCCTGACGGCACCACATATGGCCTCACAGAGTGGAATCGTCACAAAATCACCGACGCGCGGTTTGTCGCGTGCCCTGGCTGTTATCCGACCGCCGCAATATTGGCGCTCAAACCACTCTTGTCCGCAGGACTTATCAGCGAGAATGCGGACATTTACGTTGACGCAAAATCTGGCGTTTCTGGCGCGGGCAAGAAACCAACCGAGCGAACCCATTTTTCGGAAGTCCACGCTAACCTCGCTGCTTATGGCATTTTCTCTCATAGACACAGCGTGGAAATAGAACAGGAACTCGAAACGTCTGTGACCTTTGTACCACACTTAGTGCCCTTGAACCGCGGTATCTTCGAAACTATTTATACTCGCGTGCTACCAGGAACTACTAGCACCGACATCACAAAAGTGTTTGAAGCGGCATATGAGAATGCACCGTTCGTACGCTTAACTTTTGATCGGACACCGGAAATCCAGCACGTTGCCCACACAAACTTCTGCGACATCGGTTGGAAGATTGAAGGCAACCGAATTGTCTTGGTGTCATGTATTGACAACCTGCTCAAAGGAGCCGCCGGCCAAGCATTGCAGAATTTCAATGTCGCTTCTGGGTTCGACGAACGCACGGGATTGCTGTGACGGTTCGCCAATCTCGTAGCACACGGCTTACGGTTGTAAAGCTCGGCGGAGAGTTACTTGAAAATGCCTCTCGCCTTCGAAAACTTACGCTCGCACTCGCTAAACGTTCGTCGCAAGAACCGATTGTCATCGTTCATGGAGGCGGGCGGGAAGTAGATGCCGACATGGCGAAACACGGAATAGTCAAAAGCTCCGTTGACGGCCTGCGTATCACCAACAAGGAAACACTGCCCATCGTGGTCGGTGTGCTAGCCGGCCGGGTAAATACGCAACTGGTTGCCGCCCTAGTATACGCAGGTGCCAGTGCCGTTGGTCTTACGGGTGCAGACGGAGCCTTGGTGCCCGTACGTCGCGTAAAAGCCTACCGAACCTCCAGCGGTAATAAAGTTGATCTCGGCTACGTAGGCAGCCCTAAAAAAACGGGCCGGCCTAATCTCTTGTTTGACTTGTTAAAGCACAACCACTTGCCCGTAGTAGCAAGCGTTAGCTCTGGCCCGAGGGGACAGCTTTTTAACGTAAACGCCGATACGTTGGCTAGCAACTTAGCCATAAGGCTTGGCGCGCGGCAACTGCTGATCGCGGGAAGCACTGCCGGGGTACTCGACGGTACCGGTAAGACTATTCCGGAGATCGACGGAAACACGATAACGCGTTTAATCAAACAGGGTAACGCCAGCGCCGGCATGGTCGCTAAACTGCAGGCCTGTCGCTCTGCCTTGCAGAATGGAGTTGCCGCAGTATCGATTGTCAATGGTAGAAGTTCACCTGAGAAATTGTTCAAACGAAAAGCCGACACAACCATAATCACGTGATAACACAGTAGAGACGGGTACACGAAAATGACAACACATGCTTCAAGAATAATGGCACTTGAGGCCGAACACATACTGCAAACATATAAACGGATTCCGGTAATGTTTGTCCGTGGTAGCGGTTCCTATCTTATTGACGATGAGGGCGACGAGTACTTAGACCTCATCTCTGGCATCGGGGTAGCATCGCTTGGTCATGCAAACGCGGCTCTTGCTGATGCCATTTCCGATCAAGCAAACCACCTTTTACATACGTCCAACTTGTACTTCCATCCGTTACAAGCGGAGGTAGGGGTAAGGCTCGCTCGGCTTTCTGGTCTCCCACGCACATTTTTCTGCAACAGTGGTACCGAGGCCGTTGAAGCATGCCTGAAATTTGCACGCCGCTATTGGCACACACGCGGCAACAACGACCGTTATGAAATTGTTGCTTTCGACGGAGCCTTTCACGGGCGAACATTTGGCTCACTCTCGGTAACATCGGGCACATCCTACCGGCAACCGTTCGCTCCACTCCTACCGGGCGTCTGTTTTGTCTCACCAAACAACCCAGACGAAATCGCAAACAAAATAACCACGCACACAGCAGCGGTTATCGTTGAACCGATTCAGGGAGAAGGAGGCGTTCGTCCAATACCACGGGCAACAGCAGCCGTACTCAAACAAATCTGCGAGGAAACCGGAACGCTCCTAATCGCTGATGAAGTTCAATGTGGCCTGGGTAGAACTGGCAAGCCATTCTTCAGCGCTGATCTTGGACTCAAACCAGACCTAATGGCATTAGGTAAATCCTTGGGTTCTGGAATGCCGATTGGAACCGCCCTGATGAGTGAAGCTGTCGCCGAAACCATTTCTTTTGGAGATCACGGAAGCACCTATGGCGGAAATCTTTTGGCCTGCCGTGCGGCTTTAGTTTTTCTGGAAGCTCTCGAGAATGGTCTGCAGGAAAGGATAAAGACTGCCGGTCATAGACTGCATTCCGGACTTGAACAATTCGTAAAAGAAAGTAGCGCCATCTCGGAGGTTCGAGGTGCTGGGCTGATGTGTGGAATCGAGGTTGAGCCCAGCGTGGCAGACAGCATTGTTGCTACTGCTCTCAACCAAAAGCTTTTGGTGAATCGAACCGCCGAAACTGTGGTTAGGTTGTTGCCTCCACTGAACATTAGTGACAGAGACATTGACGAGGCACTGATACGCCTGCGAACAGCGTTTAAAGAAGCGGGCGCAAATGTTTCACCACACTAAACAGCATCAAGTTGGAATAAGCACGTGACTACCACTGCTCAACAGAAACCGGGAGAATCCGTCGTCAAGTCTGGGAGGAACCATCAGGAACAGGCGGTGACTATTCGACCAGCGTTAGCCAACGATGCGACTCGTGTGTACGAACTGATAAAGGATAACGTCAAAACTGGACACTTGCTGGCTCGCTCTATTGAAGAGGTCACGCTGCATGTGCCACGCTTCTTCGTCGCGACCAAAAACAATAAGGTTATTGGTTGCGCGGAACTCACGCGTCTGAGCAAGACAGTAGCCGAAGTCCGGTCACTCGTTGTCGACACGGAACATAGAAACATTGGGATCGGTAGTCATCTTCTGTCGGCGCTTGTTACTCAAGCGGTCTCACTGCGCGTACCGCGTGTCTGCGCTTTTACTCATCAAGCACGGCCGTTCATCCACGCAGGATTTTCCGTTGTTCCACATCCTTGGGTACCAGAAAAAATTATCTCTGACTGTCAAGAATGCGATTTGTTCCGTCGGTGCCACCAATTTGCTGTCGTGCTTGATTTAAAACAGCTCTCAGGAGGAACCGCGTGAACAATTCCAAGATTGCTGAAGTCGAAGGGGGAATTACGGCTCCTATCGGTTATCGCGCCGCAGGCGTTGCAAGCGGACTCAAGCCGACTGGGCTTGACCTTGCCCTAATAGTGTCCGACTCACTAGCGAGTGCGGCTGGTGTGTTCACGACAAACCTCGCCGTAGCAGCACCCGTCACTCTAGCCAAAAAACATCTAAAAACATCTAGCGGCTCTGCAAGGGCCATCGTTGTTAATAGTAAGTGTGCCAATGCTTGTACGGGCGAACGTGGCGCTGCTGCAGCACAGACGATGGCCGACGACGCAGCAGACGTCCTCGAATGTAACACCGAGCATGTACTAGTTGCATCAACTGGAGTAATAGGTCTGCACCTCGATACCAAGAAGGTTAGAGCAGGCATCAAAGAGGCCGCAGGACAGCTGTGCTCGGAATCGCATCGAAAAGCCGCTGAAGCAATAATGACCACCGATATCTCCCCGAAAGAACGGGCCGTCGTCGTCACCACTCCGTCTGGCTCATTCACGATTGGCGGTATGGCCAAGGGGGCTGGCATGATCGAACCCAACATGGCAACGATGCTTGGGTTTCTAACCACGGATGCTAATGTCGCTGCATCGCTCCTGAACCAAGCCTTACGCACAGTAGTCGAAGACACCTTCAACGCAATTAGCGTAGACGGAGAATCATCGACTAACGACACTGTGTTTATGCTGGCTAATGGTATGAGTAACGTCAAGATATCAGCTGACGGTCCAACCTACACGGCGTTGGTGGTTGGCTTGACTTCCGTTTGCTCATGGCTGGCTCAAGAGATTGTGCGTGGGGGCGAAGGGGCGACCAAGCTGGTTACCATATCCGTTATAGGTGCAAGCTCAACCCAGGAAGCAAAAACGGCGGCGCGCCTCATCTCGAATTCGCCTTTGGTCAAAACGGCCCTTCATGGAGGCGACCCAAATTGGGGGCGCGTACTGGCTGTTGCTGGCCGTTCCGGGGTGATGTTCAATCAAGACAAGGCAGAAGTCCGTATTGGCCAGGTAACACTCTTCGCCAACGCCACGGTTTTCGCGGAACGAGAGCCGGACGCCGCCAAACATATGGAAGGACCAGAAATCAAGATCACCATTGACCTTGGAACGGGTGGCACTGGTCACGCAACAATGTGGACGTGCGACTTCAGCGCTGAATACGTGCACATCAATGCAGATTACCGGACGTAGGAAAGGGGCTAGAGGCGTGGCTAGAACCATTAACGACAACTCGATATCGCACTCCAACAGTACCCTTGAGGGCCGCTGCTTTCTCTCGATTCTCGATTTTCAACCTATCGACCTCGAACATAGTCTTTCACTTGCGGCATCACTCAAACTGCAACGTCCTCTCGGAAAGGAAGCGCCCACATCAGCAGCACTACAAGGCACCTATGTTGCACTTCTTTTCGAGAAACCTTCACTGCGAACTAGATCGACATTTGAAATTGCCATACGAGAACTCGGAGGGAACTTCATCGATCCCTCTGCCGACGTCGCTCTTGGCAAACGAGAATCGCTCGGCGATGTCGGCCGGAGCCTAGAGAGATGGGTAGCAGGAGCCGTCGTCAGAACCTACGAGCAAACCCGTCTAACTGACCTCGCGCTAGCAACTAAAAACTTTCGTGTCATCAATGCGCTAAGCAATGAAGAACATCCGTGCCAAGCACTTGCCGATTGCCTCACCCTTCAAGAACGCTGGGGCAAAACAAGTGGGCGCACTGTGGCATTTGTCGGAGATGGTAACAATGTCGCGACATCATTCGCCCAGGCAGTAACGATGCTGGGCATTCATGTGAATATCGCGTCTCCGGACGGATTCGAACTGCCCGCAAATGTTGACGAAGACGTTGCGCGCGTCGCTCAACAAGGAGCCGAACTGACACGCTATAAAAATCCTGTCGAAGCAGTTCAAAATGTTGATGCAATTTACACAGACGTCTGGACATCAATGGGAAAAGAAGCGGAGGTTGCCGAACGCCGGAAACTCTTTGCCCCCTATCAGGTTAATGACGAACTAATGTCCAAAGCTAAATCAGACGCCTGCTTTTTACACTGCCTCCCTGCTCACAGAGGTGAAGAAGTCACGGATTCCGTAATGGACAGCGCTGCATCCGTCGTTTTCGATCAAGCCGAAAACAGGCTCCACACACAAAAGGCGCTTCTCGTGATGCTTTTTGAAGACTAAACGGGACAGGCGTCTAAATGGAAGAGCTGTCCAGACAGATAGTTAATAGCACTTATTGAGATGACGAGACAGAATCTTCAACCGCGCTTGCAGCCCGCTCGACTTTTTCCGCTAGTGTCAACTTGTATGCCGTAAGAGCAGCCGCCACCTCACGATCAGACAACGCCAAAATCTGCGCTGCCAACACAGCAGCGTTAGCAGCTCCTGCCTTGCCAACCGATACCGTGGCTACTGGCACTCCAGGCGGCATCTGAACCGTCGCTAATAGAGCATCCCATCCTTTCAAGGGAGACGAATCAATCGGCACACCGATTACCGGTAACGTAGAGTGCGCGGCAACAACACCTGCAAGGTGCGCAGCGGCACCCGCACCAACAACAAAAATCTTCACACCGCACTGCGGAGCTTCGTCTATCAACTTTTTCACACGATCTGGAGAGCGGTGTGCCGAAGCAACCGTCATATGAGCCGTCACACCTAGTTCGGTTAAGACATCTAGAGTCCGCTGCATAACAGCAGCATCTGAGTCAGACCCCATCAAAATCTGCACTTGTCGATCAGCCATAAACTAACTCCTTAAATTTTTATGTACTTCGTCCTATCACGCACTAAGAGAGAGCCTTCTGCCCAATGTCGGTCCGTACGTGACTGCCCTGGAAATCAATTAGCCCCACGGCCTCGTACGCCCGTGAAACAGCTTCGCCATAAGAGGAACCTCGTGAAACTACGGTTAATACACGACCGCCCTTTGTAATGTAAGCGTCATCTTTTAACGCTGTCCCAGCATGCACAACATGTACTCCAGGAATAGATGTCGCTCGCTCTAGTCCAGCAATCGGGAACCCAACCTCGTACGAACCTGGATATCCGCCGGATGCCATTACAACCCCGACGTGTGGGTCACGACGAAGACGCCAATCGCAATCACCAAGATCGCCGGCCGCAGCCGAAAACAAAACCGGAGCCAGGTCACTCTCAATCATCGGTAAAACGACTTGAGCTTCGGGATCGCCGAACCGTACGTTGAATTCGATGACCTGAGGACCATCGTGGGTCAGCATTAGACCGACGTAGAGCACGCCCCTATATTCGCTTCCCTCAAGACGCATTCCGTTGAGTGTCGGCGTAACAATCTCTCGTACGACCGTATTTTCTAATTCCACGGAAAAAATTGGACTCGGGGCAAAAGCTCCCATGCCACCCGTATTGGGTCCTTCATCGCCATCAAATGCACGCTTGTGATCTTGAGCCGATGCCAAAGCCAGGTGACGCTTGCCATCTGTAATGACGAAGTACGAAACCTCAGGCCCGGTTAAGCACTCCTCCAGAACGATACTCGTGCCAGCACTTCCAAACCGCCGTTCAACCATCGCCGCACTGACAGCAGCTTCAGCCTCTGCTCTGTCACGCGCGACAGTTACGCCTTTTCCTGCAGCCAAGCCATCAGCTTTCACGACAACCGGAAAACCAAAACGGCCACTCGCCAGAACGTCTAACGCATGAGACAACTCGTTGCATACTTCAAAGGACGCAGTCGGCACACCGTGGCGTTTCATAAATTCTTTTGAAAACGCTTTACTTGATTCTAATTTGGCAGCACCTTTACTCGGACCGAACAACGGTTGTCTCGCTGCCGAAAAAGTATCAGCTACACCATTGGCTAGCGGCAACTCTGGACCAACAATCGTAAAGTCAACACCTTCCTTTTCGGCCACCTTCAAAATTTCACTCGCATCAGAAACGTCAACATCTGTAATACGCGTTCGCTGCTCTTGAGATATCGCAGCGTTGCCGGGTGCACAAACTATCTCGCTAACATCAACTTCTTCAGACAACTTCTTTACGAGCGAATGCTCACGTCCCCCACTACCCACTACAAGCAATCTCATGTTTTTATCTCTTTTATTATCAATTACTTACAGGATACAAGTCGTTTTTCAATTTGTCACCGTTGAATAAGTCGCTCGTTTGACGAGAAACCCAGATTCAACCTACAATCGCTGGTCCGGGGTCGGTCAAAGGGGGTTAGGGTAGCACACAGAACCGCTGAACCGTCCAGAGCGACTACCGGCTAGGTAGAGGGGGTGAGTTCGCGCGTGGCTGAAGTTAGAGTCCAGGATGGTGAATCGATCGAAAGTGCACTACGTAGATTCAAGCGAAAGGTGCAGCAAGAAGACATTATCAAGGACATTAAGAAACACTCATTCTATTTAAAACCAGGCGATAAACGCCGAGCTAAGCAAGCGTTGGCTAGGAAACGTTCCCGCAAAAAAATGCGGCGCGACGGTGACTAGGCTTTCCAGTAGTGAGACTGCGTGTCGCCTGCAACATACGGGCACGTGGTCTTTGTTTCCTCGCACACACCAGAGTGACGTTGGCAAAGAGAGACATGTCCGAGTTTAAAATTCGTTCAGATTCCGTCAATGTCGAACACATCATGGAGCAGATACGTGCTCGTATTCGAGATAAACGTGGTGTGGACTACACTGAGGATCAGATCAGAGAACTAGCAGGAGTCAAACTTGAACGTTTTCTCGATCCAAAAAATGTACGCTCTGATTTGCTCGAGCACTATCGGAAAAGAGGGAATGAAGCTAACCCAAACCTAGAGCGATCTCATGACCCGGACCCGAACATCCTGTATAGGTCACATCGGCCCATGGTCTTTAGGATTCGACGTTTGCTGAGCCCAATTCTAAAACTGTTTATCAATGTCAGTGAGCTTAGTCTAATGGCAGAAAGATCAGAACATATAGCAGCAAAGCTTCAAGCTCGAGCCGAACTCGATGCGCTAACTTACGAAGTCCTCAACAATCTCGTAGTTGAGATGACACGCCTATCCATAGAAGTTAAGAACCACAAAATGCGAGTAGAGTCGGTAGCAGCACGCTTGGATTTTGACGAACGACGTGCGCGAGCACTAGAAGAAGCCGTCCGAGGTCGAGGCAATAAACACACTGAAACCCAAACGAACGGACCTGATGTCGGTAATGAAGGCGGTGACCAGGAAAAGACGCCTGATCGACGACGCCGAAGACGTCGTCGCGGACGTCGTCGCCCGACTGACGATAGCCAAGTAGAACCGACTGAATCAGCTACCGCAATTGCAACCACGACGACCTCAGACAAGCAGGCCGATGTCACGGTTGATGTAGCAGTTAAGACAAACCAAACAACTGGGACCGACGCTCAAAATCAGTCCGCCGCGGACGAACTATCTTCCGAGAAAATACAATCAACAAACGTCGGCAACCAAACGGACCCCTCTGAACAGTGAAACTTGCTGTCGTCGTGCAGCGTTATGGCGCTGAATTAAACGGCGGCGCCGAGCTACATGCTCGATACATATCAGAGCTTCTAGCGCGACACGCTAAAGTCGAGGTTCTGACTACTTGCGCGCGAGATTACATCACGTGGCGCAATGAGCTAACCGAAGGAACAGAACAAGTCAATGGTATCCAAGTGCGACGATTTCCAGTCACACAGGAACGTGACCCTCGTAAATTCGGCAACAAATCAGATCACGTGTTTAACAATCGCCATTCCATCGCCGAAGAACTTGATTGGTTAAAAGCTGAGGGACCGACAAGTCCAGCATTAATCGACTATCTACGGCAGGCTGGTAGCACATATGACTACGTGATTTTCTTTAGTTATCGCTATTTCCATACCTATCATGGGATCCAGACAACTTCAGAACGAGCTATCCTTGTCCCAACTGCAGAAAGGGACCCCGCCCTAGGACTAACGATTTTTGGGTCAACGTTTCGTAATGTTCGGGCAGTCATGTACAACTCCCACGAGGAACGCGCGCTCATTCAACACATCACCCAAAATCACAGTGTCCCTAATGTCGTTGTGGGAATAGGTTCAGACGTCCCAACCACTTCAGACGCGAATCGCTTTCGTGCCCGTACAAAAATTAGAGAGCCTTTTGTTCTTTACGTCGGACGAATCGACAAAAACAAAGGCTGTGACGAACTGTTCGATTATTTTTGTCGCTACGCGAAACAAGCGTCATCCAATTTGCAACTTGTCGTCATAGGTGAACCGGTAATGCCGGTACCCGAACATCCTCAAATTACCCACCTGGGTTTCGTGACAGATGAAGAAAAGTATGACGCCATGTCAGCCGCCACATTACTTGTCATGCCTTCTTATTACGAAAGCCTCTCGATGGTGATAATCGAGGCTTGGGCTATGCGTATTCCTGTGCTCGTTAATGGCAAGTGTGACGTTCTTAAAGGGCAAACCATCAGGGCAAATGCCGGTTTGTATTACGAAACATATGACGAATTTATGGAAACACTTCGGATGCTCGAGACGAACCGAGAACTTCGAAATACATTAGCGGCAGAAGGACGAACTTATTACGAACGACACTATACATGGGACGTTATCGAATCAAAATATCTCAGTATGTTAGAAACACTCGGGAAGGGTGGTCACCCTGTCGGCAACCACGAGTCTAGCCACCCGACACCAGGATGGCTTCAAAAGACACGACGGGTTCATGCGCCAGCCCGTGAAGTAGTTAGCCTTGCACCTACCGGTCCCCACAACCAAAGGAACTAAGATGGCAGTGAACTCTGTCCAGGTACACCAAGTTCTTGCGACGCTCGGCTATGGTGACGCCATCGGTAATGAGGTACTGGGAATCCAAAAAGTTCTTCTGAATGCTGGATACGAATCTCGTATTTACGTCCAAACTGCTGACCCAAGACTCGAAGAATTGACTGAGGACTATAGAGACCTGGTTGAAGACAGCCATGCAGATAATATTCTTATCCACCATTTTTCGATCGGTTCGCGGGCGTCGCGTGTAGCTTTCGCTCTCCCGGACCGTATGATTCTCGTGTATCACAACATCACTCCGCCTCATTACTTTGTCGGGGTCAACGAGACGCTAGTAAAAGAGTGTTTCACCGGTCGGCGGGAGCTTAAGGCCTATACAGAAAGATGCGATCTCGCACTCGGAGACTCAGCCTTCAATACTGCTGAATTGACGGAAATGGGATTTCCCCGAACAGGAATACTCCCGGTCGTTCCAAACTTCTCCCATCTTGAGGTCGAGCCCGATACCCTCTTGACCAAATCATTTGATGACGAACACACCAACATTCTTTTTGTCGGGCGTCTCATTCCTAACAAGTGCATTGAGGACCTTGTACGGTTCTTTCATGTCTACTCCACCAGACACAACCCGCGATCTCGTTTACTTTTGGTTGGCTCGCACAACGGTTTCTCAGATTACCATGGGTCCATTACGGAACTTGTCCGCACGCTTGGCACCCAAAACGTTCATTTCCTTGGTCACGTGTCAAACGAAGAACTTACATCACTCTATGATGTGTCTGACCTTTTCCTATCGGCGAGTGAGCACGAGGGATTCTGCGTTCCGCTCATTGAGGCGTTCTATAAACAGATTCCGGTTATGGCTTTTAACGCCGGTGCTGTTCCAACCACAATGGACGGCGGTGGCGTCCTGTATGAATATAAAGATCCTAGGCATGTCGCCTCCCTTATTAATGCAGTACTTAGTGATACCGCGCTTCAAGCGGAAATCGTTAGTTCGCAAAATACAGCACTCGACCGTCTCTCGGTCAACAACTTCGACCACACCCTGCTCGGATACGTTGACCAAGTCCGTTCAACTAGCCGGGCACTTCCTCAGCAAGTTGCACCTGATTTCTGGACACAATTTGATCTATTTGAAGAACTAGAGGAGCTCTGGCAATATCGCCCATCCGCATTTGGTGCGCTTCGAAAGGAATCACGCCGCTGTGATACTTAATCAGTGGCTACCAGCAGCCCACCACGGAGACGCCGTTGGAGATAGTGCCAGGCGTCTGCGTGACATTGTGCGGGGACGGGGAATCGAATCCCAGATTTATGCGCTATCAATAGATGATAATTTGACAGGCGATATTCGTTACTTTGATCATAAGGACTCGAAACTGGGCGACGTCACCATTCTCCATTTTGCCGTACCTTCACCGATGACCAACGCGTTCGCTTCACTTCCACGGGGGCGTGTGCTCCAATACCATAACGTCACTCCATCACATTTTTTTGCTCCGTATGACGCCGCCATCTTCAAGCTAGCAAACCTCGGGCGCATAGAACTTAAAAGTCTCATAGGTCACACCGATGTCGTGCTTGCCGATTCTGATTTTAACCGTCAGGAACTTGAACAGATGGGATTCACGAACACCACTGTGATGCCCATTGTAGTTAGGCCTGAACGAATCACAACCGCTGACCATAACGTTGCGTTAGAGTCTGCTCTCAACGACGAACTAAAGAATATTCTGTTCGTGGGTCGAATTGCTCCCAACAAGAAAATAGAGGACCACCTTCGACTAGCGGAACACTACAAGCGATACGTCGATACGGATTATCGATTTATCTTCGTCGGCAGAACCGATGCCGTACCGCATTACTACGACACCATACGCGCACTGATTGCAGAGTACGACATGCCACCGGACCGCTTTGTTTTTACTGGTCCTGTATCGGAAACAGAATTAGCGAGCTATTACAAAACTGCAAGTGCCTATGTTTCACTGAGCGAACATGAGGGGTTCTGTGTGCCTCTTATTGAAGCAATGGCTGCAAATGTACCGGTATTGGCCTATGGAGTAACCGCAGTTCCAGAAACATTAGGGGGTGCAGGAATTTCCTTTACACCCAAAGATCTTGAATACGCGGCTGAACTCCTGGGACTCCTAGTGTACGATGATGACTTGAGACTGTCGATCCTGGCTGGCCAACAAGAGCGATTATTGGACTTTGGACCAGCAAGCGTCGAAGCATCCGTCGACAACTTACTTGCGGCTTGTTCTCTATCGTGAATATCGCCTTCATCATTCAACGCTACGGCACCGAGATTCTCGGTGGTTCCGAGTACCACTGCAGGCTCGTCGCAGAACGGTTAGCTAAACGGCACAACGTTGAGGTGTTGACAACATGCGCGCGTGATTATATTTCCTGGAAAAACGATTACGCTGAAGGAGCTGACCGTGTTCGAGGTGTAACGGTTCGAAGATTTGCCAATGACCGAACGAGAAATATTGACGAGTTCAACAAGTATTCAAATTGGATTTTCAACAATAAACATTCCGCCAGCGACGAAAACGAATGGCTGAAACAACAAGGGCCTTGGTGTCCAAAACTAATTGATTATCTAAAAAGGAAACACGCCTCCTACGATGCCTTAATTTTCTTCACTTATCTGTACGCACCAACCGTCATGGGTCTCAAGGTTGCTCCCAAACGAAGCATCTTGGTCCCGACCGCACATGACGAACCAGCCATACGACTCGGAATCTATCGAGATGTTTTTCGATTACCGGCCGGCATTGCCTTCAATACTGGTGTCGAGCGTGCGTTCCTGAAGGACAGTTTCAAAATTCCCGCACACACATCTGCTGTTGTCGGTTGCGGCGTCGATGTCCCCAAGCATTTCACAATAAACGGAAGCTCAACTGAACACTCGGAAACGGATTTTGGTAATACCCTTCCAAACTCTGACCTGGAAGATCTAAACCAATCAAGTGCGGCTACGTTTCGACGCCGCCATCGCCTTTTTGGCCCCTACGCACTCTACGGTGGGCGCATTGATCCTGGAAAAGGCTGCGAAGAATTGATCGCCAATTTCGGCGAATACTCATCAAGAAAAGGGGATGCAACGTTAGCTCTTATGGGCGCGAAACTCATGCCCATCCCAGAGGAGCCGTACATACGATTTGCCGGCCTACTTCCTGAACACGAGCGACTTCAAGCCCTTAATGCGGCGAATGTTGTGGTTGTACCATCACCTTACGAGAGTTTGTCTCTTTTGACACTCGAAGCATTTGCGGTAGGCACGCCCGTGCTAGCCAACGCACGTAGTGATGTCGTGACTGATCACTGCCAGCGCAGCAATGGCGGCTTGTACTATGCAGACCAAGAGGAGTTTGTCGCGTGTCTCAGTTTACTGATGGAAAACGACGAGCTCCGAACAACACTTGGGGCGAATGGGCAAGTTTATGTGCGAGATAACTACGAGTGGGACGTTATCATGGACAAATACGATACGCTCCTCGCCGGCGTCACTGGAAAAACCCAGCTTAAATCACAAAAACCATCCTCTCCAACGAGAGGCTCCCGTGGCCGCGGTTCAGGACGCCCAAAATCACGAGGTCGTCGCAGACGGTAAACTTGGTTCGTAAGTTTAATCTGGCAGATTTAATCGTTTATCCAGCATATCCTTAAAATCAGCCACAGCATCTTTGGTATTGGTGTTTCCGAACGCCGAACCTGAACCATCGCTGGACGAAAACTCAACTTTTGTCGCGGCAACCTTTTCCGTATCTACACGCTTTTTCCAACGATTCTGTATCCCATAGCGTTTCATCATCTCGCCAAGCGTGGTCGGTTTAATTCGCAACAATCCAGCCGCGTGTTTTCGCACCCCTTCTGAAGCTTCCAACGCTCTCACAATCAAGTGCCCCTCCATTTCTTCGATAATTTTTCTGAAGGGTATTCCATCCGGCGGCAGGTCAAATGTTGGCAACTGAAATGAACGAGCGCTCTTCACACTATCGGGAATGAGATCGACATCAATGATTGACTTCGACGTCAATACGGTAGCTCGCTCAACTACGTTCTCGAGTTCGCGTACGTTCCCTGGCCAGTAACATCCCTCGAGAAGTTGCATCGCTTCATCTGTAAATTCGAGGTCCTTCTTGCCATTTTCTTCGCCATATTTCCCAAGAAAACTCTGAACGAGAAGCGGAATATCCTCCCGGCGTTCACGAAGCGGCGGCAACTCAATCGTAATGACATGCAACCGATAGAAAAGGTCCTCTCTGAATGTACCGTCATCAACCATTCGCCGCAGGTCAACATTAGTTGCTGCAATAATCCGAACATCGACCTTAACGGTTTCCACGCCACCCAAACGCATAAACTCACGCTCTTGGATAACACGAAGTAATTTTGCCTGTGTTTCTAGAGGAACCGTGCCAATTTCATCAAAGAAAATACTTCCCTGGTCGGCGATCTCAAACAGGCCTTTTTTGTTCGACACAGCACCAGTAAACGCACCCTTGACATGGCCAAACAGATTCGATTCAAGAAGGTCTGCGGGCAAACTTCCAGAATTGACCGTCACGAACGGCTGCGCCGTCCGCGTCGAATTTGCATGAATAGCACGTGCGACAAGCTCTTTGCCAGTGCCACTTTCCCCGGTAACCAAAATCGTTGTTCGACTCGGTGCCGCCTGCCCTATCAGTTCAAAAACTCTCCGAATACGCGGACCGCCACCAATAATGTTGCTGTAGTGGCTCGAGTGCGCTTGTAAATTCTGACTGAGTGCTCGATTCTCATCTACTAGCCGCCTTTGTGAAACGGCGTTGCGCACACGGACAAGTACATCTTCGTTTTTAAACGGCTTCTGTAGAAAATCGAATGCCCCCTTCTTAAACGCGTCGCGCGTGTTTTCACTTGTGCCAACACCTGTGACCATTATCACCGGCAGGTCTTGATCAAACTTCTTAAATTCTTCTAGCGCCTGTAAACCGTCTATGCCCGGAAGCATGAGATCAAGAAGTACGCAATCGAACTTCTGTTTCCTTGCCAATTCAAGACCAATCTCCGCGGTCGATGCCAAACCGACTTGACACGATTCACGCTCCAACAACGTTTTAAAGGTATCTCGAATGACCTCCTCATCGTCAATTACTAGAATCGATGGCTGATCCAACATCAGTTTCTACCTAACAGCCTCACTAGCCTCAACATTCTTTGACACGGCTTGTGGAAACGTTAACTTAAAACACGTGCCACTCCCAGGCTGACTATCACATTCGATCGTACCTTGATGTTCTTGCACCACTCCGTACGTGACAGACAACCCAAGTCCCGTCCCCTGTCCAACGGCTTTTGTCGTGAAAAATGGATCGTAAATCCGCAATAGATTCTCTGCAGCAATTCCGGAACCTGTATCCTTCACCTCAATTACCACGCTGCCATTTTCGGAGCGACTACCAACGGTCAACCAACCGCCCGTTTTCATCGAATCGCGAGCATTCAGGAACAGATTCAAAAACACCTGCTGCACTTTAAATTCGACGCCGGTAACTGCTGGCAACAGCGTAGACAATTCGCGGCGCACCTGTACATTGCTCGATTCAAATTGATGCTCGAGCAGGGCTAACACATCACTAATAACCGTATTAATGTCAACCGGACCAACCGCGTCTGGTTGGCCTGGTCGCGAAAGGTTCAACAGACCATTCACAATTTTCGATGCGCGAAACGTTTGCTGCTCTATCTTTTCTAGTACCGGTGTTTTCGGATCTTCCGGATCAGCTCCTTCTAGAAGCATTTGGGTGAAGCTTGAAATTCCCGTCAGCGGCGTGTTCACCTCATGGGCCACACCGGCCGCCAGCAAACCAATGCTAGCCATTTTTTCCGAGATTTGGACCTGTTCTTCAAGTTGAACGCGCGCGGTAATATTTTCAACAAACACCATCGTTCCTTCGACCTTGCCATCCGGTCTCGAAAGAGGCGACGTCGCAGCATTTACTAGAAGTCTAGTTTGTTCCGGATACCGCGACGCCAACGGCACACGGTACAGCGCCGACTCCGTTGCTGAGTCATCGCGTACCTGGCGAAGTCGGTCAACAAACTCTTTATCGAAGAGTTCATCCAGCGATCGACCGACAGCGTCGATCCGGCTGACGCCATACAGCCGTTCTAAACCCGCGTTCCAACGCACGACACGATCATCAAGATCGAGCACCAGCAGTCCGTCGTTCAACGATTCAATAATGTTGTCGCTAAACTGACGCATGCGGTCCAACTCACCAGCCTTATCCTCTAACTGCCCATATAAACGCCCATTCTCTAGTGCTGTGGCAACTTGCCCAGCAACAGCCGCCAACAACGCCAT
Organism: uncultured Vicinamibacteraceae bacterium; assembly: GCA_964507425.1. Taxonomy (GTDB): domain Bacteria; phylum Acidobacteriota; class Vicinamibacteria; order Vicinamibacterales; family UBA8438; genus DTWD01. The sequence goes on from CAZDQD010000124.1 coordinate 60,976, forward strand.
ATCTTCACTACTAAGCGGTTCACCCGTACCTTTACGACCAAGAGCCATCACAGCGATTGGTCCCTGTTCAGTAACACACGGGACAAAATAGTAGAGTTCGTTCGAACGCCAAAACGAAACGTCATCAGGCGAACACTTTCTCCGATTAGTGGCATCATCAAGCAGAACCGTATACCGACCATGCATCCGCTCACCCACACTAGTCGCGCGACGAAGCACCGGCGGCGCTTCCTCAAACCCCACCCACCGAATGGGCTGATAATCATGCTTCTGCGAGAGTTCAAGATTGCCACCGGTAAGCTCGCCCGCAAGAAATAAGACCATTTGTTCCACATCTAGTGTGGAACTAACGCGACTGACCAGTCGTTTACTCAGTCTCCGAAGATCAAGGTCACTGTTCAGGTCTCGTGCAAATCGAACAAGCGCTCGACGATGGTCAAACCGATCACGATAATAAACACGATCGAGCATGGTGTGAATTGCACTCTTAACGGGATTGGCAAGCAACACAACAACGGCAGTTGCAAGTAAGGCAATTATTACGTTGTGGTCATCTGATTCTTCCAGGAATACCTCAGTCGCCAAGCCCTCAAGAGCGAGGTAAATAACGAGCATCGCAACAATAGCCACCGTGTAAACCAAACTTCGCTTAACGATAACTTCTACATCTCGCAACCGATATCGAACAATTGCAGACGCAAACGTCAGGGGAATAAGTCCCAGTGGGACAGCGGTAAATTCCATGCCCGTCAGCACTTCAAAACCTAGCCCATAGGGAACCCCGTAGCCAATCGCAAATGGTACGCCTCCGAGCACGGCTCCGGAAACCACCCATCGAAGTTGGCGGCGCGCTGTACCAGAATGAACCCGCCGCAGCGCAACCACCATCGTGGTCAAACCACCAAGCGTGCACGTGACGAGATAAATGTGCTCAAATCTCCAGATTCGCTCAACAGTTTCAGTAAGCCCAACACCACCGTCGGCACTTACAATCGTAACGGCCTGCATTACCCCCAATGCCACAGCAGGAAAATAAATCAACGGAACGACAAGTGAGCCAAGGCGGTTCCGAACCCAGCCAGGAGCCCTCTCTGGAAATACCAGCGCAAAGTGCATAAAGAGAGGTGCCACTAGCAAAATGGATATCTCGTCCGCCCAGAAAAATACCCAGTCAAGTCGATCGAGACGTCCGCTAAACGAAAATGCAAACACTCCAAAAAACGCTACGGTTAGCCAAAAAAAATGTAACGTCGCTTGATGCCCCGGTTTTCGGACACGTACCGCTGCACCAACTAGCAACCCGAAGAGCCCAACTGCCGCAAGAACGAGATGAACGGGAAACGAACTTCCCGGAAGTCGTTCGAGTGTAAGGCCGTACAGTTGTTGGTCGGGAACTCGTAACACCGTATAGTCCAAGCGCGTTCCTTCGACGCTGGAATGCAAAAATCGGAGCACATCCTCATATGTCTCGATCGGCTCATTGTTGACCGCAAGCAACACGTCACCGCGTTGAATGCCAGCCACAGCTGCTGGTGAGTCGGGCGCAATACTCTCCGCAACAAGACCATCTACACTGCGAAGCCACAACACACCGTCTTCGACTTCGGTCCAATTCGCACGTACAACCGCATTTGCAATGGCAAGAGCTAGAAGGACGGCGACAACGCCTACAGCGAGCAGAGCCCGACCCCACTTCACTCGATAACGTCGCAGGCGTGACTCTCGTTTGGGTATCGACATCGCTGCTAACCCAGAAACCTCATGTCCGTGCAACTCATAAAAGACTTGGTCTGATTGTTTCCGTCACCAAATTCAGCCGAACTCATACGAACCTTCCGTACAACCTGTTGAATCAAAACGCCAAAGCTACAGATTTTTGACTCGCTTGCAAGTGCGCCGGACTTAACCGCTGATTACTCATCTCCGTGAGGGCTAATAGTGGTGGTCACACTAAAAATTGACGACGAGACCGCCAATGAACTGCCTCGGTGGATCAACCACGAGTAACTCGTCAAACATCGACCCTCCAGCAAGTGGGTCGTAATAAAGACTCCGCAGCGCTAGGAGCAACTCCCACTCACTACCTTCGACGGGAGAAAATGGCAGTGTTTGCATGATCCGGATATCAAATCGAGCATCCAATCCAGCTGATAAACCGTCCTGACGCACCCCAGTAAACGCCGTGTTCACGCGGCACCGCGCAATCACGCGTGTCGATGATTTCGGTATCTCCGCTTCCACCGTTGTAGTCACGTCATGAAATCTCTCACGACCAAATTGAAGTAACCCAGACCCCATTGGCAAAGACCCGGAATCGGATCCTGGCAACCAGCCACTCCGAACGTAACTGTAATTCACCTCGCCACTCACTAATCCGTCGGATGCATGACTGTAACTAACTTCCCAGCCATTCGCACTAACCCCGTTAGCACTAGTCAAGTAATAATGGCCACCCGCCGCAGGTAAAGTGCCTAGCGGAACATGCTGCCCCGTACTAAACATAGTAATTAGCTGATTGCTCACATTCTGGTTAAACCGCGTCACTCCAAACACACCGTTTTCAGTAACACGTTGTTCGAGTCCAACCTCAACATGCCCCGTGCGCTCTGCCTCAAGCTCGTCAAATCTGGAAAGGGATGTAAACGTCCGCTCCGGCGGTAACCAGACCCCCTCCATTGGAGGCAAGAATTGCTCCGCTCCTGGCGCAGTCATCTTCTGTTCGAGCGAAACGCGTGCACGAGTACCACCAAACAGCGAGAAAGCGGCCCCTGCCCTCGGACTCAATAAAACGCCATCTTCCAAGTACCCATATCGAGAAAATGTCGCGCCGTAATCAACAACCATTCTTTGTGAAACAGACCATGTATCGTCTGCATCAATACTTCCGACCTCACGCGCCAGAGCATCCAGTGCTGCACTATCAATGACACTTGGTTGTAAGTTTGCTCTCTGCAAATAAGACTGCTTGCTGTAGGACATCGCTAGTTGCAAACTGTGGTCCGGCACCGGACCGGCAACATACTGGCCTGCGATCGCCCACGAAGCCGGCACTCCGGTTGATACATCGAACGTGCCTTGCACAGCCCAGTCACCGCTATTCACTGGAAGAAGAGACAAGTAAGCAACCTGGCCTGGCAGAGAACGCCGCGACCAAAGTTGCCCTAAGTCGTTTACCGTGGTCCGGGTTAAGAACTGAACCTCACCAGACATTGGGGCACCCCCTAAAAGTCTGGAAAGAGGATTCGCTGTCGTTGACGCTGATTTATCGAAACCGGCAATACGATCTTCAATATCCGAGTCCGCCAACTCTCCGGCGTTCGAAATAACAGCTGGCATCTCGCGCAAGTTCTTCAGAATACTCCGCCTAGCCCGACGTAACCGCCACGCCTGCGGACGATGGTCATGGGGAGTCAATACCGTTTCTGCCGTAACATCGTTCTCGTCCGACTCGTCAGTCTCTGTCTGTCCACCCCCACCCGAACTTGACAGATATGAATCGACGCCAGCACCACTCAAGTGCGCAGAGTCAACGCCATTATCAAAACCCGCCAATTGAACCAAGGAGGAAGTTTGCGACCCATCGCCCAACACAACCGTTTCATGTGTAGAGCTATTGGCAACCACTTCTATAGAACGACTAATTCCAGGAATCGAAGTGAGGTGGGTTCGCAAAAGATACCGGCCAGGAACAAGATCACCAACACGGAAGTCACCACGCCCGTTTAAAAAAACGAGCTCCGTTCCACTGGGCCCAGTAAGCGAAAGCAAGACACGTGCTTGGGAAGCACCGTTAGGGAAGATCACTCGGCCAACGACCTGACCATTCGCCGCTTCCTGTTGACCTGAAACGATTGTGCGAGCCACATCCTGCTGAGCCACTGCCGGTAAAGCCCACAACAAGCCCGTAGCGAACCCGACCGCGACAAGTAGGTTACGTGACATTACTTGCTCGCCAAAAGATGAAAACGCCGTCACGACGCCAACGGCTGCTTTCGAGTTAATTACCGTTATTCAACGGTAAAATCAGAATTGTACACCTGCTCAATCGATCGAACGTTATCAATTACCTTAATTTCCAGCCTATACGTAGACGGTGGAAAACTTCTAAGCGGCACTGACGTATCAACGACAATTTGATTACCCAAAGTTAGGTCAAACCCATCGTCCAATGTTTCCCCATTAAATTCCAGTGGATTGATCTTGTTGAAAAATTCTTCACCCTCAGCGGTTTTCGTATAGAAGCTGATATCAACACTAACATTCGGCGTTCTTCCATTATCACTGCCAGGGTTGTATACAAAAAAGATGACGGCCAATCGTTCATCTGTACCGAACGTCGGATCAACCCTGGGCGTAATACGAGTATTCCCAAATGTGAAAGGATTTCGCCGAAGGTCTTCGGCGTCCGGAACACCACCCAGCGTTTGAATATCATCATCACCCGTAATAAACATGGTGCTAGCCGTCAATTCATCGTTCCATTGATCGGGCACGGTTACACGCGTCGTCAACAACCTGATTGGCGACTCTGACAAGTCGTATTCGGTATCCCCCCCTGAACTACCACGAACCGCGAGGTACAGGTCATAGACCCCACCCGGCGCTTGAAACGCACGACTGAATTCAATCTCCCCTCCATCATTGAAGGTAACCTCTGAAAAAAATCCATTTTCAAAAACGGACGGAGGGGGATCATCAGTGGGATCGACCTCAGCTACAGCTCCCAAAACTGCAGCTGATGGCGCCGACGAGCGGGCTAGTTGTTCTGCCTCCACCTGCTCTATCTCGACACCTGGGTCAACGATAAAAAGATACATCGCCATCGATGATTCCTCTATTAACGAAGCATCTATCGACAGCGTGAAGGGAACGTAAACCTGGCCAGACACACCCTTGAAGTACATCGGTCGAAGCGCAACGCCTTCCGACGTCGGCGTTATTTCACTGCGCCCTCTCAAGTAGTCGGCAATCGTATCAGCCAGAGGCAACAACTCGTCATTCTGCCATTGCTGAAGTTCCACTTCCTGTGCAGTTAACGACGGCGCACTAACAAGAACAGCCGCTACCGCAAACGACAAAACCAGTGACTGTCGGGCGATTTGAATCATTTGAAGTTGATCTCCTGAACGAGGGACATGTCCCATGAACTGTCAGTCCGATCATAGGCGACCCCCAAGACCAAGTCAAACAGTCCGATCAGTTTCAAGTCATTCTAAATGAGTAACTTACAAAGACTTGAAAGAAATCATCATGGTATTATGGTCTCCTAGTCTTGTGTACCCATGACAGTCACCCAACCTCCCATCGCTCTGGTTGTACTTGACGGTTGGGGAATAAGCACCGAAGCAGACCACAACGCCATCCAACTGGGACATACACCTTTTTACGAGGAGTTACTCCAGCGGTACCCACACGGAAAACTCGTTGCGAGTGGTGAAGCAGTCGGGCTTCCCTCCGGGCAAATGGGAAACTCTGAAGTAGGACACATGAACCTAGGCGCCGGCCGTGTCGTCTACCAGGACCTTACGCGAATAGACCAGAGTATCGACGATGGAAACTTCTTCACGACTGAGGCTCTCGTCGCCGCAATGCGACGATGCAAAGATGGCAATCGAGCCCTACACTTGATTGGTCTCGTGTCAGATGGCGGTGTCCACAGTCACCTCCGTCACCTGATGGCACTGATTAACCTCGCAAAACGGCAGAACATCGCCAAGCTTTTCATCCACGCCCTAACGGACGGGCGAGACGCGCCACCAAACGGTGCTATTGACTATCTCTCCTCCGTCGAAACATCGTTACAAAAAACAGGTATCGGTCAGGTCGCTTCTATCTGCGGACGTTATTACGCAATGGACCGAGACAAACGATGGCAGCGAACACAACAGGCCTACGACGCAATCACCTCTGGTCTCGGTAGGCAAACCACGCGTATCACCACTGCAGTGGCCGAGTCGTATGCCAATGGAATCACTGATGAATTTATTGAACCCACCGTTGTAATCGATTCGGAGGGACAGCCTATTGGCCCCATTAAGGATGGTGACGTCGTAATTTTTTTCAACTTTAGAGCCGACCGGGCCAGGCAACTGACCTCGGCTTTAGCGTTCGACAACGATAGGTTTGCCGGATTCGATAGGAAAAATATTTCCACAACACACATCACAACGCTTACGGAGTACGACGCGACATATGGTCTGGCCGTTGCATTTAAACCAGAGTCGTTCAGTAGTAACATCGCAGAGGTACTCGCCGCAAATGGCCGAACAAATCTCAGACTCGCAGAAACCGAAAAGTACGCTCACGTCACTTACTTTTTTAATGGTGGAGAAGAAACGCCCTACGCCGGTGAAGATCGTATCCTCGTTCCATCACCGCAAGTCCCCACCTATGACTTGAAACCAGAAATGAATGCGGCCGGGATTACAAATCAATTCATAGAAGACATAAAACAACAGCGTCATGATGTGATCATCTGTAACTTTGCTAACGCTGACATGGTCGGACACACCGGTAAGCTAGAGGCCACAGCTAATGCTGTCTCAACGCTCGACACCTGCGTAGCGCGTATTGTTCAGGCGGTAACGAAAGCTCGGGGCACAGTAATAGTCACGGCAGACCACGGTAACGCGGAAAAATTGTGGGACCGACAACGCAATGGACCGCACACGGCACACACTAACAACCCGGTCCCCGTCTTACTGATCAATGAAGACACCAAAGGCAAAGGCTACAAACTCAAAGATGGCACACTTAGAGACGTCGCGCCAACGCTCCTTAGTATTGCCGGCATCGAAATCCCAAGCGTTATGACCGGAAGCGACCTCAGAACTTGGGTTGATTGAAACAGGCTAGGCGTCAGTCAACCTGCTGTCTATCTTCTTCAGCAGCAATACGAAGAGAACGTAAAAAGCGACGGTCGTTGGCTGTCACTTCAAACGATCGATCTGATACCTGGCTCGAATGCGCTTTCTCCGGAAGCTCAGCAGTTGGGCTACCGCTGTCATGGTCGCCAAATCCAATTTCGGCCTCAAGAGAAACTCTCATGTCGTAGCCTGCAATACGAGCCTTCTCGCGACAGGCCTCAACCCGTGAATCCTCAGCAACGGCGGAACCAATGGCCTCCGCAAGCTCACGCGCCAAGCTGTTCACGACCTCGTTCAAAATTCTAAACTCCCTAAAAACATCGGCTACCCATCAAAATAGCCTCTTCAGAGGCTATGCCATTGCGCGATGAACCTAAGCCCACAACCAGCGTAACAAAAGGCTGGTCGGTCCAGAATCAAGGGAACAAGTCCACCAAAATCTCGTGAATTCTAGGCGCCAAATGGAGAAGTGTCAAGATAAAAACCACTTTATATGGCATACCCTTCATGTATTGACCCAAGATAACGTGTACGAAGTATGTCTCTCTAATAACTTTTGTTTCTAGCGCAACAGATTCCTCGGCCGAGCTCGCTCTACAATCTAGGGCTAGATATGGAAACTTCGAACTACAAGCCGACAAGAGACGAGCAGAGTCACACTGACGAAAAACTGGGCAAACCTGGCTCGTTTCCGTACACCCGAGGCATCTACGAGTCCATGTACCAAGGGCGCCTGTGGACAATGCGCCAGTACGCCGGATTTGGTACCGCAGCGGAATCGAATAAGCGCTACCGTTATCTCATTGAGCAGGGAGTGAGTGGCCTCAGTGTCGCCTTCGATCTACCGACTCAAATCGGCTACGACTCTGACCATGCACTATCGCAAGGCGAGGTCGGACGCGTCGGCGTAGCAATCGACTCCATAGAAGATATGGCACAGCTTTTTGAGGGCATTCCGTTAGGCCGAGTCTCAACTTCAATGACCATCAACTCGACCGCTATTATCCTCCTTGCTCTATACGTTGCCGTCGGAAAACGACAAGGTGTTTCACAACACCAACTAGCTGGTACGGTTCAAAACGACATCCTCAAGGAATACGTTGCCAGGGGCACCTATATCTATCCCCCCAAAGACTCTCTACGTCTCGTTACCGATATCGTCGCATTTTGCGAACAGAATCTTCCGCGATGGCATCCTATTTCTATCAGTGGTTACCACATTCGTGAGGCCGGTTCGACAGCGAGCCAAGAAATCGCATTCACGTTTGCTCACGCGATGTGTTACGTCGAGGCAGCCTGTAAACGAGGACTTGATATCAATTCTTTTGGTAGTCGCTTGTCATTTTTCTTTAACGCGCACAATAATTTTCTTGAAGAAATCGCAAAATTCCGTGCCGCACGACGACTCTGGGCCAAACTTATGCGAGATCGTTTTGGCGCGAGTGAACCGCGTGCCCAGCAACTCCGCTTTCACACACAAACCGCCGGCAGCACACTTACGGCGCAACAACCAGAAAATAATATTGTTCGTGTCGCACTTCAAGCATTGTCAGCGGTGCTTGGTGGCACGCAATCGTTACATTGCAATGGCCGCGATGAGGCTCTGGGACTACCGACCGAAGAAGCAGCCCAAATCGCACTCCGAACGCAACAGATAATTGCTCACGAAACTGGTGTTATTGACACCTCAGACCCCATCGGCGGAGCCTGGGCTATAGAACACTTGACCGACAAAATCGAAACCGAGGCAAAAGAACTTCTCGAAGAAATAGAAGGCCGTGGCGGTGTGTTGACAGCTGTAGAAACTGGGTTTATTCAAGAAGCAATTCAGGAATCCGCTTATCAAGCCCAACGCTCGATCGACTCGAACGAATCTGTCGTAGTTGGAGTCAATAGGTTTGCAGCGGAAAACGACGCCCCCATCGAAACGCAACGAATAGACCCAACAATCGAACTAGAACAGACTAAGCGGATCTCGGAACTCCGCGCATCACGGGAATCAACAACAGTCGATTCTGCACTGGCAGAAGTTGAACAAGCGGCTCGCATAGAGAACAACCTTCTCCCACCAATCATAGCCGCCGTAGAAGCCAGGGCGACCGTAGGTGAAATCGCTGACACACTCCGAAAGGTATTTGGCGAGTACCGAGAAATCGCCTAGTCGAATACCCTTACAGGCTGGTTCATCATGTCGTCCGCAACAAGACCATCTCGAAGAGAAATAATGCGATGCGCGTGGGAAGCAACATCGGATTCATGCGTGATCAGCACAATGGTATTACCTTCGCGATGAAGGCGACTAAACACGGACATTAGTTCGACCCCTGTCTTTGAATCCAAGTTTCCAGTTGGTTCATCGGCAAGAATGATGGACGGCTTGTTAACCAATGCTCGTGCAATCGCAACGCGCTGTCGCTGTCCGCCAGACAGCTCGTTGGGACGATGATCCATGCGGTCCTCCAACTCAACTAAACCTAGCGCCTCTATAGCCCGTACTTTCCGTTCTGCTGCCGGCACTCCAGAGTAAATCAGTGGAAGCTCCACATTCTGGAGCGCGGACGCTCTCGGCAACAGATTAAACGTCTGGAAAACAAACCCAATCTCTCTGTTTCGGATACGTGCGAGCGCATCGTCTTCCATCTGACTCACATCGTGACCATTGAGCAAATAAGTACCCCTCGATGGCGTGTCAAGACAGCCAATAAGGTTCATTAGCGTTGACTTACCGGACCCTGAAGGTCCCATAATGGCGACGAATTCGCCACGTTCGACATCAACGGACAATCCCTGAAGAGCATGCACTAACTCGGAACCCATCTTGTAGGTCTTCCAGAGCTCACGGGTTTGGATCAGTGCCATCGGTTAGTGCCCAAATTCCTCAAACTCTCCGTAGTACGGCAACCAAACGAACCAGTTCCGAAAGCATTGTGACATCCTTCGGAAGCACGGCACCATCGAAAATGGCTCATCATGGCAACAAGGGCGCTCTGATGCTCAGGTCTCTAAGCCTGGTGGGGGAGGAACCAAGTCACCGTTACTTGCCGACGAGGAAGACCGTTGTCTGCGCAAAAACAAGGCCCCGAACAAACCACCAAGGGCTGAAAAAACTGTACCAACCAGCAACATTACTGTGAACCCAAGTAGCACCAACAAAAATGGGCTACTAACCACGTCTACAGCAAATGCAACAACCTCTGGTGGCACATCGGATGAAGGTGGAAACATGCCGGCCGGCTCCGGCTGTAATGGCGCCAGAACATATTGGATAGGAAGGGACACAATGAGATAGACACAAGCCCCGACCACACCGGAAAGCGCTCCAGCTATCGCACCTGCGTCGAGACTAAATAGGCTTGGTTTCGATTGACGAAGTAGGTACACGGTAACGACACCGCCGCTAATCGGCCAAGCGCAACAACAGTTACCAACTGATACAAAAGGTAAAGACGACAGTACGCCGCTGAGGGCCCCACCAAGGAAAATTGCCTGTGTACGACTAGTGAACTTCACCGCGACAATACTTCAATCCTAACGCCCGGCCAGTGCTAATCGTAATACTCCAGACCGAGATGCGTGATCAGCTCTTCCCCACGAAGATGACGCAGCGTATTCTTGAGCTTCATTAGCTGGATAAACAGGTCGTGCTCGGGATAAACCTCCCGACTGTGAATGGGACTCTTGAAATAGAACGACAGCCATTCTTGAATACCACTCATTCCAGCCCGTTGAGCAAGATCTAAAAAGAGTGCGACATCTAAAACGATTGGCGCAGCCAAAATACTATCTCGACACAGAAAGTTCACTTTAAGTTGCATCGGATAGTCGAGCCAACCAACCAGGTCGATGTTGTCCCACCCTTCCTTATTGTCGCCTCTGGGTGGGTAGTAATTGATACGAACGACGTGATGCAAGTCGCTGTAGAGTGTCGGATAAAGCTCTGGCTGGAGAATATGGTCAAGTACAGACTTTTTACTCTCCTCCTTCGTTTTAAATGACTCAGGATCATCAAGCACTTCTCCGTCTCGATTGCCCAAAATGTTAGTGGAGTACCACCCTTCAACACCCAACAAACGAGCCTTCAACCCCGGCGCGATCATCGTCTTCATCAATGTCTGACCAGTTTTGAGATCCTTGCCAGCTAACGTCGATCATGTTTTGAGGGCAAGCTGCTCAAGGGCCGGCACATCCGCACTTAAATTAGGAGCCGCATTCGCGTATGGTATTCCCTCCTTGATGGCAGCATATGCATAAATCATGCTCGAGGGAATAGCTGGGTCAGATTCTTCAAGTCCTTTTTCAAAAGCATCTAGAGAGGCATGAACCGACGACTCCTCCATGAAAATTTCTGTGCTTCCGCACCAAACAAGAACAAGACGATCAACTTTCTGTTCACTTTTAAAGCGTCGAATATCCGCGACGACCTGTTCCGCGAGCTCACGCTTGTTTTTGGCAGTCTTAACGTTCGGTCCGTCAAGCTTCTTGACGTAATGCTGGTCAAAGACTGCCGGCCACGGCGAGATCGCCTCAAGCTCTGGCTTAACATGCTCCAACAATTCCGGCTGAAGTACCTCGGCGTTACTTGCTGCTTGATAGCAGTTATCTTCAAATATGTCCCACCCGCCAAAAACTAAATCATCAAGCGAAGCCAGCGGAACAAAATCCTTAATTAGCGGAGAACGACCATCCGTGCGCTTGCCGAGCCTAACCGTCCCCATCTGTGTCAGTGAACCCGTCGGGGAGGCCAATCCCTTACGAATGGCTATCACGCCAGCAATAAAGGTCGTACTAACGGCACCAAGGCCTGCGAGGAGGACACCGAGACGTCCACTAGCGGCTGGAATTTCTTTTGAACTTTGCACAGCCGGACACTATATCATGCGTCTTTAATTAACCCCTTATCTTAGATGTCTTTATTCAAACTGAAGCGGAGTGGTAATCCAAGGGACCTTGAAGTGTCGATGGTTGGTCTCAAACTTGGCAGTAGTTTTCTTTACCTTGGTGGAGCCGACCACGATCTCATAACCACCCTTTCGAAAATCGTCGGCATTAGTGGTGAAGCAAGCGTCGCTGTCGATTCATCAGAGGCCGCTCAGCGTATCACCCAAGCAGCTAAATCAGCCGGATTGCTCGTCGATATCGAAAACACTCGGTTAGATTCCCTACCGTACGATGCAGACTCATTTGATGTTGTCGTAGCAAACAACCTTTTGGATAAGCTCCGCATCAATGAAAGAGTCCTGTGTCTACAGCAGGCCTTAAAAGTGCTACGACCCCAAGGGCGGCTCGTTGTTATAGAACCTGCTCCGCGCGGCGGCCTAGGAGCTCTTTTTTCCCAACGTGCGGTCGACCCAATTTACCTGTCAAACGGCGGGGCAGAGACGGCACTTAAAGCTGAGGGGTTTCGCGCCATACGAAGTCTCGGCGAACGTGCTGGAAAGAGCTTTTTCGAGGGCACCAAATAGCCACTCCCACGTGTATTAAAGAAAAGAAACGCCCCGCCGGTGCAGCGGTGAACGGTAAACGGTGTCTATGCCGACAAACCACCGTCATCTTCCAAATTCACAACAGGTTTTCGTTTTTGCAAATCCTTAGCCCTTCTTTAACCTTCGCGCACCGTGGCTGAAATAATCAGAATCCAGCTCCTGGATGCTAAACTCAAAACGCTCGATGCCCACCGCCGACACCATCTTCCTCATCGATGGCAGCTCACAGATGTACCGGGCGTACCACGCCATTCGAGACCTACATGGACCAGATGGTCAACCAACGAACGCTGTTTACGGTTTCGTCACGATGTTACGGAAGCTCATCGCGGACCACAAGCCCGCACTCATTGCAGCCGCCTTCGATTTGAAGGGACCGACCTTCAGAAACGAGATTGCCAGCGACTACAAAGCCAACCGGCCTAAGACACCAGATGACCTTATTTCGCAAATAGCCTTGATACACGACGCGTGCGAGGCGCTCGGGGTACCAGTGTTGACTCAAGCTGGTTTTGAAGCAGACGACATCATCGGCACTTTAGTAAAAGCAGCGCGCGAGCATGGATACGAAGTAGCAATTGTCACAAGTGATAAAGACTTTTTTCAGCTCGTAGACAACGGCGTTCAGGTGTTCAATCCTCGCGACCCTGGAACCTGGTACAACCCTGAAGGCGTAAAGGATAAGTTCGGTGTGACGCCAACGCAAGTTGTCGATGTCCTCGCTTTAATGGGAGATGCTGTCGACAATGTTAAAGGTGTCCCCGGCATTGGTGAAAAGGGTGCGAGAGAACTTATCAACGAATATGGTTCTCTTGACGCGTTGCTCAATAACACCTCTCGAATAAGCCAGAAACGATATCGGACGGCGATGGAGAAATACGCGGACGACGCCCATCGGAGTCGAGAACTCGTCCAGATCCGAACTGATGTTCCCATTTTATTTGACCAGGACTCTTTCCGGTATCAGGGACCAACTGTCGAGCGCTGTTTTACTCTTTTCTCAGAGCTTGGGTTTCGTAGATTACTTGCCGATTACGCACCGAGCGCGGTAACCGTTGAAAAGGATTATGGCGTTGTTCGATCGGAGACCGAACTCACAACATTGATTAGTAACATCAGGTCTTCTCACCCGATCGGGCTCGCTGTATTACCGAGCAACAGTGACCCTATGCAAGCTGATCCCGTCGGGGTATCTATCTCTTTAGGTACGCGGCATGCCAGGTACGTTCCCCTTGGACACCGAGCACTCGATGCCGACAACAACCTCTCACGCTCTCGTTCACTTGAGATTTTGGGCAAACCACTAGGTGACTCGACAGTCGCAAAAGTCGGTCACGATAGCAAAAAGATTTCTCTGGTCCTAGGCCGCCAAGGTATAGAAATCAAAGGAGTCAAAACAGACACGTTAATCGCCAGTTATCTTCTCGATCCGGCTAGCAGCCACGAAATAAGCGCATTAGCCATCGAACACCTTGGCTACAGTTCCATTTCTACAGAACAAATCATTGGAAAAGGGTCAAAAGCGCTTAGTTTCGCCGACGTTCCCGCTGACGCTTTATACGAGTTTGCTTGCGAATCTAGTGATTTACCCCTGCAGCTTGCAGATCGGCTGCACTCACTACTGACTGAGAACGAACTCGATGCGCTTTTTAGCAATTTAGAATTGCCACTCGTACCAGTACTTATCGAGCTCGAAAAAGCAGGCGTTCAAATTGACACTGGCGCGCTCGCATCGCAGTCGCTATCGGTGCAAAAAAAGCTCGACAAATATCAAAAAGACATCTATTTGCTCGCCGGAGAGGAGTTCAACATTAACTCTCCCAAACAACTCTCAGTTATCCTATTTGAGAAACTCCAGCTACCTTCTCTAAAGAAAACCGGCAAAACAAAATCGGCCTCTACCTCCGTGAGCGTTCTTCAGGAACTAGCACTGACACACGAACTTCCGGCTAAGGTGCTCGAATGGCGTAGCCTCCAAAAATTGAAGGGTACCTACATTGATGCCTTACCAGGGCTAGTTAATCCTGAAACGGGGCGTATTCACACCTCTTTTAATCAAGCGGTTACCGCAACAGGACGTCTTAGTAGCAGTGAACCGAATCTACAAAACATACCAATCAGAACCGAGATAGGCAGAGAAATACGGGCCGCCTTTACTGCACCATCGGGCATGGTTATTATTTCCGCCGATTATTCCCAGATCGAACTTCGCGTACTGGCACATCTGTCGGAAGATAAAAACCTCATTCGTGCATTTGAGCAAAACGAGGATATCCACGATCAAACCTCAGAAAAAGTTTTCGGTGTGGACAGTGGCCTCGATAAGCACGAACTCCGTCGTCGCGCCAAGATCATCAACTATGCCCTGCTGTATGGTAAGACCGCGTTTTCATTATCAAAAGATATTGGAGTCACGCCGCACGAAGCACAGACATTTATTGATGCATACTTTCAAGGGTTTCCTTCAGTGCAATCCTTTATCGAGGCCACCCTGCAAATCGGTCGGGAGCAAGGAATTGTTAAGACAATGTTCGGTAGGCGCCGTCGCCTACCAGAACTCACGAGTCATAACGGCCACCTCAGAAGCCGCGCCGAGCGAGAAGCGGTAAACATGCCAGTCCAAGGTACGGCAGCAGACATTCTAAAGCGCGCAATGATCAACCTCCATGCTGCACTACCATCAGACACACGTATGATCCTTACAGTTCATGACGAGCTTGTTCTCGAAACGCCAAGCTCACACGCGGTCGAAGTTAGTGAACTTGTCCGCGACAAGATGGAAAACGCGGTCCAACTGAAAGTACCGCTCACCGTCGATGTCGGTGTCGGTCAAAACTGGAAAGAAGCCAAGGGCTAAGACTTCGTGGTCGCTCCAACTATCATCTCACGCGCTGACCATCCAATCTCCAGAACGCTCATTGACGCTGACGCACTTAAGGTTCTTTATCGACTGCGCAAATACAACCACACCGCGTACCTGGTCGGAGGCGGAGTCCGAGACCTCTTACTTGATCGACAACCCAAGGATTTTGACGTTGGCACGTCGGCTCGTCCGCAAGAAGTAAAGCGACTGTTTCGCAATTGCTGGATTATTGGCCGACGATTTCGGTTAGCCCACGTAAAATTCGGACCCAAAACAATTGAGGTCGCCACTTTTCGTAAAAAAGTGCCAACGGCACCGAAGCCAGATGAAAGTGATGAAATAACCCAAGCCGATACTGCAATACAAAAAGAAAGTCCGGAAGCCGTGCGTCCGATCCGTCGAGACAATACTTTCGGTACTCCTGAGGAGGATGCGTTCCGCAGAGACTTCACGGTCAACGCACTCTTTTACGACATTTCTACCTTCGCCATAATCGATTACGCCGGTGGCATGCAAGACCTCGCCAACCGGTTGATTCGATGCATTGGCGATCCCGATGAACGGTTTATTGAAGATCCGGTACGTATGCTGCGTGCAGTTGCTTTTGCCTCACGTCTCAATTTCCGCGTTGACGCGCCCATTCGAGATTCGATCACACGCAACCATGCCGAAATCGAACAGGCGGCACCAGCACGACTAATAGAAGAACTTTTCAAGCTGCTGAGGAGTGGCGTGGCCACAAAGACGTTCCGTGGACTATCAAAAAGTCGTTTACTTCAACACATCGCGCCGGAGGTCGAAGAAAATAAATCGTTACGGCTCTGGCGCTCGCTCGATGCCCTCGATAGATACCGAGCCAAATTTGTTGAATCACCGGAAACGCTAACAAACGCGGTCTTGCTTGGGAGCCTACTGGCACCAGTGCAAGAAATCGATCTTACACCTCGAAAACGAGACGACCGGTCAACCGGGCTGGCTTTAGGACAGCTTCCCGTCGCTCGACGTGATGCCGATAAACTCAGACAAGCCCTCGTCCTCCAGTCTCGGCTTAAAGACCCGTCACTTCCTCCGAAAGCAGTACGAGGAATCCTCACACGTCCCTCATTCCCAGACGCTCTGGCCTGGCTCGAAATCCATGGACAGATGCCAGAAATGGTAGAACGCTGGAAGGACCTTGCCGCGAAGGGGCCAAAACCACGTAAAGACATTCGCCGGCGACGAAGGCGACGACGACAGCAACCCCAGCATAAGGGTGGCGACTCTTAACCTGTTCTCGCCACAGCTATTCGGCGAGCAGTATTCCAGTTACCCGAAAGAACGACATACCAAAGCCAAGGCTTGTTATCAAAATTAGCGCAAGCGCGGTAAACATCACGGCAGAACTTTCGCGACGTTCATCGCTAGATCCCATGAGATAAGCGGCCACCCAGCCCCCAACGAAGCCACCACCGTGCGCCCAATTGTTAACGCTTGGCACGATAAAACCAAAAACCCCGAGGATGAGAGCCCACTGCCACAGCTGTTGGGTCAGCATCGACGATCCTGTTTTCCGACCGTACACAATTAGCGCCGCCAATAGACCAAAGATCGCACCGGATGCTCCAATCGTTGGCGCACCGGACATTACATTTGACAACAGAAATCCAGACACTCCGGCAACGTTAAATATTACAAAGGTGCGAGCTGGACCATACGCATCACCCGCCGCTGGCCCAAGGTTACGAATCCACATCATGTTGAACACAATATGTAGTAATCCACCATGCAAATAGATAGCAGTCAGCAATGTCCACCACCAGCCGAGTTGCCACGCGACACCACCAGTCATACCCAATTGGTACAGTGCACGGCCACCTGGAGAGAGAATCGACAAAAACCCTGAGGCTCTTGTAATCGCTTCTGGCTGTAATAGTAGCGCGACGACATACAAGGTCGCGGAGGCACCAACAATCACGGTAACGAGGTCAAGGTGAACACCAACTAACGAACGCAACACCGGTGCCCAACCGAATAGCCCTGGCCGCCACGCACCGCAGAATGGACACGCTCGCTCGTTAACGCCCACTAACTGGTTACAACGAGCACAGACGATTGAACCTTGACTTTGTCGCACGGCTACGAAGTAACAGCTAGAAGTAACATGACAGAACCGGCTAAACCTCTTGTGGATTAGCTTCCGCTTCCTCGATCGTTTTGTGAAGTTTGGCAAGCCGAAGCTTTGCTAACAGCCAGATGATGGGCCACGCCGGATCAACTTCAGACCATTTACGGGCGACACTAAACTTTGGGCTACGCGGAAAGCCATGATGGTTATTGTGTAACCCTTCGCCACCCGTAATCAACGCGAGAAAACGAATATTGGTCGCTGTGTTTTGAAAATTTCTGTAGCCGTGATAGTGACAAAGTCCATTAATGGAAGAAGACAAGACGAATACATAAATTACACCGTGCAGCGTAGCAGCGAGTACCGCCCAGCCAACACCAATTAGGGCACTCAGCGCCGCAATACCTACAATTGGTCCGACCACACCACGCCCAAACAACGTCCGTTCCCACCAATCCTCGCTAATGTCTTTGGCATATTTGTCGAGGACACTCTCCCGACTTGCCTCACGCACGTAATGGAACACATTACCCAACTGCACGGACCAGAATCCCTCTAGGTAAGGACTGTGTGGGTCTCCGATCTCATCGGTATGCGCATGATGTTTGCGATGTACCGCCACCCATTGCCGCACATTGATTCCGGTTGTGATCCAAATTGACAACCGAAAAATCCATGCAACCGTCGGGTGCAACGTAATAGCACGATGGGTAGCCGCTCGATGCAAAAAAATTGTGGTCGAAAACACTGCGACCTGTATCAAAACCATTGCGATCGCGATGGAAACCAGAAACGAACTAAGCAAGAAGTCCTCCGCTGTCGGTCAAATAGAGCGCTACCCTACCACGAATCGTGTTCTGCACTGACGTATATCTACCGCCTCGATCTATCCTTTGGTGCGCTCAAATTCAGCCATAAAGTCTACAAGTGCACTAACGCCATCCTCTGGAAATGCGTTGTAAATCGACGCCCGCTGACCACCTACTGAACGGTGCCCCTTAAGACCGACCAAGCCGTTGTCGGCCGCCAAAGCCACAAACTGAGCGTCAAGATCGGACGTGGGAAGTCTAAATGTCACGTTCATGTCTGAACGACTGCCGGGATGTGACGTCCCGCAATAGAAATCGGTGCGATCAATCTGGGCGTATAACTTAGCCGCTTTTCGTTTGTTTCTCGAAGCCATTGCCTCCAGTCCCCCTTGCTCTCGTATCCATGAGGTGACCAGTGACAGCACGTAGACAGCAAACACCGGTGGCGTGTTATGAAGCGACCGACTCTTCACGTAGGTCTCGTAACGCATCAAGGTCGGCAGCGACAATGGAGCCCGGCCAACTAACTCGTCCTTCAAAATCACCAGAGTTACGCCCGCTGGACCAAGGTTTTTCTGTGCGCCTGCATAAATCAATCCATGACCAGTCACGTCTAGTGGTCGGCTAAAGATATCGGACGACGCATCAACAACTAGAGGAACGCCGTTTGTAGTCGGCATACTGGACCATTGCGTGCCATATATTGTGTTGTTTGACGTTATGTGCAGGTAGGCGGCGTCGACGTTCTGGTTAAGTTCACCAGCGCCAGGCACCCTAGTGTAATTCTCAGACTCTGTGGAAGCCGAAACCCGAACTGAACCAAACTTTTTCGCTTCTTCAGTCGCTTTTTTCGCCCAAGACCCCGTTATCACATAATCCGCAACACCTTGCTTTGGCAGAAGATTCATCGGGACCATGGAAAACTGTTGCGTAGCCCCACCTTGTAAAAAAAGGACATGGTAGTCCGCCGACAGCTCCGCCAACTCACGCACATTCGTTTCGGCGACCGATAGAATGTCGGCAAACGCCTTCGAACGGTGGCTAATCTCCAACACTGACATCCCCAGGCCGGGAAGGGAGGGAAAATGTTCGCGTATTTGTTCCAACACGACAAACGGTAAAACGGCCGGACCAGCTCCAAAATTAAAAACGCGCTCTGTCATGGCTGTAAAGGGTGAATTAGCAACCCATCTCGAAGTTTTGGTTCAAACCAAGTTGATTTGGGCGGCATCATCTCGTCAGCATCAGAAATGTCTAGGAGTTCCGTTGGTGTTACCGCTGCAAGTGAAAACGCAACCGCGGCCTCTCCCGAATCAACGGACTGAACGAGAACGTCAGTCCCACGCCCACCACCAACGAATGTGACACGTGGATCAGTGCGAATATCAGCGATACCGAGTAACGGCGCCATCACGCAATCTTGTAACATGGCAACGTCCAATTTCGACACCGGGCTTCCCAAGGCCATACGCTCTCGCACCAAACCAAAATCAATCGACCACCATTGTCCTTGAAGGTACATCGCGACGCTTCCCTTTGGTGGCACACTCGTATCACTTCTTTTCACAGGAAACTGGCTGCGAAGTAAATCAAGAAACGCGTCCGGCGTCTGGTCTGCAAGGTCAGCAACCGTTCTGTTGTATGGCAAAATTCGTGTCTTCACGTCAGGAAAAGCAACACCAAGAAAAAAGTGCACCTCAGCCTCAGGGTCAGACGACGGCAGTTCTTGCCGCGCGCGCGCAGCACTCGCAATGCGATGGTGTCCATCGGCGATATACACAGCCGGCACTCGAGCAAACGAACGAACAGCATCTCCAGCGTCGTCCGCCGACAAGCGCCATATCGTGTGCCGAACTTTATCTGTCGCAATGATGTCTAACAACGGATCCTGCCCCGAACACCTCTCAATGACAGCATCGACAGCCGCATCTGATCGATAGGTTAAGAAGACAATGCCAGTCTGCGCACCAACAGTCACCATATGGTTTGTGCGATCGTCTTCTTTGTCTGGTCTGGTACGTTCATGACGTTTGACGATACCAGCATCGTACTCAGCAAGCGAAAAACAACCCGCCAGACCAATCTGTTCGTGCTGGTCAGTACGTAGGCCGTAAAGATAAAGAGACGGTTCCTCGTCAACAACAAGAGGTGCCGAAGTCTGCAATCTCGTAAGGTTGAGCGATGCGCGTTCATAGACCTCAGCACTGTAAGGATCGGTGCCTGCAGGAAGACCAACTTCCGCCCGAGACACATGCAAAAAACTCAGCGAGTTGTCGAGAGCAAGTCGTCTGGCTTCGTCGGTCGAAACTACATCGTATGGGACAGCGGCCACGTCAGCAGCAGACTTAACTGTTGGACGGAGTGCACAAAAGGGACGGATGACGGCCACGGTTTTGTATTACTTACAGTGAATTATTGAGCGAGCGTCGCTTCTTCTACCGCCGAATTGTCCTTCGCCATTCGTTCGAGTGCGGAGTCACGTAAAGACAAAAATGCATTCATGAACCCCTCGGGAACCGGATCTCCTGGCGGAAGATTGCGGTGCTCAATCAATGGGTTAACAAACGTCCCGTTTTTTCGCATCCTGTAATCAAGATGTGGGCCCGTTGACAAGCCCGTCGAACCCACACGTCCAATTACCTGCCCTTGGGCAACGCGCGCACCTGGCCGCATCCCCTTGCCAAACGCGGACAAGTGCAGATAGTAGGTTTCATAACCATTTGTGTGGCGCAAGCGAACCATGTTGCCAGAACCGCCACTCCGCGCAGCCGACACGACTGTTCCGTTCGCAACCGCGACGACTGGTGTACCGGTCGGAGCGCCGTAGTCGACGCCCAAGTGTGGACGCACCCCACCAAGTACCGGATGCACCCGCCGATATGAAAATCGAGACGTAACACGTGGTTCAAAACGAAAGGGAGAACGAAGGAATAACCGCTTCATTGACCGACCTGTTTCATCAAAATACTGAGGCTCCGCTTCACCTGGCACTTGGAAGCGAAATGCCTGCACACGTCTCCCGTCATTCACGAACTCCGCCGCTAGGACATCACCGTACCCAGAAAACGTGCCCTCACGATAGACCTTTTCAAACAACACATCAAAACTATCGCCTCGGCGCAAATCGTTATTGAAATCAATTTCACCACCAAAAACCTCGGCCATCGCAATAGCCAGCATTACATTTTCGCCACCGGCATCAACCACGGCGACCAGCGAATTACGTTCAGCGTCAATTACTCCTGCCAAGGTCACTTCATGACGCTCTTTCACGTAGGGAACTAATTCAGCATCAAAACCAGTATCAATGGCCGTAACTCGAAGAAACTCATCCTCATCGATGTGGTACTCAAACCGTCTAAGGTCGCCCCCAACATTATTGAAGACCAGACTGTAAGCATTCCCTACACGAAGACGTCGCGGGTCAAACACAGAGCGAACCTGTTCAATTATTTGGAACGACCGGTCTCCAAGGCCGTGACCAGCGAGAAGACTAGCGAGCGTAGCGTTTCTCGGAACAGTTTGCTCCACCGTGCGCGTATCGGTCTTTAAGTGAATATCTGTCGCCTCGGAAACGGACGCCGCAAGTTCCGAGGGCTCAGGAACGGCTCCGGCAGAACCACACGTAACAGCCAAAGGCACGCAGACCGCGAGAAGACACAACTGAAGCCACCGACTAAACATAGAGCGCGCTGAGTCTAGCACAGGCAACGTTGCCACCCTTCACCCATCCCGGCCATCACTAACCAACATTTCTAGCACCGCGGTCACTCCAGGTGATTCGGTAATTCTTACACTTCAATCGTTATCGGTCCGTCTCGGTCACTTTGCGGTTCAACAGTACCAATTAGTGTCGAATCCTCGTAGCCAACATCACGTAGTTGCGCGACGCAAGCCTCCGCGTTTTTAGCAGGTATCGCGACCAGTAGACCACCGGCCGTTTGTGGGTCGAACAGGAGGGGATATCGTGGATCGTCCCCAACAGCAGCAACATTGGTAATGGCGCGACGCAAACGAATATTTTGCGGTTGTAGCGAACTTAGGAATCCTGCACCAGCAGTGGCGGTCGCTCCATCAAGAAACGGCACAGAATCCAGCGCTAAAGAAACATCCACATTGGAGTGTTTCGTCATCTCCACAAGATGTCCAAGAAGTCCGAAACCGGTCACATCCGTGCACGCATGCGTTTCGTACGCTTGCACAACTTCAGCAGCAGTCCGATTCGAGACAAGCATGCTCTGAATCGCTCCGTCCACCCAGCGAGCCATAGCCTTGCCCCTCATATCAGCTGCAAGCAGTGTCCCCGTTCCCAATGGCTTCGTCAGAATGATCCTGTCACCCGGCATCAGTCCAGTTTTGCGCAATATTTTGTCCCGGTCTATGGTGCCCGTTACTGTAAAACCGAGCGTCAGCTCTGCACCCTCACTCGTATGTCCACCAACCAGGGCCGCTCCACCCTCATTCAGTACTGCAACCCCCCCCATCAAAACTTCCTCAAGCTGCTTCTCCATTTTTTCTTCAAGACCATGGGGGATAGCGACGACCGAAAGTGCACTCCGTGGCTCAGCGCCCATCGCATACAAGTCGCTTAGGCAATGATTGGCTGTAATTCGACCGAAAAGATAAGGGTCATCAACCATAGACCGAAAGGCATCAACAGACTGAACTAACAGCTTCCCTTCCGGTATTGACTCGACGGACGCGTCATCAGGAGAATCGAGGCCGACAAGTATATCCTCCCGTCTAATCGGTTCAAGTCGGCCGAGAACACGGCTGAGCATCGTCGCGCCAACTTTTGCGCCGCAACCGCCACATCGCATAGCTGCAGTCGATAGTTCGCGAATGACCTCCGGTGCGGCCAGACCTGCCGGCACCGAAGAATCCTGAGCTGACGACACATCCATTTCAGGAAGCGTACAAAACCGCTTCATAAAACGTCGGTCAATCCAATCTTTCCAAGACCATACCCAAGAACCTTCGACTGAGAGTGCACCACGGGATGCAACCGCATACTGGTCTCCTGTACTGACAAGGCTCAGAAACCGACGCTGCGGACGAAATGGCTGCAGCCCCAGACCTTGTAAAGCACGTCTTAAATTCCTTTCCAGTGGACGTCCCTGTCTAACCGCAAACACACCAGCCTTTTCACGGGGATAACCGACAACCGAAGCAACATCACCAGCCGCAAAAACCTCGTGATGTGAGGTTGACTGCAATGTAGAACCAACCTCGATGAACCCTTGGTCATCGACCGCCAACCCCGAGTCACGAAGCCATTCTTGCGGTGCTGCTTCAGTTGCCCAAACAACTTCATCGACCTCAAACGATCGCCCCTCTGTGGTAACAAGACAATCCGATTCAACACGTTCGACTCGATGCCCAAGACATAGTTGAATACCGCGTTCCCTGATTACCCGCTCAAAACGTGCCTGCGCGCCTCGATTGTGTGTTGGCAAGACGGTCGCCGACGATCCGAATAGATAAAATTCTGGCACCTCGAACGAAGCTCTTTTGTCTGCTTGCACTTGAATCGCGTGTTGCATTGCCAACGTCAGTTCAACACCAGCCGCACCAGCGCCAACAACGGCCACCCGCAACCGACGTCCGCTGTTATACACACGATTCTCCAGTGCCTTCCAACGTCCCATTAGACCGCCGATCGGTTTGACCGGCACCGCGTGCTCCAACGCTCCTGACGCCTTAAGCGTAGGGGTAATACCAATATCAATAGACAAAACGTCATATGACACTGACGGACGTCCATGGCACAGAACGGTCTGTGCGGCGGGGTCAAGTCCCACTGCCTCGTCATGAAATAGCCGCGCGCCCGCGAAACGCGTGAGCGGAGCCAGATCAACATGTGCCTCGTCAAAGGTGTAGTGGCCCGCAATAAGTCCCGGCAACATGCCAGAGTACGGAGCATGCAGGTCTCGCGAAATGAGGGTAATGCGGACACCAGGTATCGGGTTCATCCCGAGACGTTTGAGAACAATAATGTGGCTATGCCCTCCGCCAAGAAGCACCAAATCCTTAAGAACTGGTGTCGCTCTGTCTTCCATGCTGATTTGTTACCGGATATATCCTAATTAGTTTCTATAGCCACACTAAGCCACACCACGTGGACCAGCAGCGCGGTCAAGCATACGCACCACAGCTGATTCAAAACAGACTGGTTCCAGAAGTAGGCTCATCACCAAGAACGCCTCACGCGGAAAATCGTAAAAATAGCCAGGGTGAACATGAATATGATCGCGCTCTAGTAGTTCCAACACAAGTTGCTCCTCAGACGATACCGCCGGCACCTGAACGACACCGTACCACCCCCCTTCAAGCGGCAACAGTGTCGCTGACGGATAATGTAGCATCACATTTTTCAGTGCCTTAAAATTTGCACCCACCCGCTCCTTAATCCATGTAGACACTTGCTTCCCTTGTTCCATCAGCAGGGGCGCGGCCACCTGTATTGGCGTCGATACTGACAAATAGGTATCCAAGACAAGGTCCAGCGCGTCGAGGGCCAAATGCACCTTTGAGTCAACCCCACTAACAACGATCCAGCCAAGTTTCACCTGGGGCAGCCCAACTGCTTTCGATAAACCACCAAGACAAAACGTCAACACATCGGTCTGGCTATCGAGCACGCTTCGTGGTAGTTCGCTCTGGTCAAAAATGTAGCCACCGAAAACCTCATCACTAATTAATGCACAACCAGCATGTCGGCATATTGTCTGTATCCTTTCAAGTTCGTGAGGCAACAACACAGACCCCGTCGGGTTATTCGGGCTTACGACAACGACTGCTCGTGTACGCTCAGTCACCCTTGCGTAAAGCGCGTCAGTATCTACCTCCCAACGCCCGTGGTAAACGAGTGGATATCCTACGGATTCAACCCCTTCAAGACGAGTTAGATGTTCCAGCAGCGGATAACTGGGCTGCGGCACCAGTATCTGGTCTCCAGGATCACACAACAACTTAAAAAGCATCGCGTAGGCTTCGCTCGTGCTCGCCGTCAACAGGATACGTTCTGGGTCGATTGAGTGTTGTTCCGTCCCCAAATGCTGGGCGACGGCTGACCGTGCCGGTGCCAACCCGCGAGGCGTCGGTTGGTAGCTCAGCAACACGTCGCCGGTGAAGGCATCTAAAAATCGCGCTGGATACTTAAAACCAACTCGTGTCGGGTTTGACTCCATTAGGTCAATCACGGCAACACCACGAGTTTCTAGGTCAGCCCTAACCTGAGCCAACCGATTCGTCTTAGCACAACTTTGAATTCGCGAAGAGAACATGTCTACCACAGCATATGCCGATGACCGCTTTGTCGGTAAACGCTTGGCGCGCACAAACAACGTGCGCTAGATTTTCGTTCAGTATCTGTGTTGCGCCAAATGGTTGGGTTGGCCCAGTTTGAGTATCAGAAAATCGCAAAAGATACTTTTCAAGACAGAGGAAACAGAGAATCATAGTACCGTTGGGTACCGCCATGAAAAGTTGCGTCGCGCATAAACCGTTCAGCAAGGAAAAACGAGTGACCGCTAAACAAAGAAGGTTGTGTTGGGTGGTAGTGTTATCGGCAGCACTAGCCCCATATCTGGGCGCAGAACAAACGGAACAGACCGAAAATACCTACCGTACACCTCCCGCTGAAATTGTACGGATCGTGGATGCACCACTTCCACCATCCGTACTGGTAGGCCCGACTCGAGACATCGTTGCGGTCATAGAACAGGGAGTTGCACCGAGTATTGCCTGGTTGGCTCGACCGATGCACCGACTCGCAGGATTTAGGATTGATCCTCGTAATAGCGGCCCATGGCGCTCACCCAACATCGAGTCAATCACTTTAATGAGCCTGACAGATGCGGCGGATAGTCTGAACAGCAGTGAGAACGTAATACTCGCACCTCGAGGAACAAGACTCGGCTGGCCACAGTTTTCACCGGATGGAGATTACCTTTCGTACGCCGTCGTTCGCGACACGGGAATCGAACTTTGGGTAGCCGACCTCTCTACTGGCCAGCCTCGTCCCCTCACCAGTGCCTCATTAAACGCAACATGGGGAAATCCATGT
Source organism: uncultured Vicinamibacteraceae bacterium (assembly GCA_964507425.1). Taxonomy (GTDB): domain Bacteria; phylum Acidobacteriota; class Vicinamibacteria; order Vicinamibacterales; family UBA8438; genus DTWD01. The sequence continues at coordinate 87,169 of CAZDQD010000124.1, forward strand.
GAATGGCTCTCCGACAGCAGTGGTGCACTGTGCCGCTTCCGAATGTCTGCCCGTGGTGCACCGCCTGACGCTCCGCTAGCGCCAACACGTCCAAACATTCAAGAAAGTGCCGGTCCCGAGTCTCCGCTTCGGACCTACCAGGACCTTCTCACCAACCCCCACGACGAAGAACTCTTTGAGTATCACTTCACAAGTCAAATCGCCACAGTTGCCCTTGCCACTGGGAGTCGGACCGCTATTGGCTCTCCCGGCCTTTACGCACGTGTAACGGGTGCACCAGATAGTCGCCACCTCCTCGTCGAACGGCTCGTGCCGCCATGGTCGTGGAGTGTCCCGGCTAACCGGTTCGCTCGCTCCGTCGAAATCTGGACACGCGCGGCCGAAACAGTCGAGTTAGTGACACTGCCACTCGCTGAGACCACCCCCATTGGTGGCGTATCCACTGGCCCCAGAAACCACCTGTGGAACCCCAGCGAACCCGCCACGGTGGTCTGGAGTGAGGCGCAAGATGACGGCGACCCAAACAAGAATGTTCCGCACAGAGATATCCTGTACTCGCTATCTGCTCCGTTCCTCCAAACACCTAACGAACTTGCCCGCGCAGAATATCGATTCACAAACATTGCTTGGACCTCGGACGGAACTGCTCTGATTACCGAACGGGACCGTGATACGCGGCGGGTACGAACCTCGCTGCTTTATCCAACAGGGAGTGAGCTTCGCCAACTGTTTAACCGTAGTTCGGAAGACCGCTACTCCGCCCCCGGCAACCCACTGCATCGGCCTGGAGGTGGCGTTACTAGCCGTTCGATTGTCCAAGACGACAGCAACATTTACCTGACCGGCATGGGCGCATCGGCTGACGGTGACCGCCCGTTCATCGACCAACTGAACATTAGGACGCTTGAAACTAGCCGTTTGTTCCAGACCGATCCTGGAACCTATGAAACCGTCATCACTATTTTGTCTTCCGACGGCAACGTGCTCTTAACGCGTCGAGAAAGCCCTACCGAACCGCCGAATTATTTTGTTCGAAACATTACGGGTGGCACCATACAGCCACTCACTAACTATGAGGATCCGGCGCCCGTCTTTAGGCAGGTAGAGAAAAGAATGGTTTCGTACCAACGTGCGGATGGTCTCACTCTTTCAGCAACGCTCTACCTTCCACCCGGATACGCCGATGGAACAACCGTCCCCCTGCTTATGTGGGCCTATCCACGCGAGTTTACGACTCGCCTCGGTGCCTCTCAAGTCGAAGGTTCTCCGTACAGATTTACGACTCCCCGTGGGGCATCGCATCTCTTCCTCTTAACTCAGGGATACGCCATTCTCGACGGACCAGCAATGCCAATCCTTGGTGACGGTGAAACCGCTAACGATTCTTATGTTGAACAGCTTGTTCAAAATGCACAGGCCGCCGTCGAAGCTGTAGTCGACATGGGAGTGGCCGACCCTGACCGTATTGCGGTCGGCGGACACAGTTACGGTGCCTTTATGGCAGCCAACCTCTTAGCTCATTCAGACCTCTTTAGGGCTGGTATCGCTCGGAGTGGAGCCTACAATCGGACGCTGACGCCGTTTGGTTTCCAAAATGAGAGGCGCACATTCTGGGAGGCGCCAACTGTCTATGCCGCAATGTCGCCGTTCTTCCATGCAAACCGTATCACTGAACCACTGTTACTCACTCACGGCGAAGTGGACAACAACTCAGGCACGTTTCCCGTTCAATCGGAACGTCTCTACTCTGCGCTCCGCGGCCATGGAGCACCGGTCCGCTACGTGACTCTCCCGCACGAATCGCATGGATACGTCGCACGGGAATCAGTACTTCACATTGTCGAAGAAATGTTGCAGTGGTGTAATAAACATCTCGGCGTAAAGGGTTCGCAATAACGTCTCGTACGTGCTAGCGTGACGAAAAGGCTACAATAAGGAATTAACGTAAGTATCGATACCCACATAGGAAACGCGTAATGTCAGAACACACACACGAAATAACAGACGGCAACTTTGAGGAATCCGTACTGAAGTCATCGGTTCCCGTGCTTGTAGATTTCTGGGCCGAATGGTGTGGTCCCTGTCGAATGATTGCACCAACAGTAGAAGAACTCGCCGCCGACTACACTGGAAAAGTTACCGTCGGCAAACTAAACGTCGACAACAACCCAGCCGCGGCAAGCCAGTACGGTGTTCGGTCAATCCCGACCCTGCTCCTGTTCAAAGGAGGCGAAGTCGTGGAACAACTCGTTGGACTGGCAGACAAACCGAAATTGCAGGCGATCATCGACAAACACCTAGGCGACTAGTCCCGCTGGAGACGTCCATCAACAAGATCGTCTGGCGGCATTAGTTGCCAGGCAACCCTACGAACGTTACGTAATTTAGTTTGCGCGAGTGTTGTGGCGTTTCTGCATTTACGACCGCGGCCATCCCGCCGATAGCTACACAACATGAAAATTACCGTCATCCCGGTCGGAAGCGCCGGTGACGTCCACCCTTACATCAGTGTAGCCAGAGCGCTCCAACAGCGAGGACATGATGTTCGTGTGATCACGAATCCCTATTTCGAAGCTCTGACTAGAAAAGTTGGGCTCGCGTACGTCCCGGTCGGGACTACGCGCGAGTTTCACAACCTGCTTAACCAGCCAGACCTCTGGAATCATATACGTGGACTCCGCGTCATCGGACAGGCCGTCGCTTACCAAACCGCAGAACTGTACGAACTAATCGAACGTGAAGAACGTAACGGCTGTGAACTGCTGATTGCACCAGGATTGGCATTTGCGGCGCGTATCGCGCACGAGGTCATGCACCTGCCGCTGGTAACCATGCATCTCCAACCGAGTTGTTTGATGAGTATCCATGATTTTGCCGTGCCACACGTATGGCTGTCATCGATTAACGACTGGCCCATCCCCATAAAGCGCCTTGTTCGAGGTTTCGGCGACTATGTCGCCGATCGAGCGCTGTCTCCTGGTCCAAATGCATTCCGGTCCAAACTCGGCCTGCTGCCTATTCGACATATTGTGAGCGATTGGTGGCACTCACCCCAACGTGTCATCGGATTATTCCCAGAGTGGTACGCAGGCGTTCAACCGGATTGGCCAAAACAAACCGTGCAAACGGGGTTTCCTCTCTATGACGAAGGCGACGTAACGCCTGTCGAACCTGACCTCGAGGCGTATCTGACGAAAACTGACCGAGACCGACCGATTGTGTTCATGGCGGGGTCAGGCAATCGGCAGGCATCGAACTTTTTTCTGGCAGCGATTGATGCGTGTGCGCGGCTCGGGCGGCAAGGGATTCTCCTCACGCGATTTCCAGAACAATTACCGACAAGCCTCCCAAAGGGAATCCGACACTTTCACTATGCCCCGTTGAGTAACGTGCTCCCTTATGCAGCCGCACTTGTTCATCATGGAGGCATCGGTACTACCGCGCAGGCACTGTTCGCTGGCTGTCCACAACTGGTAATGCCGATGACCTTCGACCAACCTGACAACGCAGCACGAATCCAACGACTCGGTGTAGGTCGCTCATTACCTCCGGCGTCATTTACCGGTACACGCGTCGCGAGAGAGCTGGAACATTTAACTGAGTCAGACAGTGTAGCGAGACACGCCCAAGCAACACAGCGTCTTTTTGACGATACCAACCCAATTGCACGTACGTGCGAGTTAATCGAAACTACCGTCTAGGTTCATAAATGATCGGCTATCGACTTCGTAAGCGCTGGCGTAAAACCAAGAAGCCTTACGTAAATGGCAAGCTGGCCACGATGATACTCCTCGTGCGCAATTCCGTGCTGCATCCAAGCCATGCGTGTCCACGATTGCCCGTCAAAACGGCAAATGGTTTGTAATAGCGCAATTTCGCCGACGCCCTTCAGGCGCTTTACCCCCACTGCATGACTACTGCCCAATAATCGGACAAACCCTGTTTTATCGGTCGGTCGCTCTGGTAGCGGCGTACCGTATTCTTTAATAAATGCATTAAAACTCTTCCGGGTAAAATCCCCGTTTGGATTTGATAATTCTCCGGCCCACATCAAGCTGGTATCGACGACGTGCTGAACAATCTCAGCAACAGTTCTGGCACCCGATTCTGGCCGATAGTGAAGGTGCTGCGGCGGTACACACTTTAACTCTTCAATGATCCCCTTACGAGCACCCTCCCAAGCCTCCAAAGCTTCGTCAAGCAGCGTTGTGGGAATCGTCACCCCGTAAAGTCCACCGTTGGTAAAAACGTAGGCGGCCGGCGGTGGCCTGCTGCTTGTTCAAACGCATACGCAATACGAATGAGCGTCGGCTCGCTCCACGCACGACCGAAGAAAGAAAGTCCTACCGGTAAGCCGTGAACAAATCCCGCTGGCACACTAATGTTCGGATAGCCAGCGACCGCGGCAAATGTGGCACTACCACCGCCAAAGTGATCCCCGTTTACCAAGTCTGTAACCCAAGCAGGACCACCAGTTGGTGCGACTATAGCGTCTAGCCTGTCCGCCTCCATGAAACGGTCAATACCTTGCTCACCTGCGAGGCGACGTGCAGTCAACCGAGCCTCCAGGTACCGCTGATCTGACAAAGGTCCTCGCCTCTGAGCTTCCACCAATCGCTCTTGACCAAAGTACGGCATCTCCTCGGCCGCATGAGCCTCATTGAACTCGATCAGATCCGCGAGCGACTTAATAGGGGCACCTTGGTGACTACGAAGGTAGTCATTTAGTCCTGCTTTAAACTCGTAATGCATCACCTCGGCCTCAGCGCGACGTAACGCTGCACTCGGTCTAAGATCAATTGGACGAACAATCGTGGCGCCTCGTTCCTCCATTAACTCAATCGCGTCATCCATCAATCCTTCGACTCGCGTATCAAATCCAGCAGTGTTTCTTGGAACACCAATGCGAGCCCCGTTTAAACCTTCCGCGTCAAGGAACGACGTGAATCCATTGCGTGGGCTCGACTCTTGCGGGCCGGACAATGTCAGACCATCGTCCGGGTCTGGTCCCGCAACCGCTGCAAGTACCAACACAGCATCCCGCATAGTTCGTGCCATTGGACCGGCCGTGTCTTGAGAAGCAGAGATAGGGATAATCCCGGCACGACTTACCAAACCAACCGTCGGTTTTATGCCTACGATCCCGTTTGCGGACGATGGACAAACGATTGAGCCATCCGTTTCAGTACCGATCGCAACGGTAACGAGATTCGCTGATACTGAAACGCCAGAACCTGAGCTCGAACCACACGGATTTCGGTCTAGCACATACGGATTCCGGCATTGACCGCCACGCGCACTCCAACCACTCGAAGACCGAGTCGACCGAAAGTTTGCCCATTCACTCAAGTTAGACTTACCTAACAGCACGGCACCCGCGTCACGCAACCGACGAGCTACCGTCGCATCACGAGACGGTGTTGAACCTGACAGTGCTAACGATCCAGCCGTCGTCGCCATACCGTCAGCGGTGTCGATGTTGTCCTTGAGCACAATGGGTACACCATGTAATGGCGATCGAATTCGTCCGTTCTGACGCTCCCGGTCGAGTTCGCCAGCAATGTCGAGTGCCTCGGGATTGGTTTCAATAAAGCTACACAGAGAGGGACCTCGACGATCCAATTGCGCAATCCTGTCTAGATAGGCTGCGGTGATACTTGTTGCAGTATGTTCACCAGACGCCATCGCCGCCGCGAGAGACGCAACTGACACTTCGTCAAGCTCGAATGGCGGAATCGCCGTTGATGAAGTCGGTGATGTCCTTAACTCCTCAGCCTGCTCTCCTTCACCATGACACCCTGCCGACCCGGTAACAACTGCCCCTACTAATCCACTGCGGCGAATAAACTCGCGTCGCCCGACGGGCACACGATTGGAAGATTTCATAAGAGCTAAGGAACAACAATATCCAACGGAAGATAGGTATCGCCCCAATGAAGACGAAGCTCAGCATTCTTCTTTTCAACCGCCGCGAAATAAAATGCCATCGTTTCCATATGCGCGCCTAAACGTGGCGACGCCATAAGACGTAGCGCGTCAAATTCTTCTCCTGGGTACGGAGTGTGATAAACATCAGCTTGAGAATTAAAAACGATGGTCCATCGATTGGGATCCGGAATAGCCCACAAACTGTACTTGCCAGCCGGCAAGGAGTTACCGTTAATCGTGACATCCCGACTGAACTCAACGGCAGTCGCGTCATTCGCCCCCGGGTTCCATATCTCACCGAACGGAACAATGCCTCCAAACAATTCTCGTCCGCGAGCAACAGGACGATCGTAGGTCACCGTAATCACAGTATTCGCCACTTCTTGCGAGATCGAACCACTTTGACTGGCTTTGACATCATCAAGAGCCATGATTGCCAGGTCGGTTTCAGGCGCACCCTCCCCAGACATTGCGTCTCCAGCAGCTGCACTATTCGCGTCACCGCCGCAACCACCATTGGCCATCGCATAAGCTACTGCAAACACCAGAGCATACTTCCTCAACATCACTCGGCCCTCCCTGTTCGTAAACACCACGTCGAGTCTATCTCAGCTCCTTCCGCGGGGGCAGTTCACCGCGCATCGCCGCGCGATAAGCAAAAATCGCCGCTACTACAGACATCTGTAGCAGATCGTCCCGCTGGACACGGTCAAACACATCCATATTTGAGTGGTGCGTTCGCGAGTTATATTCGAGCCGGTCTTGCATAAACTGAAAGCCTGGCAGTCCAACCTCATCAAAGGAGACGTGGTCCGTGCCACGTGTCGAACGCCGACCCACCGTTGTGACATCGAGATCCCCGAGGTCACGCATCCACTCACGGAAGACCGGTTCGATCGCTTCATTTCCTTGACGCCAGATACCACGTATACGACCAGCACCATTATCAAGATTGAAATACGCCGCAACGTTTGCATGTTCAGCTGTGGGACTTTGAGACCCACCGTAGTGCTTGGCTACGTACGCACGCGACCCCAGTAATCCTTGTTCTTCTCCGCCCCAAAGGGCTACGCGCACTGTGCGCCTGGGCTGAGCTTTAACCGCTTGTAGTATTCGTAGCGCCTCCATCATGGCCGCTACGCCAGCAGCATTGTCCGTCGCTCCTGTTGACGCATGAGTTGAATCAAAGTGGGCACCCAAAAGCACCACTTCGTTCGCGAGGTCAGTCCCAGGAAGTTCCCCTATCAAGTTAAACCCGTTCGGACGGACCTCTTCGTGGAATCGCGTCTGAATGTTAATTTCCACTCGGACTGGAACACCTTGGTCAAGTAGTCGCACCATGCGGTTGTAGTGCTCGACGGCGATCGTGGCGGTCGGAATTACCGGCGTCGCATCGATGGCACGCGAGCCCCCGGCGCCAACAAATACCGTTCCGCCATCCGTACGTTGAGTCGGCCATACCAACTGCCCCCCACTTGGAGCCCCACCGACAAAGGAGACGTCGCTGCCGCGATCAAGCAGCGCAACAACACCTTCCTCCCGCAGAAACGCATCTACATAATCCTCAATTCTTGCCCCGGTCCCACCACTTCCTTGCTGTTGCGATGCCCCATCAACAGGACGCGTCGCCTCGTCGAGCAACGCCTCGTCCATGCGAAGCACAAGGTCTTCCTCCAACATCGCAACCGTGCGTGTTGGCTGCATCAAAACGACCTTGCCTGCTAACGTCCCGCGGTATCGTTCCACATCAGCTTGGGATTGAATCAAAACACGCACGACATCAGCCGTAACCGTCCCGTTCGTACTAGTGGTCCACGCCCGCGGATAGCCTATTATCGGCATTACCTGCGGCTCAATGAGATGCGCGTGAAACCGCTCGAGCGACCAGCCTCGACCATACTGAAACCGTTCTTCAGAAACGCCTAGTCCCCAAGCTCGTAGGCGCTCAGCAGTCCAATCTTTCGCCCCCTCAATCGCTGGCGTACCGGTGACTCGCGGACCAAAAACGTCGCTCAGCCAACTCACAGTCTCCATGGCCTGCGAGCGGGTAAAGCCTTCTTCACGAATTGCTTGAACGATCTCGGATTCCGACCGCTGGCCTGCGGCCCGCACCACGCCCGCGGCCAAGACAGTTGCACCGACGAGTAACACCCCAACGATGGGTACAGCCGATACACCTCTTACGCGTCTCTTAGCCATCTAAAACATTCTCCCTGGTAGGGAGTCCTGTTCTATTTACTGCGGTGACGATGACACCGTCCCGTCAAGACCAACCACAAAAGCAAGGAAACGGGTTCCTGGCATCCGGCGCTCAAGAGCCACGCCGTTCGCTGTGACACCCGTGATAACGCTTCCATCGCCCTTTGAATCACGACGACATTCGTTAACGTCTCGTACTAAAACAGTGTGAACAAAATCGATCGGAACATCCCGAAACGTATAGGCGAAAGTATTCGTGGCCTTTTCGGCTAGTGCCACCACTTCGCCGTTCCGCCAGCTTGGGATAACGGTGTTTTGAAGTCCTATTCCTTGCAGACAGTCCTGATAAACAAACTGCTCCCCTGTTGTCGATGGCGGCTCTGGCGCTGGCTGACTAACAAGCCGTATTTCGACCGACACAATTTGTGTGGGTATAACACCCCGAGGCGACTCGCTGCATTGCGTCGCGGTCGAAACCAAAATAGGAAAAAGCACCCAATAACGTCGAACGATCCTAAACAGCATGGCATTACCACCTGGAAAAGGTGACTTCTAAGCATATAGGAATGGATCTCCCCATCGGTCAATACAACACGCATAATTTTTACGCGGTGTACTGTTGACGGCATCGGCTGCAACCGATACTCCCACCAATGGCATTCTTACGGCGGCTATTCACCCTCACCACATTTGCATGCTTGTCGGGCCTCGTCGGCGTAGGCGTAGGATTTCTCTTTGCACCGGCAAAGGGATCAGACACCCGGGCCTGGGTCGCATCCCTAGTCAACCAACACAGTCCAAGTGTTCAAGAAGGTATGCGCAAGGCTGGCGAATCTGTAGATACAGCTGTTGATTACGTCGCCTCACAAGTTGACGCCATTACTGATGGCAACTGACTTGGGATGCGTCAGGGCTACCTGTCCGCTTGTCGTGACTAATTTGCACAATACGTGGCAAGACGGCAAATCCCAGCCCTTCGCAATAGACGTAAGCTGACTGCGTATAAACTTCGTCAAACAAATGACTTTACTGGAACATTCTGCTGCATCAGCACAGACTGGGGTTTTGGGGCACAATATTTCCTTGGTTTCTGAAAAGACTTTTCTTGTCCTAATGGCCATACGCACGGTATATAAAGGCATTACACTTTACCCAATGTCCGGTGGTATTCTCGGACTGTTTTTAACCTTGGAGGTTACCTATGCATCGCCTAACTGGTCTTAGCTTTGCAGTCATCGCCGTCGTTACGGCGATATTCATAGGTGTGCCCGTTGACGCCGAGCAAGGCGCCGGACACAACCACATTGGTCACGTCATGGATGCTTGGAACGGCACGCCTGACGGCGTAGGGCTTTTACCGGCTGCCATCGAGGAGGCCCGAATTGCGGCGCAGCACGCCTCCCTTGCCGCGAAGGACCCAAGTAATCTCGATTCGATTAAACGGCATACAGCCCATGTGTTGCACGCGGTAGACCCAACCCAAATCGAAAATGGTCCCGGTAACGGCTACGGTGTGAAACAGGGAGCCGAAGGCGCTGCCAAACATATCCAGGCTGCAGCAAACACGGATGGGGCCTCTAACGCTATCCAGACGCATGCCACACACGTTGCGACCTCGGCCCAGAACACCGTCTCACGTGTCGACGAAATCGTGGCGCTCGCTCAAAAGATTGAGATGGCACAATCGGCTTCTGCAGCTTCTGGATTGGTAGCCGACTTGAACACGTTGGCCCAACAGCTGCTGGCGGGAACAGACGCCAACGGTGACGGAAGAACTGGCTGGCAAGAAGGTGAGGGTGGACTTGAAGTGGCACAAACCCACGCGAACCTGATGAAAAAAGCTGAAGGTCTCCCCTAAGTTATCCGCATCGACAAGACGGGAAACACCATGAGGCGTTTCCCGTCTTTTTTCTGTACAACACTTGTGGACAGCTCGCGCGGACTTCTCCCTCGCGGGAGTTACCCGCTCGATGTGGCCGTTCGTATCCCATCGCGGTATAGCCACGGTACGTCAGGCTTAGCCGCAACGAGAACTTTGGGTGTACTAGTCGTCCCCGTAGGGTTCGGCGAGCGCATATTCAGGATGTGACGTAAGGTAGGTTTCCACGCGATCGCGTCTAGTGACCGCATTGGATATGAAAGCTACCGCCTCCTTAAGCCGCTCGTCTGGTTCTGCGCAACTAAGTCGAAGAAAGCCGGCACCGGCGGCTCCAAAACATTCTCCTCCGAGACAAGCTACGCCACACCCATCGTCGGCCCCCTCAAGCAGAAACAGCGCGAGCCCATGCGACGTTATCCCGTAACGGTTACAAATCGATTTAACCGATGGAAAAACGTAGAAGGTTCCACCTGGCATCAAACATGAGATGTCGGCAATAGCATTCAAGCCATCCACAAGCAGAGTTACTTTTCGCCTAAAGTCGGCCATTCTGTTATCCCGTACGGCACCATCACGTGCCATAGCTGCGATACCGGCCATTTGAGTAAACGACGGAACGCACGAGAGGGACGTATTCGTTAGCGTTCCAAGGGTATTAATGATCCGTGGACTACTTATGGCATAGCCGAGCCGCCACCCACTCATACTGAATGACTTGCTAAAGGTGTACGCAGCTACGCACTGCTCCAACATATCTGGTTGGGAAAGCAGTGTGTGATGTTCTCCTCGCCAAACCATGGCATCGTATGGCTCATCACTAAACACCGCAACATTCTTTCCACGAACCAGCGATGCGAGCCCCTCAATGTCCTCGCGAGTAGCAATACCCCCGGTCGGATTATGTGGACTATTCAGAAATATGGCTTTAGGACTTGAATCTTCAACCAGAAACCTTTCGACATCTTCTAAGCTCGGACGAAAGTCTTTGGACTCACGTAATTTTGAAATGACCACGCGGCCACCGCGGCGCTCAATGTTCGCTGGATATGTCGGAAAATGTGGGCTAAACACCAACACGCCATCGCCAGGGTTAACGAATGCCTCACAAAAAAACTGTTCGTAAATCTTTGCTCCTGGTCCCACAACAACGTGCTCAGCGCCAACGGACAGGCCGTATTGAGCATTGACATAAGATGCGGCGGCCTCGCGAAATTCCGGCAGCCCCAACGAAGGACCATAGTGGGTATGCCCCTCCTTAATCGCCTGAAGACCTCCGTCGAGACCCTCCGGAGAGGTCGGAAAAGGACTATCACCTATTTCAAGTTCAATGACCTTCTTGCCCTGACTGATCAGTCGCTTAGCAAGCGCAAGAACCGTAAACGCTGTCTCACCTCGAACCGTCGTTGCAAATTGTGAAAAATTGGCTGACATGCCGTTAATCTTCCTTCAAAGAATCTTATGCAAAAGAAAGTGCCACTTGACAGGGATCGCTTCACCTACAAAACTTCAACAATCAGGTTCAACTCTGTGGCGCCTCGATTATCCAAAAATCTGTTCAGGGTTTTCAACGAAGTGCTTAAACTCCCGTAGCAACTCGGCACCGGTCGCACCATCAATTGCGCGATGATCGGCCGACAGGGTAACCGTCATTACAGCTCCCACATCAACTGAATCTCCCCGTGCTACCGGACGACGTTCAATCGCCCCCACACCAAGAATACAACTCTGCGGCGGATTCAGAATCGCATAAAGGCTCGAAATGCCGAACATCCCCAAGTTTGAAATCGTGCACGTTGCCCCACTGTAATCGGCCGCGTGCAATTTACCGTCTCTCGCCTGGTCCGCTAGCGCGTGCAATTCCGACGCAATAGTACCGAGATCCTTAGTGTTTGCTGACCGTACCACCGGCGTCACAAGCCCCTTCGGCGTTGTCACTGCCACCGCAATATCAACCGAATCAAAAACACGAACCGCCTCACCTGTCCACGATGAATTCGCACGAGGAACCTTCATCAGCGCCATCGCAGCTGCCCGAACTACGACATCATTGACCGTGACTGTGAAAGCCTCATCAGCGCTGTTTTTACGATCGCGTAACGCCAACAGCTGGTCCACCGTGCAGTCCACCTCCAAATAGAAATGCGGAATCGTCTGTTTCGACAGCGTCATCCGTTCGGCAGTAACCCGACGCATCCCTGTCAGAGGTTCGTCCACGTGTGAACTACTAGAAAAATCCTCGCCCGCACCCTTGCGCGCCGTGATTAAGCCGACGGCTGGTTCTACTGCATTGCCTGGCGTTACCGATAAACGTTGATCAATATCGACTTTAGTGATCCGCCCTTCAGCACCAGAGCCACGAACATTTGCAAGGTCAACGCCAGTTAATGCCGCCATCCGACGCGCTAACGGCGTCACATCATCCGTTGCTGCTGACGAGGCGTCAATCTCAGCAACGGTCTTAGCCGGCTCATCGACTAACTCAGGAACATGGTCGTCCGGCCGAGTTGTTGGTTCGGCCGCCTGGCTGTTCGGAGCCTGCGGGGCAACCTTAACAACCTCACCGTCTGCGAACGGCTTGCTGACGGTATCATCTGAAGCACCGATCTTCGCTAACACCGTCCCGACAACGACGCCCTCCGTGCCGGACGCAACGAAAATGTCCGTGACCAGACCATCGGCCGGCGATTCAAGTTCCACCGTCGTTTTGTCCGTTTCGACCTCTACAATCGGCTCTCCCACCGATACGTGGTCACCTATCTTTTTGAGCCACCCCGTGATGGTAGCCGACGTCATGGATTCAGCAAGTTCTGGAAGCACAAGCTCAGTCAATGTAGGTGCGTTAGACTCAATAGCACCAGTAACCTGGGACTCATCGGCCACGTCGCTTCGGTCACCTAAAAGAGCCAGAAGCGCGCCAACCGATACGTTGTCGGTTCCAGCGGCCACGCAGATGTCCAGCAAGACACCATCCGCGGGTGACTCAAGTTCGACAGTCGTTTTATCAGTTTCGACCTCAGCAATGGGCTCACCCGCTGAAACACGGTCACCGACCTTTTTCAGCCACGAGGTCAGAGTCGCTGAACTCATTGATTCGGCAAGCTCTGGTAGACGAATCTCAGTTGGCATAGCGCAACGTTGTCAATACTCTCTCAACCCACAATGAGCCGTGCCACCGCATCGACAATAGCATCAGCGTCCAAACCATACTCTTTATAAAGATCTTGGAGGTCCCCGGATTGCCCAAATCGGTCAACACCAAGCGGAATGACTGGGTGTTGCCTAACCGACGACAGCCACGATAACGTAGAAGAGTGACCGTCGACAACCGTTACCAGACTCGCTCGCGCGGGGAGCGCTTGCAATAGTCGTGTAACGTGGGGGACCGTGGAATTGATTGGTGCACGATGGCTATCAGTCCACCCACGATACAGTCGGTCAACTGATGTCACCACAAGCAGACCCGTTCCTGGAAGGTCCTCACTGAGTTGCCGGTGAGCCTCAATCAGTTCAGGCAACACTGCACCAGACCCAACCAACGCCACCCTGGCATCCGCAGCCGGTGGAATCATCCAGTAACCACCCTCGATAACCTGCGCCGACAGTTCACTTGAAAAGGGTCGCCGTACCTGGTCAATTGGTCGGGTTGAAAGTCGAAGATAAACAGCACCTCCGTCATCCGCCTGCAAATGCTCAAAACTCCACCGAAGTATCTCGCACAACTCATCAGCATAAGCTGGCTCAAACGAAGTGAGTCCAGGCTGGCCCAAACCGATCAATGGTTCATATATTGATTGATGCGCCCCCCCCTCGGCTGCAAGCGAAATGCCGGATGGCGTGCCGACCACAATAAATCGAGCATCCTGATAGCAAGCATAGTTGAGCGCATCCAGACCCCGGCTGATAAACGGGTCATAAATCGTCCCGATCGGCAACAGTCTCTCGCCAAAAAGAGGGCCGCTCAAACCAAGCGCTGCCAACAGCAGAAACAAGTTGTTTTCGGCAATCCCTAATTCAATATGTTGTCCTTTTGTTGAAACTTCCCAGTTCAGGGCCGACAGAATCCGCTCGTCCTTGAAATGGTCCCCCTGCTCACGTCGACCAAAGATCGCTCGTCGATTCAGCCAAGAGCCCAAGCTCGTTGACACCGTCACGTCAGGCGATGACGTCACTACACGATCTGCGAGCGTCGGATGTCTCCTAGCGAGGTCCGATAAAAACCGTCCAAAGGCTTCCTGCGTCGATAATCGTTCCCCAGTCGGTGGCTCAAATTTCTCCGGCACGGAAATACGAGCAGCACGATATCTGCGCTGAGAACCACGACCGAACGGTACCGCATCCAAAAACATCTGCAGTTCTTCAGCGGGCGAAGCCACACCTGCGTAGGGATCCCATTCCTGCCCCTCAGCAATGCCGAGTTGCTCTTGAAATGTGGCCATTTGGTCCGGTGTCAGTATCCCCGCATGGTTATCCTTGTGTCCTGCAAGTGGTAGCCCATACCCCTTGATTGTGTAGGCAATGAAACAAGTTGGCCGGTCGTCCGGAACAGCGTGAAACGCACTACAAACCGTTTCGAGATCATGGCCGCCTAAGTTCGTCATCAGTCGACCAAGCGCCGCATCGTCGTGCTCGTCCAACAACGGTCGTATGCCGTGGGTATCACCAAGGTCACGAATAAGCTCTTCGCGCCATGCCGCCCCGCCTCGATAGGCCAGCGCCGAATAGCGGGAATTCTCAGCAGAATCGATCCACTGCTGAAGGGCATCCCCACCTGGCTTCTCGAACGCCGCTGTCAGTAACCGTCCGTACTTAAGTATTTCGACGCGCCAATCGAGATTCCGAAACACTGTCTCAAGGCGGTCTGAAAACCTTTCAACCATGACGGCATCAAGACTTTGCCGGTTGTAGTCAATGACCCACCAGACGTTACGAACGTCATGTTTCCAGGCCTCCACAAGCGCCTCAAAGAGATTCCCTTCGTCAAATTCAGCATCTCCCGCAACAGCGATCATTCGGCCTTGTTGAGATTCATTCCCAAAGCGTTTGAGTCGGACATAATCCTGCACTAACGACGCGAACGACGTCATCGCGACACCGAGACCAACCGACCCAGTAGAGAAATCAACGTCATCTAAGTCTTTAGTTCTCGACGGATAAGATTGCGCGCCGCCAAATCCTCTGAACCGCTCAAGCTGATCCTGACTTTGATTTCCCAACAAATATTGAATCGCGTGAAAGACAGGACTCGCATGTGGTTTGACCGCCACGCGATCGGCGGGACGCAACACATCAAAGTAAAGGGCAGTCATCAACGTCGTCACTGACGCGGATGAAGCCTGATGTCCGCCAACTTTCAACCCGTCACGAGACGTCCGAAGGTGATTCGCGTGGTGAATCATCCACACTGACAACCACAACACCTTCTGCTCAAGGTCTTTCAGGTATCGAAGTCGGGTTGAGGTCTGCTCTGAAGAATGTTCTAACGGTGCCATAAAAACAGAGATTCTAGCAGGTTAAGACAGCTATATTGTTGCTAATATTTGTATTTATTATATTTATACGCAATATAATTGCTCATATGGCACACAACTTAGACGCTGTCGATCGCCAGATCCTGACTGCACTTCAGGATCAGGGACGCCTTACCAATGTTGAACTCGCTGACCGGGTGGGGCTCACACCGGCACCCTGTTTGCGTCGAGTCCGCGCGTTAGAGGACGCTGGCATAATCCAAAAATACGCTGCGCTTGTTAACCAGCATGCACTGTCACTGGGCGTCACTGTCTTCGCTCAAGTCACACTAGACAAACAAATCAAGCAACAACTAGAAATTTTCGAACAAGCTGTTCGGAAATGGCCAGAAGTTATGGATTGCTATCTCATGACGGGTGACGCAGACTACTTGCTGCGGATCGTGCTTCCAGATGTCGAGGCCTATGAACGCTTCCTCAACGAAGCGTTAACACAGGTAGCAGGAGTCTCTAGCATTCGGTCAAGTTTTTCACTTCGCCAAGCTAAATACTCCACGGCGCTACCACTCGAGTTGTCGAGAGATCGCCCTGGTGCGAACTATGCTGCTCCGTGACCGGTACCGTTGGAGTTCTGTAGGAGATAGTGATGACAAAGCCAGTTTCAACAAACCATCAAAGACGCCCAAGTAGGCGCGAGGCTCTTCGGCTACTTGCAATAGCAGCCGGCGCAAGCGCCACGGCCGCGAGCACCGACAGGCTCGTGTTCGCGTCGGCTGCACAGCAAGAATTTACGACCGTTGATTCACCCACGTTTCCCGCCAATGCCGTTATTCGAACATTGCAGGGCGACGTCGACCCGACGGCGTTAGAAGATGGCGCCACGTTATTTCACGAACACGTAGGCCGACCCGAAATCGACTTAGCGGTAGAAGAACTTCGGGCATGTGCCTTTGACGGGCTTGGCTGCATCGTTGACGCAGCGACGGGACGTCGCACAGACGAACAGATCGAACATTTAAACGCCATCGCTGCACAAAGTGATGTTCGCATTATCATGGCGGGCGGCTACTTTGAAGACATCGGTTTTGCCATCTACCCCGTCCGTGTCGCCGCAATGTCAGAAGATGAACTGGTGGACGAGCTTGTCTCAGACGCGACCACCCAACGCTGGGGAGCCTTCGGTGAAATTGCCTCGTCTCTTGAAATGCGACCTGACGAGAGAAAAGTACACCGCGCAATTGCTCGAGCACATTTGCAAACGGGATTGCCGATATTTACCCACACACCACACGAAAGTTGCCCCAGTTGTGCCCTTGAACAAATGGATGTCATTGAGGACATAGGCGTCGACATGGCACACGTGGTCATCGGCCATATGGCAACCATCAAAGCCGAGCACGATCCCCTTTCAATACACAAGGCCATCGCCGAACGTGGTGCCTTTGTTGGACTCGACACATTGGGTCACGAAATGAGTCGCTCAGACATTCCAGCAGCAGACAAAGTGAAGATGGTCATGGACCTCTTAGATGCCGGCCTTGAAAACCACATATTGTTTTCGTCTGACCAAGGAAATGTTCGTCAGTTTAAAAGGTATTACGGCCATGGCTGGTCATCAGTCCTAATGCAGTTCGTCCCAAAACTGCGTTACGCTGGAGTTCCAGAGGAGACGATCCGTAAAATTTTGGTTGATAATCCGAGACGGTTTCTAGCGTTTGTTCCAAACTCATAAAAATTATGCATGAGGAGCGGATATCGATAACGACCTCGGCTGGACCATCGAATGATGTTCCCCGCTCAAGCATCACCACGAAACTAACTTCTGGAGGCACGAATGTTCAAAGTTGCAGTATCACCAACTCTCCAACACTGTCGAAGCCTCACCATAGGGTTCCTTGCGCCGCTATTGCTTAGCAGCTGCGCGGCGCCGCCGCCAGAAGAAACGCCAGCAGCCACAAACGTAACCGTGATCGAGGGAGCACGAGTCATCATTGGGGACGGAAGTCCCCCTATCGAAAATGCGACACTCATTCTAGAGGATGACCAATTCATCCATGTGGGCGCTGGCAACAAGCCAGAAGTGCCTGCCGGGTCTGTTCATGTCGACTTAACCGGTCGGACCATTATGCCCGCAATCATCGATACACACGTGCATCTCTCTCCTACCCGAACAGCACTCATTGAGGACTTGCAGCGAAAAGCGTATTACGGGGTTAGTGCCGTACTCGCACTCGGACGAGGCGTAAGCGCAGACTCATTTCAAATACGCGCGGAAACGGTTCCCAATGCCGCTCGCTACCTGACGGCCGGACGGGGTATTACAGCCCCTGAACCTGGCCGGACCGAAGTTCCCTACTGGATTACAAGTGAAGATGAAGCGCGTAGCGCGGTACAGGAGTTGGCCGAACAAGATGTTGACTTCGTCAAGATCTGGGTAGACGACCGTAATGGCCAGTTCGACAAACTATCGCCAGAAATCTACAGCGCGGTTATTGACGAAGCCCACAAACATGAACTCCGAGTCACAGCTCACATTTTTGCGCTTGAGGATGCGAAACAACTACTTCGCGCTGGCATAGATGCATTTGCGCACGGCGTTCGAGACCAAGACATCGACGATGAATTCGTTGAATTGGTAAAAGAACGACCGCACGTAGTCCTTGTCCCCAATCTTGGGAATCGGGGAATCGAAGAAGATCTCAGTTGGCTGAGCAAGACCATCCCGCCCACGGAACTTTTGGAATTGCAGGAGTCCTACACGGACCGCCCTGAGGTCGAAGAACGATTTAATATCCAGGCCAGAAACTTAGCAAGACTCAACGCCGAAGGGATGCGGATTGCTTTCGGCACCGACGGCGGCGCGGGCTGGAGCCCGCATCTCGAAATGGCCGATATGGTCGCCTCAGGAATGACACCACACGAAGTCATTGTCGCTGCGACACAAAATTCAGCTGAACTCCTCGAGCTTAATGACTTAGGCACCATAGCGGTCGGTAACAGCGCTGACTTCATCGTACTTGAGACAAACCCCCTCGACGATATAACCAACACTCGCCAAATTGAAACCGTCTATTTGCGCGGTATGGCTGTCAGCCGTGACGAACTCAGCGAACGGTGGGTAGGCAGTGCCGAAACCCCGTGACGTAATACACCGGAAAACGTGTTACTGTCCTCGATGACTCTAGAATTACTAACCGAATCCACACCGGTTTTGTAATCCGCTAGTGGACGACTGCCTGATACACCCAGTTCCGTGATAGGCCGTGCACCTCGCGCTGAGCGGCGCCTTGGTGCTGGATCATGCCCACAAACGCTAAGTCAAGTTCAGGGTCAATCCAGAACCAAGTGCCATCAATCCCAAGCCAGTAATAGGCTCCCGGCATATGCGGTTCGCCAGCAGCAGCTGGATCCATATAAACCATAAAGTCCATCCCGAACCCCATACCAGGTCGGGTCTGGTGCATCTGGGCAGTTGCCTCAGCGGACATGTGGTTCGTCCGCATCATTTGCACAGTACGCGGCGCCAACAATCGTGTTCCCTGAAACTCCCCTTCGTTCAATAACATTTCGGTAAAGCGGAGGTAATCATCGGCTGTTCCAAACAACCCCCCACCTCCTGACGGGCCGGGAGGAGTTTCCGAAAAAGGCTCACCACGAGAATTGAGTACAAGCTTGCCATCGTCGTTCGCTGCATGCCGAAGCGCGTGGCGATCTCGCTCAGACGGTGGCACAAAAAATGCCGTGTCGCTCATGCCGAGCGGGACAAAGATTCGCTCATCCAAGAATTCACCAAGCGGTTGACCAGAAAGTAGCTCAACCAGATAGCCCTGCACGTCAACTGCTGAGCTGTATATATAACGGGTCCCTGGCTGAGCCAACAACGGGAGTGTAGACAACCTGTCTATCATCACCTGCAACGGCTTCATTGGATCACGGACTGGTAAATCTTCAAACAGTCGGTTCACAGGATGTCGCAGATCGAGCGAGTAACTGAGTCCAGCGGTATGTGTCATCAACTCTCGCATGGTCATCGGCCTGTTGGCCTTGCCCAACTCCATAGAACCATCCGGATTGTCTCCCTTGTACACAGAAAGATCGGCAAACTCTGGTATGAATTGTGAAACAGGATCATTCAGACGCCATTTTCCCTCTTCGTACAACATCATCATTGCCACACCAACGATGGGCTTTGTCATCGAATAGATACGGAAAATGGAATCACGTGACATCGGCCGTTGACTCTCAACATCCTGCACGCCTGCGACATCCACAAACGCTATCTTGCCGTGACGTGCCAGCAGGGTGACGACGCCAGCCAGTTTTCCATCGTCAACCATCACCTGTAATCCGTCATCGAGCCGTTTCAAACGCTCTGCTGAAAGACCAACCTCAGATGGAGCTACAAAACTAAGGTCTCGAGACGTTACGACGGAAGCTGTTGGGCGCGGCTGCCAAACCATTCCAGCAAAGCCAGCTCCACAGACACTTATGAGCAACACGGCCGATACAACCCACCAACGCTTTGCAATTACTACCATGATGTGACCTCTATCTCACTTACTCTTTCGATTGGTCCGAACTATATCCAACCAACGGCCCAGAACACATACACCACCACCATAGCGGCGACTCCGTTAACAAATGTCACGCCACCATACGAAATCAATGCAGACTTGAGAGACATCCGCGACAAAGACATGCAAACCCAAAAATAGCTTGAATTGACATATTTGATAATCATCGAACCGGCAGCACCAGCAAGCATGGTAGCTTCTGGACTCAGTCCTAATTGGTCCATCATTGGCGCTGACACTGATGCTGCTGTAATCACTCCAACTGTCGTCGAACCCGTGATCATATTTCCAACGATGCCGAGTACAAACGGCAAAAAGATGGCAGGCAATCCGACCGATGCAGTCGCCTCTGCAATAGCATCCACTGCCGGGGTATTACGCAAAATCTGACTCAGGGCTCCGCCGAGTCCCGTCACCATAATGATCATGGCCGAGGTCCGAAGTGCATCTTCAATCCAACTTCCAACCCGAGCTTCCTGGTCAGCCGGCGAAGTTTGGCGGTAGGCGAGAAGAATTCCGATCCCAAGTGCCACAACCGGCCAACCCAAGTAGAGCATTAACCGATTGACCAAATGATTCTCAGGCAGTACGAGCGCCGCCACGCTCTGCCCGGCAATAAGCATCAAAGGGATCAGTATGGGGGCGTACGCACCCCACGTTGTAGGCAACTCGGACTCTCTTCCTTGTTCAACAAAAGACTGCCCAACAAATTCCCGGGACGGGGGCGATTCAACATAAGGCCCCACAACCTTCGCGTAGAGCCATCCGGCAAGCGAACCAATTAACGTAACAATACCTCCAAACAAAATCACCTTGCCAAGGTCAGCACCGACAAGTGCAACTGCAGCAAGCGGCCCCGGTGTAGGTGGAACCATCGCGTGCGTTAGTTGCATTGCACCAACAAGACCAGTGCCCATGACACTCATATTGACACCAGCGGTTAACGCGGAGGCATGCACCAACGGGTTCAAAATAACGTAACCAACGTCCGAAAAAATCGCTAGTCCTATCACGAAACCACTGAGCGTCAGCGCAAGAGGCATTCGCTGTTCGCCAACCCAACTGATCATTGACGACGTAATCTTTTCTACCCCACCGGTGTGCTTTAACGCTTCGGCCAAAATTGACCCAAGCACTATAACGACAGCTATCCCCTGGATTGTTCGACCGAAACCCTGTTCAAACGCATCGATGAACGCCTGTCGGTCAAGTCCTGGTATCACCGCAAACAGCAGTATCGGCGCCAATAACGCGATAAACACATGCCACTTGAACCGCGTTATCAGCAAGAACAGTAGCGCTATCATCGCAATCAACCCGGCAACGGCTACAATGGAATTATCGGTAATCACGTGTTCCCACCAACCTAAAATAATTGCGCTGAGGCTCCCCGCGTTGTCCTCGTACGTCCATCATAAACCCGTGTAGCAGCGTTCGTCACAGGTCGCAGCATATATCCTATTTGTCCGTTGCAATCCGTGTCCTCTCCGGTTAGGCTGCTTAGGTTGCTGTACTGACACCGTGACGTCGCCTAAACTGAAAAGAGTGGGCCGATTGCCAAAGTCTTTCCTATGCCGCGAAAGGCCTCAGTGATGGCGAGTGCGAAAACGCTGATAGACCGGCGCTCAAGGAGACCGTGATGGGGCACAGGTTGTACGTAGGCAATATTCCGTTTTCGTCCGGCGAGGACGAACTTCGTAATCTTTTTAGTAAATTCGGCAATGTTGAGTCCGTGCACATAGTCACCGACCGTGCCACAGGACGCCCACGCGGTTTTGCGTTTGTTGAGATGATAAATGACGACGACGCACAAAAAGCAATCAATGAACTTGATCAAACTGAGTTTGAAGGCCGTCGCCTAGCGGTCAACGAAGCGAGGCCACGTGCGCCCCGCCCCATGGGTGGTCAGGACGGTGGAACCTTTGGCGGTGGAGATTTCGATGGCGGACGCCGAGAACCTCGCTGGTAAGTAGTGAAACGCTCCGCCGAAGGTCACGATGAAATGCGCCGACGTGACCACCCTACCCGAGTACAATCTCTTTACAACACGTTCCTGATCGGATGAACAGAGGAACAGTTGACCCTATGACTACAATGCAACCCCGGAGCGAAATTCATGACGTCATCGTCGTTGGTTCTGGTGCCGGCGGCGCAACCGTCGCCCACGTCCTCACCGACCTTGGAGTCCGTGTCACGCTACTTGAAGCGGGACCGATGCTCGACCCGTACAGCGAATTCAAAGAACATAATTGGCCGTATGATTTTGACCACCGTGGCGCCGGTAAAGGCGCCAGCCAGTATTTCGGTAACAACAACGACAGCAAGCCGTTCGGATTTTTTACCACCACCAGTGGTGGGTGGCAACTGGAAGGTGAGCCATACACAGTCGCTGACGATACGGATGATTTCTGGTGGTTCCGTTCGCGTATCGTTGGCGGTCGAACCAACCACTATGGACGCATGTCATTTCGGTTTGCCGATTACGATTTCAAACCACGAGAGCGTGATGGACTTGGTTGGAACTGGCCGATCAGTTATGACGATATCGCTCCGTACTACGACAAGGCTGAAGAATTCATCGGAATTGTCGGTAGTCAAGAAGGAATACGAAGTGCCCCTGATGGCGTCTTCCATGAACCTCCTCCACCAAAAGCACACGAACTGTTAATCCAGCGCGCAAGCCACAAGATGGGTATCCCGTGTATCCCGAACCGTCGCGCAGTAATCACGCGACCAATTAACGGTCGACCGGCCTGCCACTACTGTGGTCAGTGCGGCCGAGGCTGTCGTGCAGGCTCTAATTACTCTGCAAGCCAAACGCAGATTTTCCCAGCACTCGATACCGGCCGTCTCAATCTCATTGATATGGCTATGGCACGAGCGATCACAACTGATACAAATGGACGCGTCAATGGCGTCGTCTACATTGACAAACGTTCAGGCGAGGAACGACAGCTCCGATGTCGCATCCTAGTGCTAGCCGCCAGTGCGTGTGAATCGGCTCGATTGTTGCTGAACTCAAAATCCAATGTCCATCCGGATGGGGTTGCAAACTCATCAGGCTGTGTCGGTCGCTACCTGATGGATACTGTTGGTTATGACATCGGTGGCGTCGTTCCTGCGCTTGAAGGGTTGCCTCGCTACAACAGTGACGGCGCGGGAGGAGCCCATCTCTATATGCCCTGGTGGGGCCTTGACCGGGAAGGTGAACTTGGTTTTCCCCGTGGCTACCACATCGAACTGGGTGGTGGTTACCAAATGCCGGGTATCGGCATGTTCACAGGCGTCGCACAAGAAGCGGGCTACGGCATGGCCATCAAAGACCGTGCAAGACGAGAGTATGGCACTCGCATATCCTTCGCCGGTCGCGGTGAGATGATTCCCAATGCTTCAAGCTATTGCGAAATTGACCCGACCGTGGTCGACCGTTACGGCATTCCCGTACTGCGATTCCATTTTAAATGGAGCGATCACGAAATCCGGCAAGCGGAACATATGCGTGCCACCTTCACCGAACTGATTGAGTCCATGGGCGGGACACCTCAGCTACCCGGAGCGCGGGATGCATCAGGAATATCGATCGGTGGAAGCATTATTCATGAGGTGGGTGCAGTTCGGATGGGAGACGATCCGAGAACATCCGTATTAAACGGTTATTGTCAATCACACGACATGGACAACCTGTTTGTTTGTGACGCCGGAAGTTTCGTAAGTAATCCCGACAAAAATCCGACGTTGACGATCAATGCGCTCGCCTGGCGTGCCTCGGAATATCTTGCAAACGAAATGCGACGAGGAACCCTCTAATAAAAAGGACGGCATGCCTTACCCAACCACGTCAACAACGAAAGTTGAACCAGATGGGCCAACGCGACGAGAGGTGCTTAAACAACTGGCACTTGCAGTCACGGCAGCTGGAACGGCATCGTTCAATCTTGAAGCCGCACGTGTAGTTCACGAAATTACCAATAACACGAAAATCCAAACTGGGACCTACACACCGGTTTCCTTGTCAGCTCAACAATTTCGTGCGATCTCCAGATTGACCGACGTCATCATTCCACCCGGTGGGGAAGGTGGAAGTGGAACGGACGCTGGCGCGCCAGAATTCATCGACCAGCTCTGCAGCGAAAACGAACAGTTGGCCACAATCTTCAGGGATGGGCTTACCTGGCTTGACGATGTCATGCGAGAACGTACCAGTAATGTCTTCGTGGAAACCACGGAGCCTGAACAAATCGAGTTGCTCGATGACCTGGTCGAAGTTGAGCGGGGTCGGGGACCGACGGACCTGAGAGCTGGTGTCGGTTTCTTCGCATGGGCCAGACGACTCACCGTTGACGCGTACTACACAAGTCCGGTCGGAATAGCCGACGTCGGTTTCCGTGGCAATCAAGTACTCACAGCCTACTCAACACCCCCAGATGCCATTGCATTCGTTAACAATATTGCGGACGACCTTGGCCTGTAATCAATATCGTTCGTAGCCGTCTGGTAGAATGATCTCACTCCATTCGGTACCGTGCGTGCCGATCTGTAACTCCAACCAAGGAGGACTGTATGGCAAATAGAGGACGCCCGACACAAACCAAACGCCAGCGTGAACGCGCACGCATGGAAAAAGCAAAAAGCAAAGAAGCTCGTCGTGCAGACGCCCGCGACCGTAGAGCAGCAGCACCGGACAGACCTACGGACCATGACCCTGATATTTCCAGCTTTAAACCTGGACCACAGGAAATGCCAGATTGGCAGCGTGAGTTCTTTGAAGAAGAGCAACGAGCGAAAGAAGCAGCAGAAAAATCAGCCCAAAACAGTAATTAATTTCTTGTTTTATTTTCCCATCTTGCAACGAAGGCCAGGTCCCACAAAAAGGGAACCTGGCCTTTATTGGATACTCTCACGTTCATAATGAACCATTTAGATCACGACTCAGTCGTGACCACTCTCACCGACGCTATACACCATCGATAGCGATGCGTCGTGACTTTGACATTTCTGCTAGCGGCAGCCTGAGCTCGAGCATTCCTTGGTCAAAAGTTGCACAAACCTTACTGGCATCAGCACTGGCGGGCAACGTAAAACTCCGTTCAAATGTGCCATAGCCAAATTCTGAAACCGACTGTTTGAATGCTCCAGGTTTACTTGCCCGTTCACCTTTAACTGTCACCACCGTGTCACGGAGATCAACCTGAACATCTTTTGGTGCTACACCCGGTAATGCGATACGTACGGTCCAACCGTCATCGTCCGCACTAACCTCCGTTGCCGGAACCCACGGCAAGTCACGGTCAGCTAAACCATCCTCGAAGCGGTCCAGCCAACCGTAGTTCATAGTTCGGTGCAGATTATTAAGTTCTTGAAACGGATTCCATCTAGTTAGGCTCAACATGACGCCCCTCCTTCAGTTAATTTGTTTTCGTCGATTGTTACCACTTCTTGCATCTTTTCCTGTCCAACAGAAAGAATCATCCCATATTATTTTAATATTGTCAAGTAATATGAGTATTATACACTCATATTAATAATGCACTTCTACTAAGCATAGAGAGGTGCAATCCGTGCCAACGACGAGACCTTGAATTTACGGCCGGAGAAGACGCTTACTCAGACCAGCCGAGCACGGCATCAACTGAATTAGCAGTGATTGGATGGTAGCCTGGACGGGCCTGCCTGTAGATATTCATTGCCAGAGATCGACCATCCGCGGTCTCGGCCATCGCCTGATAGAGTGGCAAAACGAGTTTTCGCCGACCAATATCAAGCAAGTAACGTTCTAGGCGATTTCTCGTTGGCAAGTAAGCATTTCGAATTGTAATAAGCAGCCACTGATGCACGATTTCCGCATTACCTGAACTCGTCAGCTCAAACGCTTGGTCGAGTTCCGCCAATTGAGATGTGCTGAGTGATTGTGGTAGCTGGGCAAGAAAGTGTAACCATTCAAACGTGGTCCAACCGGCGACCTCAAGGGATGCCGCCGTCCGGTCACCGCCTACCCAGTAGGCGACCTGCTCTTCCACCAGCGTGAACGCGTCCGACGACGGCATCGATGCGCCCTCAGGGATTCCAAAACCACGCAGCCATTCATCAACGGCCACACGGGATGATGACGCATCCGTAACAAGGAGATTTTCCCTGAGATACGCTTCGAAATCGGCTGTGGTAATGCTCTGAAACGAGAAATGATTGAAGTATCCACGTAAGAAACGGTCGAACTCTGTTCGACCTACTAATTCCTCAAGTTGTCGCAAAAACAACGCACCCTTTTCGTAAGCCACCTGCGTCATTCCCTCATCAGGATCCCGGCCATCTAAATTAATGTGCAGCACCGTATCCGATGAATCGAGACGCTCGAGATCGAAATTCAGAGCCTCTACCCCGAGAACCCCTTCCATGTCCGCACGTGCACGTCCGTACAGCGCTTCAACAATTCGACGCTCTATGTACACGGTAAACCCTTCATTTAACCAAAAGTCTCGCCAGGTTGCGTTAGTAACGAGATTGCCCGACCATGAGTGGGCGAGTTCATGTGCAACCAGCGCGACTAAGCTTTTATCTCCCGCCAGAATTGTCGGTGTCGCAAACGTCAAACGCGGGTTCTCCATACCTCCAAACGGAAAACTTGGCGGCAATACGAGCAGGTCATACCGATCCCAACGATACGGCCCGTATAGTTGCTCTGCCACTTCAATCATTGCGGCCGTATCCTCAAATTCGCTTTCCGCAGCTAAGATCAACGAAGGTTCAGCATAAACACCCGCCCGATCTCCAAGTGCACGAAAATCTAACTCCCCGACCGCAAGGGCAATCAAATACGATGGGATCGGCTGGGGCATATCAAAACGATAACTCCCGTCCAATGGACCATTGGGATCATTTCCGGCACTCATTACCGCGCGAAGGCCATCAGGTGTTTTAACACGAGCACCATACGTGACCCGTACACCAGGACTATCCTGCAAAGGAATCCAGCTACGCGCATGGATGGCTTGAGACTGCGTAAACATAAACGGGTGTTCCCCACCCCCAGTCTGCTCTGGCAACAGCCATTGGAGTCCTGAAGCATCCGGACTTGTTTCGTAGGGCACCCTGACTCGCGTCGCGTCCGGGGGCAGGGTAATTGTCAGCGGCGAACCAAGCACCGGGTCAGGCATACCGATTGCATATGTGGCAGGATCAAATCCCCCCAGCGCAGACCAACTCTCTACCGCCGTAATATGAAGATCGCGTGTATCTAGCACGAGAACGTCAGCGTCATCTCCAACGCGTTCAAAAGACAGCATTGCCGCCGCACGAAGCTGACGTTCTTCAAATAGAACCGTGAGATCCAACTCGACGTGCGTCACACGCACCTCGTCAAGATTCGCATAGGAATGGACGTCACGCGCCCTTTCAACTGTCACGTCACCCGTTTCCGGCACACTCGCGTTACATGCCACAAGAAGTGAGACCAGCAGGAATGAAGACAGGTGGCGCAAAGCCCCACCTATCCAAAAGCAAGCACGATTGAAATACGACAAACAAGAACCCTCTTGCGCGACAACATCAAGTAAGAGACGAAAATCCTACTACTGACGTCCGCCTCTATCGCCGTCACTCCTTTTACAACAATTTACCGCCTACCATGGCATCTGGCGGTCGGTATAACGGCGCCCCTTGTCAGAGCCTTCCGCACCGGCACCAGACCCAATGCGGACACCCTCATCGATCATCTGTTCAACATTCTCGACATTCATCTGATTCAAGAACGGAATTCCTGCCTTTTTTGTAGCCGCAAATACACGCGCTCGAGCATCAACCAGCACTTGCGGCATCGCACCGTTCCTACGGGACACGTTGTACGACATCGACATATCACCTGGACCCCACTCCGCAAACCCAATTCCAGGCACGGCAACGCTTTCCTCAGCCGTCTCGAGTGCATGCCGATCTTCAATTTTTAAGCCAACGAGTATCTCTCCGTTCGGATTAAATGGCCAGGTGTCGGCCATCCGTTGATACTCGTCATTTGTCACACCCCAAATTCGTGCGGCAAACCCCTGACCGCCGTTACCACGCAGCCCTTCGGCCACACCTTCCGCTTTCGGGGCATGCGGATACCGAGACGCTTGGACAAGAATCTTTGACACCTCGGGACCACGGGCGTGCGCAAGCAATACACCATGCACCCCCGAACCAAGAACTTGTTCCACCATCCAGTAGTTCGCCCACATTACTTGCTCGTTGACACCGCCGAGTGGCAGCACAGCAACGACCGTCGGCGTGCGATGACCACTCTTGGTCGGCCCACCATCAACCACCCCCTGCATGAACCCACGCAGTGCATCCATATCGAACGGACTGTGCTCCATGTTGTACGTAATGTAGTCAGCCCACGTTTGCGCCAACCGTTTACCTTCCTCGTACCCACCTCCATCGACTTGGGTGTAATAAACCGGCTGCCCCTGCTCAAAAAGCTCAATAACTTTGTTAATTCGTTTCGGCGTATACGCATCGCCAGATTGTCCGGCCGGAAGACTGACAACAACAACGAAGAGCGCCAGAACGACAAGTGACAATTTGCGCATGGTCTCTCCTAGTACGGCATCACGCGTTGCGTATGGCGTCGGCCCACACGTGCGGCCTCTTCATTTGCAAAGTGAAAAAGAATCTGCTCACGGTCGATACGGTCGACAATGTTATCGCCATTCGTACCAACCGCTGAAAACACAACGCCCTCGCGCTTCGCGACCTCCAAAATGCGGGCCCGCGCATCAGCTATCATCTGTGGGTAGTTGCCGTTAGGGTCACGAGCAACGCCGTAGGACATGGACATATCTGCCGGTCCCCACTCGACCATCCCAATTCCCGGTACAGCCATCGTCTGATCGATCACTTCGAGCGCAGCACGATCTTCAGGTTTGAAACCAAGCAGCAACTCGCCATCTGGATTAAGTGGCCAGGGATCCGCCTTTTTGATGTATTCGGCGGCGGTGATACCCCACATCTCCGCCGCGAGACCCTGACCCCCACTACCGCGCAATCCCTCACCGATCCCCTTCGCCTTTGGCGCATGCGGGTACCGAGACGCCTGCACAAACGCTCGCGTGGCACCTTCGTCACGCATATGCACCATCAAAATACCATGCGCACCAGCTGCAAGAACCTGCTCCATCATCCAATAATTCGCGCGTACCGTTGCTTCATCAATACCACCCACCGGCAGCGTGACAATCACCGCAGGCGTACGATGCCCACTGGGGGTCGGACCACCATCAATTAGCCCTTGGATAAATTCGCGCAGCTCTCGGGCACTAAAGGGAGCTTGCTCAACGTTGTACCCGATGGCATCCGCCCACGTTTTGGCGTGGCGCCGACCCTCTTCATAACCACCACCTGGAATCTGAAAATAATAAACTGGCTCCCCCGCTGCCAGCAGCTCAACCGCCTTGTTAATACGCTTCGGGGTATACGATGCATCGCCACCGCTCTGTGCTAATGGCAATGCCGTTACGATGACTCCAAACGCGAGTGCCAGAAAGACCAATTTCGTCATCAGATTCTCCTTATACTCAGAGCCGCATCATAGCGCATAGCATCAAAATCTGAGAGTGTAAAAACACCGATTCTGAACTGCCCCGCCGGCTCAAAAAACATCAAGGTCCCGACCATAAACAACAGGACCGCTATATTGGGCCTCTACTTCCTCCACCAGTTGTTCAGGATCTTCACCTGCCAGATGAAGCTGATGCGTCAGTACGACTAGACCCACACGCGCGCGCGCTGCTAATTCTCCCACCTTTGTGGCCGACGTATGAAATGCTCCGTGATATCCCTGCGCCTGCGGACGACGTTGAAAAAATCCGTATGCGCCGTAGGCCTCGTGAACCAGGACATCTGCGTCTTTCGCGATCTCCACCAAGGCTTCGTTTGGTCCAGTATCACCGGAAATCACAATCGTCCGATCAACAGTCGTGAATTTATATCCATACGCGTGTTCCCAAGTGCCGTGGGGTGCTTCAAAAGCCTCGACTTTCACAAGGTTATCCTCGTAGACCACGCCAGGCTCGACTTCATGTGCCTGGACCTGCACCCCAGTCCTAGTAAGCATTTCGGCTCCTTCAGTTCGTACACGAATATCTTCCCGATACGCATCAAGGAGTGAACCACTCATTGCCGCTAGCCCAGGCGGCCCATAGACATTTAAAGGGTCACGCCTACCAAGCGCCCACGGCGTCAAAATCACGTCCGGGAAACCGGCCGTGTGATCTGAATGAAGATGTGTTACAAAAGCAATTCTCAAATTTCGTGGCTGTAAGCCAGCGACGCCTGCGGCAGCCGCTGCCGCAGCCTGTCTGACGACACCTGGACCAAGGTCAACCAAGTAAGGCGTCTCATCAACAACAATGGCCATGGCTGGGCCGGAACGACCGACTTCTGCTCCTGGTGTGCCTGTACCTAGCAATACGACGCGCGTCCGTCCAGAAGGCTCTGGTACCGACGGTGAAGCTTCGCGAGCGTCAACACCAGCTTCATTAGCATTGTTCGCAGCCGTCTCCGCAGGACTCGGCTCAGACGCCACACCGCAGCCCAAACCGAACCACGAGACGACTAGTCCTACTCCTAACCAAGATGTCGTTGGTAACCTATTTTGTCGACGACCCATATCGGCGGTCACCACTCTATCGAATACCAGCTGAGACTCCGTCCGGTTCATCGGACTGCCAGCCCAATGCTTCTAACACCTGCTCACGTGGCCAAAACTCATCAAGGGTCTCACCATCGTAGAGTCGACCATTTTTCATGACATAACGGACACTATTAGTGTGACGGATATCATCAAGTGGATTGCCGCTAAGCACGACAATATCCGCAAGTTTGCCAGGTTCCAATGTTCCTAGATCTTCATCAAGACCGATGGCCTCGGCACCAAGAATCGTGGCCGCCCGCAAGGCATCGTGTTCAGCCAACCCCCCCGAATGCATCGCCCAGAGTTCCCAGTGATAACCAAGACCCTGAAGTTGTCCATGACTTCCCACACCAACCCGTCCGCCAGCCTCAACAATCGACTTTACACCCACCGCATGGTCCTGAAATACATACTCGTCGTCCATAAACCAACCACCGGGGCCAGGGTCAACCCCCTCACCCCGTCGACGCGTAAGGCCGTCAATCACCTCGTGTGGGGTAAACCGGCGAAGTTTCTGATCATCATGCGGATTCTCACGAGTGAAGAAATAGTTCTCACCGAATGGTCCGCCATACGACACAAGTAACGTCGGGGTATAGGCCGAACCCGTTTCGGCCACCAGGTTCACAACATCACGGTAGATCGGATAGACGGGAAAAGAGTGCTCTTGGCCTGGATAGCCATCAATGAGCATCTCCATGTTATATCTCATGTCGAGTCCTCCCTCCGTCGTAGGAAGAAGCTCCTGCTCTTTTGCCGCCATCAAAATCCATTGCCGCTGCTGACGATTACCAGACAGATACATTTTGATCGTCTTCGTATCGTAATAGTCGCTATATCGCGACAACACATTCCGTGCGTGATCCAGATCCTCGATCTGCTCTGCGCTAAACACCCCTGGACCCGTTGAATAGATTCGTGGTCCAACGATTGCCCCAGTCTCCACAAGGTCACCATAGGTCAGTACATCTGTAGTGCTGGTTTGTGGATCTCTAGTAGTGGTAACTCCGTACGCAAGATTCACGAGATAAGTCCAAGGCTGCGTCTTGTGAACGCCATAACTCGGTCGCATATGCGCATGAGTGTCGACAAATCCAGGCACAATGGTCGTACCGCTAACGTCAAAAATACGAGCAAAATCTGGAAACTGTACCGTGCCTCGGCGCCCTACTGCCAAAATACGATTCCCCTGCACCACTAGGTCCGCGTTTTCAATCACCTCATGTCCACGCATCGTGACAACACGGCCACCGCGCAACACACCAAAGCCATCAGGAATATCACGCTCGGCATCAACGTTCACACGAATCTCGGTCGCTGTGTACGCCGCTCCTTGCAGCACTGCATCCGCGATATCGTAAATGAAATGAGCGTTGCCAATTGACCAATGCGCTTGACCATCCTGACTCCAAACCGGAAATTGCCCGCCAATTTCCGTAAGTTTCCGTACAGGAACACTGGCGCTGGCAGGTTCAGCAACGGAAACGGTCGGCGTCTCACCACCCACAACCGGCACCTCCAGCACATAGACACTATTGTCAACAAGAGCCAAAGCACGCCGCTCATCAGGAGAAATCAAAGCAACCGTCGCCCGAACAGGTTCAGCTCGCCCATCCTCTCTCAAACCCGTAACTTGCACATGTGCCTGCTCGTCCGTCCCATCCCATCGAATCGAGACCAGACCATCCTCAGCATGGTAGAGATAAATCCGCTCGGGGTCAGAACTGAAGTGCGGTGCGCTACGCCCATCAGTCGGCGCTACCATTTGCCAATCGCCACCCTCGTCGGACACCCAGACGATGTTTTGGCTAGCGCCAACTGGTCGAGGCCCGGCCGACTCATGCATCGCACGCGCCGCCCCTTGGATGAGAACGATACGTCCTCCGTCTGGCGACCACGCTGGTGATTGGTAAATGCCTGGCGTGGCGGTCAATCGGACTGGATCACCACTACCATCGGCTCTCATCTTCCAAACGTGTCCACCCTCTGGCGACCAGCTGACAAACGCAACCCAGTGGCCGTCTGGAGACCAAACTGGCTGAGCCTCAACCACATCGAAAGCTGTAAGACGTTCCGGTGTGCCGTCTGGCAACGTCGTTACATACAACCGATCAAGTGCCGCAAACACCAACTGGTCACCATCCGGTGACGGCACAGCGTCTCGTATTTGGCGCACCGTAAATAAGCGCTCATCAGTGATCGGATATTTGAACGCGAGCTCTGGACCGAGTTCGAGTTCCGTTCGAACGCGAAACGGAACGGCGATGGGGTGTTTGCCTTCCGAAATAGGAACACGCCAGATTTTTCCCCCATACGACAGTACAAGTTCCGTCGAATCCGGAGTAAACGACATCCCCGGCAACACGTCGCTACTTGCCTTTGATTCCTGGTCGTCTCGAGTAACCGGATACGCTAACCAGCGTTCCTCCCCTGTGGACAGTTCCCGAAGTCGAAGTCCAGTTTGATGCTCGTGCCTTGTCCCGTAGACTAGCCACCTGCCGTCAGGCGATATGGTCGGACGAAAAGCTGAACCATAGCGTGAAGTTCGTTCGTAGTCCTCACCGGTTTCACGGTCGTACACAGCAAGTTGATACTGCGGAAAGATGGCGTTGTACTGCCACAACCTATTTCGCTGCGCATACCAAATGTGTTTACCATCCGGCGTTGGCGCGGGTCCGGTGGTTCGACGTGAACCCGGACTCTTAATGATTTGCAGTCCCGTGCCGCCGTCAACGTGCCACATCCACAACTTCGGATTCCGTGCATCACCCCGAGCCGTGGACCGAAATGACCGAGCCGCGACCACATAGTCACCATCGGGTAGCCAGTCAGGCGATTCATAACTGTACGTTGAATCGTTCGTCAGTGGACGCCTCTCACCCGATTCAACATCAACGAGCCACAAGTTCTCAGAGCCGTTTTGATCAGAAATAAAAAGAACCTCTGACCCATCAGGACTGTAGCGCGGTTGGTTGTCGTACGACATTCCCTGTGTCAGTGGTGTTGCATCACCCCCACTCAGCGACACGGTGTAGAGATCGCCCAACAGGTCAAAGACAACCGTTTGACCACTTGGACTCACATCAACTGAAATCCAAGTCCCTTCATCAGTGTCAAGCGATAACGTTCGTTCTGGGTTAAGTGGTAAGCCCCGTTCATCAGCGGGGCTTGAGTCTTCCTGAGCCCCAAGAACAACCGACGCGGAAAGGGCAACAAAGGCAAATAATCGAACTCGCATGGACTAATTCTACCGAGGCGCTACCATGAGAGCACGAATGAGTCTTCGACTAGCACGCATCACGCTACGAGAAATCAAACTAGGGCTGCAAAACCCTTTAGAATGGTCACTTTTCCCGATCGAAGAGCGCCGGGTCCTTTTAATGGAGTTGATGGACATTGACGGGGTCACCGCGTGGAGTGAGTGCTCTGTCGACGACCGACCGACATCCTCCCCGGAAACGATTGATACCGCATGGCTCGCCATTACCAACTGGATCGGACCAAGAATTCTCGGAACCAGTCTCTGTCATCCAGTCGAGGTAGATAGTCTCCTCAACCGTGGAATCCAAGGCCATCGGGCAGCCAAAGCCGCCATAGAAATGGGAACGTGGGCACTTTGGTCCACGCGGGAAGAAAAAAGCCTTGCGACCGTTCTCGGTGGTAAGAACGATATCTTTGTCGGCGGCATCGTTCTCGCCATACAGCAAACACCGGACATCCTCGTCGACCAGGCGCGCCATGCACTCTCTCTGGGATACCAAAAGATCACGATTTGTATACAACCAGGCGCAGACATCGAATATCTTGCCGCGGCGCGGGAAGCACTCGGACCCGACGCCCCACTTGCGGTCGACTGCATGGGAACATATTCACTGGATCACGCCGACCATTTAACCGAGCTCTGTGCTTATGCACCACTGCTCATCGAACAACCCCTCGCCCCGGATGACCTCCAACGACATGCCGAGTTACAGGATCGGATTGGCACGTCACTCTGTCTTGACGAATCCATCACTCATGTAGGAACTGCTGAGGCCATGCTCTCTCTTGGCGCCGGTCGCATCATAAACGTCAAAGCCAGCCGTGTCGGTGGGCTTACTCAGGCAAAGGCTATTCATGATCTCTGCCAACACCATGCGGTACCTGCGTTCTGCGGCAGTCACTTCGAAACCGGAATTGGACGAGCGTACTCTGTCGCTCTTGCATCCCTTCCGCACTTTAGATTACCAAGCGACATCAGCCCATCAACGCGCTACTGGCGTGAGGACATCGTCACACCAAAATGGGAAATGACGGCAGACGGAAGAATGAGCGTTCCCATCAGCCAGATAGGTCTCGGGGTCACCGTTGACGCCGATATGATTGACAACCACACCGTCCGAACCAAAACTCTCGTCGCACCGTAAACAGCCACGGCATACTAGACCGACTTTAGGTCGATACGTTGCTATGGTAAGACTCACCGTCCGTTTACTGTGTTTGTAGCTGATACCAAATATTCAACCCTTGGTCTCGTAGCCCACGAAAAATCGTCTCACGGTCATTCCAGACACGACGAGTCGTAACGTCAATGCCAGCTCGTTCAACAAACACCAAGGCAAACGCCGTTGCATACGGTGCCGGCACACGGGGACCAGCGATTTCAGGTTCCATATCTCGATAACTCTCATCCGAATCAGCAATCCAGACGGCCGCCTGCTCAACGACATGCGTACGAGGAGGATAAAGTGTTGGAGAATTCCCTACGGTATACGTACCGACCTGAACTTGGTAGAGCACGGCTTCCACGACTGGCACCGTCGACGGCGAACGTAGCATCAACTCATCATCCGACGTCGGCAAGTCTCGGTCTCGCTGACGACCCACCGTACGGATGGACCACTCTTGCCAGCCGTCCTGTTCGAGAATTACCCAACCGTCACGGCGGGCAATCATGTCACGCTTCCCGTTGGACGCTTGAAAATACATTCC
>CAZDQD010000125.1:0-19824 GCA_964507425.1 uncultured Vicinamibacteraceae bacterium
GCCTGCTGACGCAGTTGCGATCGCAGTTGGATTTTCAGCGGCGATCGGCAGCTTCTTCGGGTTCTATCCGGCGAGAAAAGCAGCTCAGCTGGACCCTATCGAGTCATTACGTTTCGAGTGATCTTGAAACATCCTCAGCCAGTCAACGATCGCTCCTGCTCAGTTTTGTGAGCAGCTCACGTACGGTACACCCACTAACTGGGTCTACCAGATCAGGCGCCAATTCGACGAGAGGTTCAAGTACAAAGCGGCGCTCTCTGAAACGTGGATGTGGAACCTGGACATAATCATTCGCTATCACAAACGATCCCAATAGAATCAAGTCAAGATCTAGCGTTCGTGGCGCACCAGGATACGGCCGTCTTCGGTCCCGTGTTCCCTCAATAGTTAACAACTCATCCATTAGTTCGACTGCAGAGAGATCGCATTTCCCAACAACTACACCATTGAGAAACGAGCGCTGTCGAACAACGCCCTCTGGTTCAGTTTCAACAAAAGACGAAACACGAAGGTCTGCGAGCAGGCTTCCCAGGTTGGAGACCGCCGCAAGCAGATGCCTCTCACGCTCCCCCACATTACTACCGAGAGCAATGACGACGTCACGGTGCGTCGTTACGACTTCTGTTTCTCCTTGCAGTCGATACACACCCTAGTCCACGGTATCGCATTCAGGCGGGCGGCCGCGACTTCTTCACCGCAATCCCGACAGAGGCCAAAAGTGCCGTCTTCAATACGCTGAAGCGCCGCCTCAATAGCTTGGAGAATCTTTGCATCCGTCTGCTTCAGTTTTAACTGAATGTGGACTTCATTCGTTCCACTGGCCTGGTCAGCCATGTCCCCTTGGCGCGTATTGTTATCCATCGTTGTCGAGAGGCCCTTCGCTTCCCGCTCAGAAAATATTTCCTCGCGTTTCCTAAGCAGCGATTTTCTATAAGCAGCTACCTTGATCGACACAGCCTATCCCCTCAACTAAAGCGGATTATATGAACTGGCGAGTCTAGCACGGGCCTCTGTCAAGCTTCCACTTGATCCGAAAACTACTACTCCGATCGCAAGGTTAGAAGGGGTTTTCTAAAAATCACATCTATGCTCGAAAGGACTCCAACGACGAGCACCAAGACGGTTGTGAGTAGAACGCCAAAAATATTAATAGAAAATACCGGAACCCAGGTGGTGTCCAGTATTTGTTCAGTAAGCAGCCATGTCAAAAGGAGAGCGCCTATGGAACCAACCAGGCCAGCAAGAAGACCAAGCACCCCATATTCGAACGTATACATCAATGCGAGCGTAATGGTTCGGGCACCCAGCGTTTTAAAAACGGCAGCATCATACAAACGTTGAAATTTCGTCGTCGCAACCGACCCTATAAGTACGAGTGTTCCAGCAAACAGTGCGATCCCTCCAACAACGGTAATTACGAGGGTGACATAGTCAAGAACACGACGCACTCTCCGGATGACCTCCACACCATCGATAACCGAAACATTCGGATAATTAACTGCAATCTCGTTTTGAAAAGCAGCACGTGCTTCTTGCCCCGAAGGTCCTTGCACAAAACTAATGAACGAATGTGGCGCATTATCTAATACGCCGGGACGGAACAAAAACATAAACCCGCCGCTCCTGGTATCATCCCAGTCCACCGTACGTACACTCGTAACCCGCGCCT
Source organism: uncultured Vicinamibacteraceae bacterium (assembly GCA_964507425.1). Taxonomy (GTDB): domain Bacteria; phylum Acidobacteriota; class Vicinamibacteria; order Vicinamibacterales; family UBA8438; genus DTWD01. The sequence goes on from CAZDQD010000125.1 coordinate 1,670, forward strand.
CAATCTGACGACCAAGAATGTCAAACGACACAACGTCACCGAGCTCAATTCCGCGCTCAACAAGTCCATCTTCAATTGACACTTCCGCCGCGACAGTGGACGAGGCATTCCAGAATGCCCCAGCTACGATCCGCTCATTATCTTGAAGCGTAGACCGGTACGTAACGGTATATTCACGTCCGAAACCCGCACTCCGAACGGCGTCCCTCCCTACAATGTTCGTACGCGCCCCGGTTACTCCCGTGACGCGCGCTCGGAGAACCGGCAACAACTGCGGCACTGGCGCACCACCATCTACACCGAGCTCCGTTCGGGCCAAGATATCTCTTACGCCGTTTACTTGGTCTTGTTGTATGTCGATCATGAACATGTCGGGCATGTCATCACGGAGTTCTAATGCAAAAGACATTTCCAAATTCTCTTGTGCCGCGCGAACACCGATAATCAGAAAACTAGCTAAGCCAACAGACATCAGCACTAGCTGTGTCTGATTGCCAGGTCGCCGCAAATGTAACACCGCGTGCCGGAGTGCAAACCAACGAGACAACTCGAGAAAACCAAGAAGGCGAACGAGAAGTCGGCCAAGAAAATAAAGCACCAGCGCAACAACAAGACCGCCTCCAACAAAGTACGCGCCAATCTCAAACGAATCCGCCTGCCAAGAAGCCAAACCCAATAACGCGCTGCCTACCGCAACGATAGGCAAAATTTGTTTCCACTGAACTCTCCCCTCCGCCAGCGCTTCTCCGGAACGTAACAACAGCAATGGTTTCACGTCGCGAACACCCAGGAGAGGAACAATTGCAAATAGAATCGACACTAGCAGACCAACCAGCAAGCCCTGCCAAATGGCCGATGTCGTTAGCGAGACACCAACGACGTCGAGTCCCATCGCGATCGAAGCCTGCTCAGTTAACGATTCCGGAATCGTCATCAACAACGCATACGCAACGGCCACACCCAGAACTGACCCTCCACAGCCAAGAACCGCCACTTGTGTGACATATACCGAAAGTATTTGTCGACTTGTGGCCCCAATACATTTCAGAACAGCCACGCTTCGAGTTTTTTGCTGAACAAATACACGTGTCACGCTCCATATTCCGATACCACCGAGCAACAAAATCACAAAACCGATCAAGCTGAGATAGTTTTCCGCTCGGCTCAAATTGCGTTCAATCCTGTTCTCAGTTCGCCGATAGGACCCTACGCTGACGAACTCCTCCTTCAAGTCATCACGAAGACCATCGACCATTACGTCGATGTGTTCTTCAGGAACACGAAGAAGCATTTGACGTTCAACGCGACTCCCATAAGTCAGCAGTCCCGTCCGCTCTAGGTCCGCATAGTCAATGAGAATGCGAGGTCCAAAACTGAAACCCCCGAGTTGGCGACCCGGTTCACTAACCAGAACATCTCGAATGACAAACTCAACATCACCCAGGACAATATGATCCCCGACCTCAACACCAAGTTGCGCCAGTAGTTCTCTTGCAACTATTGCTCCACTACCATCAAGCAATCTATGGCGGTACGGTTCACCACTTTCGAGAACAAGACGGCCATAGAAAGGAAATTCCTCACGGACGCCTCTCGCCTCAACAACTTTGACACGCTGGTTGCGATCAGCAACACGAGCCATCGTCACAGTATCCACAGTCTCGGTTATCGCAACATCAACCGCATCCGCCATTCTCAAACGAATCGAAGACCTTACCTCTTCCGACCACGGCTGGTCTGAACGCAAATACACGTCGCCGGCTGTGAGTGAACGAGCTTCTGCCGCCAAAGCAACACGTACGGTTTGAACCAATGATCGAAGCGCGACGATGCCACCAACGCCCACAGCAACACAGATAAAGAAGAACACAAGCCGTCGCCACGAGCCACGAATCTCACGAAACACCATTCCTGCAACAAAAGACATCGGTCTAAATCAAATCAGCTTCACGTTGACGCAACAGTCTCCAGATTTGCAGATGCCATCGTCGATTGAATCGACGTCACGCCATCCTGCATCGCCACAGTCAAATCTGTTCTTTTGGCCAATTTCTCGTCATGTGTGACTAACAGGAGTGTCGCACCTCGCGTTCGATTGATCCTGATTAGGAGTTCGATGATCTGTTGGCCAGTCTCTTGGTCGAGGTTCCCTGTTGGTTCATCCGCCAAAACCACTTTCGGGTCATTAGCAAGTGCCCTAGCAACAGCTACACGTTGCTGTTCTCCACCCGACAACTGCGAAGGGTAATGATGGGCTCTCTCGGTCAGTCCGACTTCATCTAACAGACTGGCTGCTACTTTCCCTGGTTCCTTTACCGAGGCTAATTCGAGCGGAATAAGTACATTTTCGCGGGCTGTCAAGGATGGGATTAGGTGAAAGAATTGAAACACAAAACCAACTTTCGAGCCTCGAAATTGAGCGACTTGATCTTCATTCATCGAGGTAATATCGCTGCCATCAATTAACACCCGACCGGTCGATGGTGTGTCAAGTCCCGCGATTAATCCAAGTAACGTCGACTTGCCACTACCCGACGGACCTACGATCGACAGAAGTTGCCCTGAGGGTACGACTAGGTCAACTGGATGCACTATTGTTAGCGGTCGGCCACCGCTTTCAACTGTTTTCGATACTCCAACCAGCTCAATCATTGGCTTCATCTTGTCACACTCGGTACTTCCTCCAGTTCGGCCAACAGCGGCTCAATGACCGGCCATAAATGTTCCGCGACGCGCCGCGCCCCCTCCGCATTTGGATGTATACCGTCTGATTGATTTAACTCAGCAATACCCGCGACCCCCTCAAGTAGAAAAGGAACAAATGGGACCTCATAGGTTTCGGCAAGCGTGTGAAACACCTGTCGAAACTGTGCCGTGTAGTCCGACCCGAAATTCGGTGGAGCCTCCATTCCCACGAGCACAACATAAATACCCATTTCTTTGACTCGAGTAATAATGAGTTCGAGGTTTTCATACATTTGGTCAATCGGTAAGCCTCGAAGACCATCATTACCTCCGAGGGCAATAACGACAGCACGGACACCTGGATCAAGTGACCAGCCCAGGCGACGGACTCCACCTGCCGTTGTACCACCGGACTCTGCTCTCGGTAAAAACTCAACCGCATACCCGCCACGATTCGCAAGCACCTGAAGTTGAGCCGGATAGGCCTCCGATGTTGCAATACCGAGTCCTGCTGTAATTGAATCTCCCAACAAGACGACTTTTGGTCGCCCACCGCCCACACCTGGAGCCGTCTCGGTTAACTCGGACTCCGAATCGCCACGAAACATGTGATCAGAATCCGACTCCATCTCGGAACAGGAAGCCAAAACAATGGCCGCCAAGAAACACGGTACGATGATCCCGTTAATTGAAAATCTTTCGATCACAGCATTCTCACACTACGCCATTGTACAAAGTGCCAGTCATGACGGGCCGCGTTTAGTTCGAATCGTCGCACAATAGATCCCGATATAACCTGTTGCATTGACCAACACCAGTAGTGCAGCAAAAACTAGTTGCATCTCGCGTGTAAGGCCTTCTGGATAAAGGATCGGGAAGATATAAAACGCAACAAAGTCAAAGCCCGGACCATCCATCCCGGCGCGCTGACGTAACCATTGCTCGATCCATGTCAGTGGGCAGATAGCCCCGGTTACCTCAACCATGATTCCCCACATCACTGCCGGCACGTGTATCCACGCAAGCCGGTGCCATCTCCAGACCGCGCCGACCCCAAGGGCTACGAACAACACAAACAAAAAGTGCACACCAACGACAACATCAGCAAGTAGTCCATACGGCAACACAGGGATAGTTTGCCCGAAAACAGAAAACTACGAAGAATCCATCGTTTCTAGCTGCAGCAGTCATTTTCAGGTACGATTCCCGCGAAAAATGGCGTCATCTACTAAATGTAGGTGCTCTTGCCGCCGACGTTACGGCTGAAGCCATAGTGCGCGGAGTTTCTGCAGCGGTTAGTATTCCAGGATACCCTGCGGCAGTTGATCTCGAGGAGACTACAAGATGAGCGCTATTACTCTTGCTTTGATCGGCCTGACGGCCGTGTTTATCGGTTACCAGTTTTATTCAAAATTCATTGCCGAAAAAATTTACAAACTCGACCCAGACTTCGAGACGCCGTCACACGCAATGCGGGATGATATCGACTACGTACCCACAAACAAATTTGTACTTTGGGGCCACCATTTCACTGCCGTCGCGGGTGCCGCTCCCATTATCGGACCCGGCATCGCCGTAATCTGGGGCTGGTTACCAGCGTTTCTCTGGGTAATTCTTGGAACGATGTTTTTTGCGGGTGTTCATGACTTTGGAGCCATCTGGGCTAGCGTTCGTAACAAGGCTCAATCTGTAGGGTCGCTCACCGGCGAAGTCGTTAGCCACCGAGCTCGTGCCCTGTTCATGATTGTGGTGTTCTTCCTACTATTGATGGTCAACGCAGTGTTCGCCGTTGCCATTTCGACCGAACTCGTCGCTACCCCGTCGAGTGTCATCCCCGCGTGGAGCGCAGTATTCGTTGCTGTAGTAATCGGAATCCTTCTCTATAGAGTGGGCGTTGGCATTACTTGGCCAACCATTATCGGGACCCTAATTCTGTACGCGGTAATAGCACTTGGTGAAAGGTTTCCCATCGAACTGCCCGGCATCGTTCTTGGCTTAGGACCCCAGGCTCAGTGGATACTTATTTTATTTTTCTACGCGGCGATTGCTTCCATGCTGCCGGTTTGGCTGCTCCTGCAACCGCGAGACTATATCAACGGCATTCAGCTCTTTGTTGGACTTGGCATCCTGTACGGTGCAGTGCTCATCAGCAATCCGACTATCGTTGCGCCAGCTATCAATCAAAATCTTCCTCCGGCAACACCCCCTATCTTTCCCCTGCTCTTTGTCACCATCGCTTGCGGTGCCATCTCTGGATTCCACGGCTTGGTGAGTTCCGGTACGACCTCGAAACAACTCGACAAGGAAACCGATGCGCGGCAGGTTGGGTATCTTGGTTCACTTGGAGAAGGCGCCCTTGCCCTCGTTGCCATAATTGCTGCGACAGCCGGATTCGCGTCGTTTGGCGAATGGGAAGCCTTGTATACGAGTTTTGGTGCTGGTGGCATGGGTGCATTCGTGCAGGGAGGCGCAACCATTGCTTCCAACGGACTCGGACTATCGTTTTCTTTTGCCGAGACATTGTTGACTGTCATGGCCGTGCTGTTTGCCGGCACAACCATGGACGCTGGCGTTCGACTTCAGCGCTACATCATCCAAGAATGGGGAACAATCTACCGCATTCCGGCGCTCACGAACGGATACACCGCAACAGGTCTGGCTGTCCTGGCATGTCTACTTCTTGCCTTCGGAGCCACTCCACCCGGTGCGCCTCTTGGGACCGGAGGAATGGCGATCTGGCCACTCTTCGGCACCACCAACCAGCTTCTGGCCGGCCTGACGTTACTCGTGATAAGCACTATCTTGGTAAAGCTTGGACGCCCATCACGATACACGCTCGTGCCCATGGTGTTTGTCACAACCATGGCACTCGCTAGTGCCTTACTCCAAGTCAGAGATCTCTTCAACGCCGGACAATACCCTCTGCTTGCCATTGACGTCGCTATCATCGTTTGCGCGATTTTTGTAATGTTAGAGGCGTCGTCGGCATTAATGCGTGAGCGGAGACAAGCTGCCGCCGCGACGACGGAATAAACAGAAGAAGCATCACAAGTGACCAACAAACGTTCCGACACCTTTGTCGAGTTGATGCGCGAGTTTTATACCGCACCCTATCGCGGTGCGGTCGCACGATCCCGTCGAGACGAAGACGATCTGTTTATGTTGTTTGTATTTGCGGAGTTAATGGGGATCCCAAACCCAGCCACGTATTACACACTCGAACTTCAACCGCTACTCCTCGAGCGATTCCACGAATGGCATACCCGGATGGGCCTGGAGCATTCACCGCTTGACCATTTCCGCTGTTGCTAATCCTGCTCGTGACCTCTTAACAAAAAACATCGTCTTCTTCGGAGGGAAGGGCGGTGTTGGCAAAACGACGGCAGCGGCTGGTTTCGCAGTCGCGGCCGCGGCCACAAATCGCCAATGTTTGATTGTTTCAACAGACCCCGCCCATTCCCTGAGCGACATTTTCGAGGTCAATATCAAAGACGTGGAGACACCGCTCGCGACCAACTTGACCGCGCTTGAACTCGATCCAGACAATGCGGCGCGGACACACATCTCAACCGTCAAAGAACATATGAAAAGTCTCGTCCACCCGAGACTGTTTGGAGAAATCGATCGACAACTCGACCTCGCGCGCCACACACCCGGAGCTACGGAAGCGGCGTTATTGGAACGAGTCGCAGACGTCATGGCACTCGCCGGCAACAAATACGACCTCGTTATATTTGACACCGCACCAAGTGGGCACACCGTGCGACTTCTCTCACTTCCGGAAATCATGGGTGCCTGGGTTGATGGATTACTGCAACATCGCGCCAAGTCTTCTCGACTTGGCTCCGTACTTAAAAATTTTCAAAGTGAGAAGAGTGCTGGCGATGACCTTTCATTGCTTGATACGACAAGGACTCACGAGCCTGAAAGTCTCGAAGGACGAATCGACTCGCTCTTAGCAGTTCGACGACGAAAATTTATCCGCGCTCGCGATCAACTACGTGACCCTGCCAGAACCGCCTTTGTCCTTGTCATCAACCCAGATCGCTTATCCATCCTTGAAGGGCAGGATGTCGTGACCACGCTGGGAAAATTTGACATGTTGGTTAATTCTCTTGTCATCAATCGCGTGCTGACAGAAGAGACGCCTGCATCCGGTTCCTTCATTGAAGACAGACGCAGCCAAGAACGAACCTATCTCGACCAGATTGAACATGATTTTTCTGGTTTACCAACAATCATCGTGCCACTAAGAGCCAGAGATATTCATGGACTGAATGCGTTACGGACACTAGGCGAAGAGTTGATGTCAGCATGACTGTCTCCCCACTCATTGCCGCACTCGTCTCCATCGCTGCCTATGTTGTAGCCTACCGCGTCTACAGTCGATTGCTGGCTAATCGCCTTTTTGAGCTCAGCCCCACACGTACCACTCCAGCGGTAACAGAACAGGACGGAACGGATTACATTCCGACGAACCGCTTCGTTCTGTTTGGGCACCAATATGCATCGATCACTGGCCTGTCTCCCATGCTTGGCCCCGCGATCGCAGTAATCTGGGGTTGGCTACCGGCCATGCTCTGGATAGTACTTGGCGCCATTTTTGTTGGCGCAGTGCACGATTTCGGAGCCCTTGTCGTCTCAATCCGAGCCAAAGGCATGTCACTCGGCAAAGTGACAGAAAACCTGATTGGCTCTCGCGCTAAGACCATTTTTCATCTTGTGATTTTTTTTCTTATCGCACTGGCAATGGGTGTGTTCGTTCACATCATTGCGGTCCTGCTCTCTCAGGATTTCTATCCCGAGGCCGCCGTTCCGAGCGGCGGATTGATGGCAATAGCCGCCGGTCTCGGATACGGAATGTACCGTGGCTACTGGCAGCTCGGTTGGCTCACGTGCCTTGGACTTGTCGCTGCATTTGTACTTTTTCGTCTCGGGATGGAGTATCCGATAACGGGACTCACTCTGACGCAATGGAAGTGGTTGCTACTCACCTACTCTTTCGCTGCAAGCGTTTTACCTGTTTGGCTACTTTTACAGCCGCGCGACTACATTAACAGCTTGCTACTCTACGTTGGAGTCGGAACGATGTATCTCGGATTCTTTGTAACGAATCCATCGTTCTCTGCACCCGTATTTGACCCGTCCCCAACCGGTGCGCCTGCAATGTTCCCCTTCGTCTTTGTTGTTATTGCCTGCGGCGCCGCGAGTGGATTCCATTCACTCGTCTCTTCTGGAACTACTGCGAAGCAACTATCGTCCGAAACCGACGCACGATTCGTTGGCTACGGTGCAATGATCGGCGAGTCAGCTCTTGGACTCATGGCTGTTCTCGCCTGCAGTGCCGGGTTTATCTCCAGAGACGCGTGGCTTGAACGATATGTCAGCTGGCAAACAGCTGACGGGCTCGGCAATAACATCGCTGCCTTTATCGGAGGGACAACCACCTTCCTGGAAACTTTAGGAATTCCAACCACTGTTGGTGGAACTTTTGTCGCGGTCATCGTAGTGTCATTTGCGCTCACGTCACTCGACTCCGCAACGCGCCTATTGCGTTACAACATCGCGGAGATCGGCGATACCTTCCGGATCAACGCCTTGAATCATCGCCTGATTGCATCTGGGCTGGCTGTCGTGGCAATTTGGTTTTTTGCCTTTGTTGAAGTCGAGGGAGACTTCGCAGGACTCATTTTGTGGCAACTCTTCGGGACGACCAATCAACTTCTCGCTGGCCTTGCTCTTCTTGCCATAACGCTCTACCTCATGCGTCGAGGCAAACCTCTCATATACACGGGTCTACCCATGGTCTTTATCTTGCTGGCAACACTTGTCGCCATGGCATCCAACCTCATCGACTTCATAAACCTAGGCCAGTGGACATTGCTTGGAACGGGCGCGACTGTCTTCGTGCTTGCAATCTGGTTAACACTAGAAGCACTCGTCGCAGTCTACCGCTATCAAAAAGCTCCCACGCTGGATGGACTAGAGGTGGACTTCAATGGGTCTGACCAGAACCACTAACGCGTGGCGATGGTGAGCGTTGACCTGTTGTAGTTCCGTAAAATACTACCTCTCGTGTAGTTCACGCACCCAACGGCGGCTGAGGTATCGGTCTGCACTGGAATATTGGTCGATCCAGCGAAACAGAACTTCGACAGCTACGGCTACAACGATCAACACAGTAATCAGCACGCCGAAGTGAGCCGAAACCCATTGCCACACGCTTCACCGCCTCACGATGGAGAACACCCTGCATCGTGTACGAAATACACCATACAGTGTAGTATGTGTGCACTATAACACACGATATAGTGCCTAACTTCAATGTTTAAGCACAATACAAACGTTCGACATCACTCCGGTGCATGAGGGGACCGTGTCAGCTAGCCCTAATCCTAATTGGCAACTTAACGGCCTACTTTTTGAAAATTGCAGCTGCCAACTACTTTGTCCGGCCCACGTCTCATTTAAACAAACATGCGAGGGTGAACGGTGTAATGGACATTGGATTTTTCATATCGACGCCGGAAATTTTGAAGAGACAGACCTGGGGAATACGAATATCGCTGTCGTGTTCGATGCGCCAGCCACCATGTACCGTGGCGGTTGGACGCAGGTGTTCTACATCGACGACCGGACAAATCCGCAACAAAGACAGGCTCTCGAGAAAATTTTTTCTGGCACCGTTGGCGGACCATGGGAAGTGCTCAATCGGTTTGTGTCACACCAACTGGAAACAAGGACCGGAAAAATGCACTTTGAGGACAATGGACGTGACAAATCGCTGACCATTGACGACTTATTTGACGCGACTGTCACGGCCATTCGAGGTTCGGACGGAGATGGCGACGCAGTGATTTCTAATCTGCATAACGTGATCCATGGTCCGGTTCACACGCTAGCGAAGGGAACCTCTAGTCACTCAGACCCAGCTCTCGGTTTCGAGCTCGAAGGTACGCACGCTATTTATTCATACTTCTCATGGAAAGCCGGCTAATTCAGAATGCAGTTCGTCATTCTATCGACCGACACCCTGTATGAGGTTGGCAGTCTCTCTGCGATGTGGATCGTCATGATGGCAATCATGATGTTCCCAACGACCGCACCATGGCTGATAGCGGTTCGAAACATTTCAACTTCATCACCGATGCGAACTGTACCGATGTTTCTCGGTGGCTACCTGTTCATTTGGATGCTCTTCAGCTTCGGCGCCGCTATCATGCAGCATCTCCTGCACAAAGCAGCATTAGCCTCCCATATGGGACACCCAGTCACTCCCTACGTTGGCGCGGCCCTGCTGGCCCTTGCCGGACTATTCCAGTTAACCGCCCTCAAACGACGTTGTCTTGCGCATTGCCAATCACCCGTTAGTTTTTTTCTCTCCAGATGGCGAGATGGCCGCCTGGGAGCACTCCAAATGGGCGTGCACCACGGCGTCTATTGCTTGGGCTGCTGTTGGGCCTTGATGTTATTAGCGTTCGTCTCTGGCGTGATGAATCTAGTCTGGATGGTTGGAATAACCGTTTATGTGTTTGTCGACCAAGCGATTCTCAAAAGCCCAACACTCACTACCGTCTCAGGGTTCCTCCTGTTAGGCTGTAGCGCCTGGATCCTAGTTGCAATGCAGCACTGACTGGCACACCCGGTCATCTTGTCCTGTGCCTACTAGTCAACTCAATTCATTGTCGTTCAAGAACCAAAATATGACGATCGTCGCCTTCTCGTTCACTATCGCCAACCACTACAAGCACAAGATCGCCCACAACAGAAACATCACGAGCCGGGCGCGGTGTCGAGAAGGCTCCCAACGACTTAGGCATTGCCGGATTCGCTAGGTCTACCAAATGCACGCCGGCGTCGGAGTCCGCCGTAAAAACGAGCGACCCGTCCAGCGAGACCTTAGAGGTTCGACCGGGCGTTTCAAATGTCGACAACTTACGCGGCATTGATGGTGTTGACACGTCATAAACCTGCACATCCCCACCGCCAGCACCGACAATAAACATCGGTGCGCCTGTATCAGACGTAGCTACCTCAATGTCCGCCGGGGCCGCAGGCGCGTGAACCAGTCCAACCGGTTCCGGTTCGCCATCCCGGGACAGGTCAAACACATAAAGTCCCGACGGAGAATCCGTAGCAAACGCGAACGTTCCCGCTGTCACAACATCGCGTGCGTAGCCATCTAGAAAGAATGAACCGATCCCAGACGGAGCCGTTTCATTCGCGACATCGATCAGGACAAACCCTTCCATGTGGTCAATAATCCCCACCTTGCCTTCCGCGAGAGCACCAATCTTGGTCTGGCCAAGAGTTTTGTGCTGGCCTAAAAGCTCGAGCGTGTCCGGATTCGTAACATCTAGGATTCCAAGCCCAAAAAAATTGGCGCCCACATAGGCGCGCCCACCAGACAACCTGAATCCCCAAATTTCCTCAGGAAACGTATACGAGCCACGCCGCACTGGGCTCGATGGCACCGAGAGGTCGTACACCGTGAACGTATGGCCACCAGACACATAGGCATAGTCCCCGTCTGTTCGTACCAATTCAACTGGGCCCGGTATCTCTGCAATCACTTCCAGGTTCAAATCTTGTGGTGCACCCGTGTTCACAACTGGAGACCAGAGGCTGACCACAAAAACACCAAACATCACCTTGAAAAAGAGAGTGCGCATCTGGAACATCACGAGCCCTCCTTTGCAATCCGATACAGTTTAGATTGTGTCCGAATAAACAGACTTCCACGCGCGATTGCCGGCGTCGCAAGCGTCATTTCATTTAAGCTATTCTTGTGAAGAATGTTAAATTCTGAGCCCGCTTCAACAACGTAGGTCTCGCCATCCTCACTCAATAGGAACAGCTTTCCGTTATATGCCCAAGGAGACGCAGTAAAACCATTTCCGATTTCCAGTCGCTGTCGACTGTAAATTTCCTCTCCAGTACGTGCGTCGTGAGCAACAAGGAAGCCACGGTCTAGTAACGTGTAATACGTATCGCCATACACAATCGCAGTCGTGTTGTAGGTACCAAGTAACGGATACGACCAAGCGATATTTTCCGATGACGTCAACTCACCCGGAAAACCAGACGTAAGACCACTCCGCATCGCCTCCTCAGAAAACAAAGAAATGTCCCCTGTTGCACCTGGCTTAACTGCGTAGACGGGACGCAGACCACCCCCCGGATATCCAGAGCTGATGTACACCAGCCCATGGCTAGCGAACGGCGTCGGGATGGTTAGCCCCGACATACCGTGCAGCTCCCACAACAGTTCGCCGCCAAGATCGTAGGAACGCACCCCTTGTGTGCCCGCCGTCACTAGCTCTGTGCGCAACTCATTCTCCCACACAAACGGCGTGGCCCAGTTTTGACCTCGTTCGTCCCTATCAGCCCGCCACAACTCTTCACCATTGGCCTTATCGTACGCAGCAACAAACGATTCGGTCGTATTGTCGTTAACAATATAAAGACGATCGTCGTGCAAAATTGGAGAGGCAGCTGTTCCCATCTCGAGCAACGTGTTGTAAACGTCGATCTCTTGCGTCCACACAGTCTCTCCACTGAAGTTAAACGCACCAAGCAATCCGATGCTGCCAAAATAAACGTAAACACGCCTACCATCCGTTACCGGGGTCTCCGAGGCAAAACTATTCTTCAAGTGTCGCTTCATAGGAGGAGGCGCGCTGTGCAATTCTCGTTGCCAACGGATCTGACCAGTATGAAAATCAATGTCGTAAAGCATCCATCGATGTTCATTGGAAGAACCTTCCGATCCATTTTCCATACCGGGGTCATACAACCCTTTTATCGGATCAGGTTCGGTCCCGGCACTAATCGCGGATGTAAGAAATACGTGATCACCTACGACCACAGGAGAGCTCCACGACAATCCTGGAATGTCGGCGGCCCAAACGACATTTTCTGTCTCGCTCCACGTTTCCGGCAACGCAGGGTCGTCCGCGACGACTCCCGCCGTATTGCCTCGAAACTGCGGCCATCCCTCCTGCCCGGACACAGCGCCGCCACTCAGCGCTACAAACGCGGCTATCAACAACCATTTGGACCGATTCATTGGATCTGTCTCCTTATCAAATTCAGTCTGTAAACCGAGGTTTGACTGAACTACTTTACGCCTCTGACGCACGCTGTCAAGAAGCCATAAACACAGGCATAATGAGGCATGACTAAACGGTATAGCCTCGCGGTCACGCTACAAACATCAAAACATCACTCATGGCGAGCACTTTTGTACGCTGTCATAGGAACACTCTGGCTAATGCCGCACACTGTTTTTTCGCAGGATCTAACGAATCAGAGTGACTCAGGAAACCAAGGAACACCTCGTAACCGAAACGGTCACGCTGACCTTCAGGGCGTTTGGGATTTTCGAAGCCTCACTCCACTGGAACGACCTGACGCACTTGGACAACGGGACACCTTCAACGCCGAGGAAGCTGCCGAATTTACAGAAGAGCGTTTAACTGCATTGGACGCAGATAAGGTAGGACCCGATGGACGTATTCCACTTTCCGGTGGCTACAACGACTTCTGGTATGACTACGGCCGAACACTCACGGATGACCGTCGGACGTCGCTAGTAGTGGATCCAGCAAACGGACAAATTCCAGCTCTTTCACCATCTGCTCGGACGCGAGCCAATCAACGACGTGAAGCCTTACAGCGAGATGCGCACGGCCCCGAAGATAGAGGCGCCTTTGAACGTTGCATTCTTGGATTTAATGCCGGACCGCCCATGAATCCAAGTGCATACAACAACAACATGCAAATATTTCAAACCGACAACCATTTCGTCATTCTTACCGAGATGGTTCATGACGTAAGAATTATCCCGATCGACGGTCACAACCATCTTCCGGAACGGGTCCGTCAGTGGAAAGGCGACTCAAGGGCTCACTGGGACGACGACACCTTGGTCGTTGAAACGAAAAATTTTACTAACAAGACCTCATTTCGTGGCTCAGGATTAAACATGCTGCTAATTGAACGGTTCACGCGGGCAGCGCCGGACACTCTCCTCTACGAGTACACAATCCATGACGCTGATTCATTTGCCCGCTCTTGGTCTGTAGCTGTACCCATGAAAACAAGTGAAGAACCGCTCTACGAATATGCTTGCCATGAAGGCAACTATGGCATGTTGAATTTGATGCTAAGTGCACGGGCCGAAGACAGAAAGCAAGAAGCGACGAAAAGCCAATAGGTTAGCGTGCACTGGCTAATCGACGACCTAGTTTCGTCCCGACAATTACAGACTCTCCAAGAAAAAACCATTCCTCAGGACCTGCTTATTCACGCTAAGATTGCTACAATTGCGAGCATAGAGATATGGGAAGTACCGGGCGGTCACATGTTGCCGGTTCCCACGATACCGTTTGAAGGAGTCTACAAATGCAGACATCTACCAGCCTCAGATTATGTGCCGTTAGCCTGTGCGTGGCTTTGTTCACTATCGCTTTTTCTCCTCTTGCCACGGCTCAGCTTTCGCGAGTGGCCGATCCAAATTGGTCCACGCCTCGAACAGCTGATGGTCATCCCGACTTCCAAGGCATGTGGGGGAACAAAACACTCACACCAATGGAACGACCGGAAGGTATCGGCGCGTTTCTTAGCGATGAACAGATCGCGAATACAAACCAGGAATATATCGTCGCAGAGGCCGCCCGTGACGCTGCACCAGCCCAAAGGTATGAGGCCGGTGGCAACATTGGCGGTTACGGTAGCTACTGGCTAGACGCGGGTGATGAGGTTCTATCGACTGGGCAAACTTCGCTTATCGTGCACCCAGCGAACGGGCGAGCCCCGATCAAACCTTGGGCCTTGGAAGCCAAAGCGTACAACCTTGCTCATAATGGCGACCATTATCAACACATGAGTGTATGGGACCGCTGCCTATCACGTGGCGTGCCCGGTTCGATGCTACCTGCGGGCTACAACAACGCATATCGCATCGTGCAAACAGCAGATCACATCGCCATCCAACATGAGATGATTCACGACGTACGCATAATTCCTCTCACTGATCAGCCTTATATACACTCAACAATTAAGCAGTGGATGGGGGACTCTAGGGCTTATTTTGATGGCAACGTGCTCGTTGTGGAATCAAAGAATTTTCATAACCGCGGTTGGATCGCATCTAGCGGTGCGGGTGCCAGACTCAAGGGGATTTATACGACCACCGAACAAAATGTCGTGGAGCGGTTCGAGCGAGTATCAGCCGAAACTATTATTTGGACGGTTACCATTGACGATCCGAGCGTCTACACGGAACCGTGGACGATTTCAATGCCCCTTACGGCTGATCCGGACTACGAAATTTATGAATACGCGTGTCACGAAGGCAACTACGCTGTCCCTAATGCTCTCGGTGGGCAGCGAGTAATCGATGCAAGAGGTGCCGCAAACCAGAACGATTAAGGAAAACCGCTGTGACGCGCGCTAGTTTCCACTAGCGCGCGTCCTTGCTTAGCCGGTAAAGCTTTGTCTGTGTTCGCACAAATAAACTCCCTCTCGCAATGGCAGGCGTAGCAAGAGACATTTCATCAAGAGAGTTGGTCGCCAGAATCTCAAACTCTGGCCCAGCCTTAATTACATAAGTATCTCCATCTTCACTAAGAACAAACACATTCCCGTTATACGCCCACGGAGATGCAGTAAACCCATGTCCGGGCGCAATCCGTTGCCTCCCATAAATCTCTTCACCTGTTCGCGCGTCGTGGCACAACAAAAAGCCGCGATCGAGCAACGTATAGTAGTAGTCCCCATAAACTAGGGCGGATGTGCTGTACGTCCCTAAAAGTGGCTGATACCACGCGATGAAGTCATTGCCGGTTTCATCCTCGCCAAGTGAGATATCACCAGACGCACCAGGCCTGACTGCGTATACGGGTCGTGGAAACCCACCAGGGTAACCGGAACTCAAGTACAACAATCCCTCGGCCGCAAACGGTGTAGGTACGACATTAACGGTCATACCGCCTAATTCCCATAACAAATTCCCGTGCACATCATAGGATCGAATCTTTCGTCGGCCAGTTGTCACGATCTCCGTTCTGATGTGATTGACCCAGACAAATGGCGTCGACCAATTCTCTGTTTCATCTCGCGAAACACGCCAGATCTCCTCGCCAGTGTCTGCATCAAATGCTGCCAAAAATGAACCTGTCGTATTGTCGTTCACGATGTAGAGTCGTCCGTCATGGAGTGCGGGCGAAGCCGCCGTTCCAAATTCTTGTCCTCCATTGAAAGATCCAACATCGGTCCGCCAAACAGTTTCTCCAGACATATTCAATGCCGCGACAAGACCAATACTGCCAAAATATACGTAGACCCTGCGACCATCAGTCACAGGTGTTTCGGACGCAAAACTGTTTTTGATGTGTTTGAGCTCTGTTGGAACCAAGGCTTCAAGCTCTCGCGCCCATCGAATAGCCCCGGTCTCAAAATCGATGTCGTAGACCATCCATTGGTGCGTCGCATCAGAACGAGTTTTACCAAAGGACTCTCCCGGGTCATACAACCCAGGAACAGGTGCCCGTTCATCCCCACTACTAACGGCCGCAGTAACAAAGATATGCTCACCTGCCACCACAGGCGAACTCCAACCCAAACCAGGAAGGTCAACCGTCCACACGACGTTTTCGGTCGTGCTCCACTGGTCAGGGAGGGAGGGATCGTCGGCAACGGCTCCGGCAGTTAATCCACGAAATTGGGGCCACTCGGCAAGAAGACTCTGTTCTGCGCCCGCGTAGCCTATGAGCCATGCGCTCACACCAGCGACTATCAACATCACTCTAATCACTCGTAACACCATCAGAACACTCCGGGAAATCAATAATCAGCGCCAACAACCCCAGAAAACTGCTATCTTAAACAGAATTGAACGTAAGTGGCAGCGCTTATGGCTTTTGACCCGACCAAGTTGACCGCCTTTCTACTTATCATCGTCGCATCTGGTGCGATGGCAACATCAGCCGCCGCGCAGTCCTCCCACTTGGCATCAGGTGAACCCAACCTCCAAGGAGTCTGGGATTTTCGAACGATGACACCACTCCAGCGTCCGAGTGAATTCGCTGCTCGTGCGACGCTAACCGCTGAAGAAGCCGCAGCCTACGAAACGAGAACTAATTCAGATCGTGACAGCTACGACGTCAACCGAAACCCGAGCGTTCACGCAAAGTTTTGGCTAGACAACGGAAGAAGCCTCCAGCCGGACTTGCGCACCTCACTCGTTATCGAACCTTCTGACGGTCGCATCCCTGCACTAACCGCTTCTGGCCAGAGACGAACAGAAGCCCGGGCGGCATTACGCCGAATTTCTCCGCGCAGTCATCTTGACCGTAGCATTACTGAACGATGCATGGTTGGATTCAATGCTGGCCCCCCGATGAACCCTGGTGCTTATAACAATAATGTTCTTATCCTCCAGGTTCCTGGCTATGTCATCCTACATAACGAGATGGTACATGAAGTCCGCGTTATTCCCATGGACGGACGACAGCACGTCCCCAGCACCATCAGGCAAATTCGTGGAGACTCCCGGGGACGGTGGGATGGAAAGACATTAGTTATCGAAACAACGAATTTCAGGGCTGACACCACGTTTGCGGGATCGGGCGAACACATGCACCTAACCGAACGGTTTTCCCGAACATCAGAGAATCAACTGCTGTACGAGTACACCATCACTGACCCGGATTCCTTCGTTCAGCCTTGGACCGTGGCTGTAGAAATGCAAAAAACCGATCAACCCATGTTTGAGTTTGCCTGTCACGAAGGCAATTATGGGTTGGAGAATATTCTCAATAACGCTCGGGCCGCTGACGAACCCCAGCCTTAGATACACTAACCATCGATAGCCGAGGAGACCTCATGAGCAAAACGACTCTCATCGCCGCAACAATATTCCTGATCGTGCTTGCGTTTATCACCAGTCCAGTCACTGCCCAAGAAAGCTCATGGACCGCTCCACGTACGGCCTTCGGGCAACCTGATCTACAAGGCACATGGGCAAATAACCACGCGACTCCATTGCAACGACCCCAAGTACTTGGCGACCGTGCATACCTTACCGATGAAGAGCTATCCGCTATCCAGTCAAAAGCCGCCGAACTCTTTGCGCTAGACGCTGATGACGCCGCGTTCGGTGACTCCGTCTTCACGGCAGCATTAGCCGAAGTACAGAACTTCACATCCCGTGACCGGGCTACTGGTAATTACAATCAGTTTTGGATGGTTGAGCGAGATTGGGATAACCGCACATCTCTCATCACCAGTCCCGAAAATGGACGCATACCAGATCGCACGCAAGCGGCCAAAATGCGCGCAGCCACAGCCGGGGAAAAGCGTCAAAGGCACGCCGTATGGACTGACGATAGAAGTCTTGGAGAACGTTGCCTGAGTTTTGGAGCGCCGCGATTGGGAGCTGGTTACAACAACTATTACCAAGTGTT
>CAZDQD010000126.1:0-33811 GCA_964507425.1 uncultured Vicinamibacteraceae bacterium
AAGCCCCGCTGCGAAAAATCGCCCTTCGCCATCGGTAATCTGCTCAGAAGTAAATGCCGTATCTACATGGGTCAAAACGACGGTCGCACCGGGCAATACTCCACCAGATTCGTCGCGAATCACGCCTCCAATCTCTCCCGAGTTTGTCTGACCTGATACAACCGACGAGATCAACAACAAGAACACCGACGCAACTAAACCACTTCTCACGATGATCTCCGAAACTAAACACTACAAAAGGACGTATTATGAGTGAAAATGGGGGTTCTTGACGAGAACGTCTGATCATTTTCTTGGGATCCCGTCCAGGTTTCAGGCAACACTACATCGTTCCCTGTCGAGCAATAGCAAGCACGTGTTCTGCCGTCCGGCGACTTGCCCCCTCTGTCCCTAATTTGTGGCGAACCTCGGCTAACTTCTCCTTAGAGTCCAACGCTAACGTCGAGTCCGTCAAATACCGCAATACCTCGGCTGACACCGTCTCTGGCGTCAGCGCATCTTGCAACAATTCTGGGACCACCTGCTTTCCTGCAATGAGGTTCACCATGCCGACGTTGTCCACATGTGCAAAACGCTTAACCAACCGATAGGTCAGTGCTGAAAGCCGATAGACAATCACCATCGGACACCCATGAATTGCAGCCTGCACTGTTGCCGTCCCCGAAGCCGTCACGGCGACATCAGCAGCCGCCAGGACGTCATCGGTCCTTTCAGTAGTAACCGCCACTGGAATGCCTGCTCTTCGCAGCTGACCCAATGGTTCAAAAAGTGCATCTTCTAGGTGTGGAGCGCGTGCGACAATAAACTGTGCAGTTTTGATCCGCTCCCTTACCAGTACGCTCCCTGCAACAATGTCCGGCAAAAGCGCTCGAACCTCATTGGGCCGACTTCCTGGGAGGAGTGCTATCGTGGGATGACCAGATTGAAGTTCGAGTTTCCTCAGAAAAACATCTCGAGGTTCAAACGGTTTTGATAGTTCCAAAAGGGGATGACCGACAAACTTGACCGGAATTCCGGCCTCTTTGTAGAGAGCCACCTCAAATGGAAAGATGACAAGGGCTAAGTCGACCAGTTGCCGCATCTTTTCAAAGCGTCGCCGGCGCCAGGCCCAGGCCTGCGGTCCAATGTAGTAAACGGTAGGAATCCCAAGCTTCCGAAGAACCGCCGAAAGACGAAAGTTCACTTCAGGAAAATCGATCGCCACAAACACATCGGGACACTTCGTGCGTGCGTGCGCGATCATTCGACGATAGGTTGCATAGGACCTTGGCAATACAGCCAGAGCCTCTGAAAGACCAGTAGCTGCGAGACCTTCATAGTGTGCGACAAGATCGCATCCACTTTCACGTAATCGGTCGCCACCGAGACCAGAAATACGCAAACCAGGCTCAAGCTTGACAAGCTCACGTGTGAGCGCACCGCCGTATAAATCGCCAGATGGCTCACCACACGAAATCAGAATCTTCGACAAGTCGTAAGACCAGTAACTATTGAGGTTAACGTCGGAGACTCGCCGCCGACAAATCAAGTTCCGACACAGGTATCACCTCAAACTGTTCAAAACCAGCATCCGTAAGATCCTGTACGAACACTGATGCATCTCCGACAAGGACGATGGACAGTTGAGAAGGCTCAAGATGTAGTTCCGACACCCGTTGGATGTCGTTGATCGTGACTGCGTTGATCCGATCTGGATAGTTCTCAAGATCATCGAGATCTAGCCCATACAAAATGGCCTCAAGCACCTGGGTGGCGATAGCGTTTGGCGTTTCAATCGTAATTGGAAAATTGCCCGCAAGATAATCTTGCGCACTCTGAAGCTCTCGCGGATGTACTTGCTCACGTCCCATACGCGCCACCTCATCGACAGTTAGGCGCAACGCCTCAGAAGTCGCAACCGAACGAGTGTCCGTCTTTGCCATAAAATCGCCCGCCAACTGTCGGCCAGCAAGATCTGCTGAAGCTGAATAGGTAAGAGAGCGTGCGGTCCGAAGGACACTACCTAACCTATTACCTCCCTCACCTCCGAGAATTTTTATAGCCAAGTCAAACGCGAGAAAATCACGGTGCGCACGGGGCAATGCAGCGTGACCGGCGCGGACCGTTGTTTGAACAGCACCTGGTCTATCGATAACAACAAGGCGACTGGTTGGCACTGGAATCTCGTCGTCATCGACAACCGTAAGTAACCCGCGCTGCCAGTCCCCGAACACGCGCTCAACGCCTGCAAATGCCTCCTCGTTGGTAACATCACCTACTACGGCTATAACCGCATTATTTGGCAAATAGTGAGTGCTATGAAAAGCAACTAAGTCGTCGCGGGAAATCCGACTAATCGATGCTGGCGTACCACTCTGCGGCATCCCATACGGATGAAACCCATATACCAATCGATTAAATACAACGTCCGCAACATACGCCGGATCGTCGTACCCAACCTGCACATTTGACAACATTTGCTGCCGTTGACGTTCGATTTCTCCTGGCTCGAAAGCGGGACGCCGCGTAACATCAGCCAACAAATCCAAGCCCAGATCAAAGCTATCTTTCATCACCAGCACATTGCCGAAGCTAAGGTCGGTGGCCGCACCAACACCCAAGGCTCCGCCAACGCTATCAATTGCGGACGCAATGTCTGGCGCCGAACGCGTCGTCGTCCCCTGGTCAAGAAGCAGGCCAACGAAGGCAGCAACACCGGGTTTCCCCGGTGGATCGTTTGCAGCACCAGCACGCATCACCAGTTGGACGTTGACTGCGGGTTGCTCGTGATGACCGACGTACACAACACGGAGTCCATTTTCAAGCGTTCTGATCTCATAATCAGGAAAAATTACCTCGCTTCGTAAAAGCGGGGGAGGGGGATCTTCTCTAGGCCAATCAGTTCTCTGTGCAACGGACGGCACAGCCACTCCCAGTATTGCCACAACGAGTGCCACAAAACATCCCGTCCGCGGCGTCATCGAGACACGGCCCCTGTACTACGAGGTAAAATCGTTAGCACTAACCTATTGTCATCACGCAAATAGGTCTCCGCTACACGCTGCACATCAGCTTTCGATACGTTCATAAAAATATCGAACTCGCCATCTGCGGTTGTTATGTCATCATGAATCACTTGAGCATGTGCAAGATGGGAGGCCTTCTGATCCACCGAAATCCTTCCAATTACGTAGTCACGAGCAAATTGGTTTTTCGCACGTTGAATTTCTGCGTCGGTCGCAAGCTCCGCTTTGGCGCGATCAAGCTCTTCAATCAACGATAGGGCAGCGGCGTCAGGTGTTTGACCAGGCTGAACAATCGCGACAGCGTAAAAAAGATTTGGGTCCTCGATGAGACTGCCTTGCCCAAATGCTGAAATCGCAATTTGCTGTTCATAGACCAATCGTCGATAAATACGCGCACTCTGACCGTCAGATAGAATCTTCGAGAGAATATGCAGAGGGTAAGCATCAGGGTGCCCGTCATAAGTGATGTGATGCGCCACAATAACCGCCGGTAGCGGCCAATTATCGGCTTCAATCGTTATTCTCCGCTCCTGCGACACTGGCGGCTCTCGTGGAATATCACGCGGAACAGGATTCGTAGCTTTTGGGACACGCCCAAAATAATGCTCGACCATCTGTAGGGCATAATCAGATTCAAAATCACCAACCAGCGTTAATGTCGCGTTCTCCGGCACGTAGTAGGTGTTAAAGAAATCTTGCACATCCTCAATTGAGGCAGCCTCAAGGTCTTGCATTGACCCGATTGGGGTGTGCTTGTATGGGTGTGTACTGAAGGCGTTGTCGTACAAAATTTCAGAGAGAAGACCGAATGGCTCGTTCTCGTACCGAAACCTTCGCTCCTCTTTAACAACTTCTCGCTCAGAATCGAGCGACCGCTGGTCGATTCGTAATGTCGCCATACGGTCGGCTTCAAGCCACAAAATTAGCGGGAGATATTCCGCCGGTACAGTCTCAAAAAAAACAGTTGTATCCTCTGTCGTATAAGCATTTCCATCGCCACCAACTCTTGAAATCATCGCCAAATGTTCATCCGAACCAACGTTGTGAGACCCCTTAAACATTAGGTGTTCAAAGAGATGGGCAAAACCGGTCCGACCCGGTGGTTCATCTTTCGAACCGACGTGATACCACAGCTGCAAATTCACAATCGGAGTTGAATGATCCTCGGACAGAATCACGGTTAATCCGTTCTCAAGTTTGACAAGCTTGTAATCAAATTTTGGAGGTCTGACGGCTGTCTGACTTGGAACAGACATCGTAAATACAATGCCGAGTACCATCACCAAACTCACTCGAAAAACGACCTTCCGTCGTGCGAATGTCATGTTCCGATTATCTCATAGGGTAAGAACGAAACCGAGAACAAGCTCATTTAGTCAAGAACAAAACGAAAACCTAGCTCTGTCCATCGAATTGGCCTCCGGGCAAAGAAATCGGCATCAATACGACGCTCGCGACCCACCAGAAGTTCCACGGCGCCAATACCTCCCTCAATGCGAACGCCCCCTTCAACGCGACCACCGTACTGCGTTGACCGACCAAACATCTTCTGATCAACCGTCACCATCGAACCATCAAACCGGCCAAACAATGCAATGCGTTCACTCATCGGTCGGCTTATCCGAATGCTCGTATCTACCTCTTGCTCGTAATCCACTTCAGAACCTTCAATAACTCGGAGCCAGCGTCCAACCATTTCAAAGTTCAAAGACGCGTAGGTATATCGATCACCGTAGGTCAGCCCCAACATATTCCAGGCAGGCGAGCCAAGCTGTTCCCGGTCAGATAGATGCCGCGAAACATGATGGAACGTGGTTCCAATCTCGCCGCGAGGTAGGCGAGTGAAAACGGATAAATCAAACGTGTAATTATTCTGATTCGGATCAATGGCCCTGCGCTCATCACCCACTATGGTCTCAACATTGATGAACACGTTTCCGCGAAGAAGGTCGAGGTCAAAAATATCCATGTCCACACCAATGTCGGTATCCCAGTTGAATTGACTTTCGCCATCACCAGAAATGCGCTGGCCCGAGGCATGGGCATCAAATCGAGTAAGAAAACCAAGTTGGGACTCCGATGTCGGCGCCGGACGAGGCCCCCCGATCACTTGGGCAGCTCCCGAACCAGGTAACATCACATGTACTCCAACCACGATAAAAGCGGCTAAAGCAGACGCAACACGGGAACGCCAAGTCCACCTGATCAAACTGGTCAAAGCGGCCGAGTATACCACTGTAGCCTTACCGAAATCGGACAACCATGCGCTCAACGAATGCTGACAAATGATCAAGCCCCAAACGAGCTTCCACATTGCGTACATGTATTTCCCTGGCCTCAGGTTCCAGGTCAAAAATGCGACGTAGATCAACGAGCGGCGCATTCGAACGCATCTGCCACTTAACCACCGTCAACCCGTGTTTTGCGCCACGCCACGCCAGTAAATGGCCCACAGCCAAAAACCAGAAATAATATGCCACAAGATTCGGTCCCGGTACAAAAAAGAGCAAAGGGCCAAGTACTGCAGCTGCTATCGCTGAGATAACAAGACGACGCCGATGGCGTTCAGAGTCACGCTGCAGGATATCTAAGGTCTCGGATAACGCCCTGTCAGCTTCGATATCGCTCGGATAAGCTAGGATTGCCACCGATTGCTTTCGGAGGTGCCATAACAGTCGCCATTCAGCGAGCGACTCCGTAATGTTGCCAAATATCCAGTTTCTGAGCCGTTCAGTCCAGGAAAGCCGTATCTTCGGATCTGCTGGTACGGACGCTAATCGTCGTGCTCGACGAGCTTGCTGAGCCTCATGAAGCATAAGCCGGAAACGGGCATACATATTAGCCTGTTTCCCAGTAGTCTCCACATCGTCAAGATCATCAATTTCAGCGGACTCACAATAGAGTTCGTAGCGGTTACTCCCCACCGGAACGAGATACACATCGACGGTTTTAGCGGTCACGTGAACTGACAACGATAACAGGCTTCGTTATGCTTTATTTTAGTGACAGAAACAAACGGTGGTAGACATTTTGCCAAAGCACTTTCCGACAATTAGAATTACGCGCAGTTTCTGCCACGTAATTTTCCAGATATGAGATTTATTCATCACGTGCAAAAAAAATCATTCTCGGTATCCTTTATCGCTCTCTTCGTCCTACTGACATGCGCGGCTGGATTTGTACTGACCGGAAATGCCGTGCTCGAGCAAACTAGCAGCACCGATGGTGGCAGCTCAATCGAAGCACCGGGGGTCGCTACCGACCCAGCCGGACAACCAATTGCATTTAGCCACGCACACCACGCCGGACAATACGAAATCAAGTGCGAGTTTTGTCATGCGTACGCAAGACGAGGACCGGTTGCTGGCATACCATCCGTCGAACGTTGTGTTGGCTGTCACCAATCAATACTGACTGAACAACCTGAAATTCAGAAGTTGTTAGCCTACTGGGAAAACGAAGAGCCGATCCCGTGGGTCCGAGTCCACAATCTTCCCGACTATGTCCGGTTTAATCACAAAGCTCACATCAGAGCGGATGTCGGCTGTGAAAACTGCCATGGCGACGTGCGACGGATGGAAATTGCCCAACAGGTCGAACCGTTAACCATGGGATGGTGCCTCGATTGTCACAAAGAACGCGAAGCCTCACGAGATTGTCTCGTCTGCCATTACTGAGTAGTAAGCCGTGAATAACAATACGAAGACGAACCTAACGGAAACTGTCGAGCGACGCACCTTTCTCAAGGTGTTGGGCAGCGCGGGACCGGCAGCTGCTATAAGTGCGTGTTCCCCAGTGCCACCAGAACAGATCATCCCCTACGTCGTGCCGCCTGACGATGCTGTCCCTGGCGTTGCTACTTGGTACGCCAGCGTCTGCGGTGAATGTCCCGGTGGATGCGGCACTCTCGTTCGGACCAGAGAAGGACGACCTGTCAAAGTAGAAGGCAATCCAAAACATCCCGACAATCTCGGGACGCTCTGTGCACGAGGCCAATCGGCACTGCAGGGAACCTATAACCCTGATCGTTTCAGACAACCACTCGTTCGTCGTGCCGCGACTACGAACCGCCCTGGCGTTCTGGAAGCCACTAACTGGAATGAAGCAGAACAGGCGGTCGTCGAACGAATCTTGGAACTGCAGAAAACAGGCCAGGTTGATCGTGTCGCCGTAGTGACACCACTGCTAAGCGGCACTCTCGACGAACTGACCGACACATGGGCTGCAGCCGTTGGAGGCGCAAGGCGATTTCGCTACGAGGCATTTGCTTACGAAGCGATACGAGAAGCGAACCGAATCGTATTTGACCGCCCCACTGTGCCACAACACGATTTCGATCGCGCCGATCTTCTTGTGTCTTTTGGTGCGGATTTCATGGAAACATGGTTGGCCCCCGTCAAATACACTCGCTTGCATACAGACGCAAGGCGGGTTCAAAACGGCATAAAGTCGCGTTTTGTACACCTGGAGGCCAGGCTTTCCATGACAGCCTCTAGCGCCGACGAATGGATCCCCGTTCAGCCAGGCACTGAAGGCCTTGTCGCAATGGCGATGGTCCACACCATCTTGGCCGAACAGCGGGTACAAGCTCAAGACCTGTCTGACGAAGCCCTTAGACAGATAGAAGTGTTTATCGGAGAAACGTCAGCGGAGACAGTTTCCGCGCAAACCGGTATTCCCGCAACCCGTATTGTTGACCTCGCACGTGCATTCTCAGACCCAAACATCGGGCCCGGACGAACTCTCGCCGTTGGCGGAGGCATAGCCGTCTCTGGAGAAAATGCGACCGAGGCACAAATAGCCATCGCGTTACTCAATTTAGTTGCGGGAAATATTGGCTCAACTGTACGCCTCGACGCTACGAGCATTTGGGACCATGTCAACAGTTACAGCGACATGCTCACACTCACGCAAGCGATGAGTAATGGAGAAATCGAGGTCGCAATATTTCACAACGTCAACCCTGTGTTCACGCTACCAGCGGCAGCTGATTTCGGATCAGCACTCGATAACGTTCCATTCGTTGTATCAACATCAAGTTATCCAGACGAAACCAGCGCACGTGCCCACATCGTACTACCGACTCACACCCCACTTGAATCTTGGGGAGACCATCGACCAGGCAATGGAATATCTGGCTTGATGCAGCCAACCATGCAACCGCTGTTCGATACCAAACACTTCGGTGACGTTCTTCTTGGTATCGGTCGCGCGCTTACAGTGCCCTCTGCACCTGAAGAAAGTGGACCCGAGCCGGAAAGCGACCTTAGTCAGCTCCCAGATGGGGATTTTTACGAGGTGCTTCGTGACGCCTGGCGAAAAATCCAGACCACTGGAAATACACCAGAGGTCAATGACTCGACCGACGCCGAAAACATTGATTTTGAAGATTACTGGGCGAGCGCACTTAGAAATGGCGGTATCTGGAACTCGACAAATGAAGTAGCCGCCACGCCAATTGAAGCAATAGGTGACCTTACGAACACAGGCTCAGACGACCCTTCCGAAAATGATCGGCCACTTACTCTTGTCGCCTATCCATCACTGCACTTTTACGACGGTCGCGGTGCAAATCGTCCGTGGTTGCAGGAGATCCCAGACCCCATACTCAAAGCAACATGGGGAAGCTGGGCCGAAATGTCGCCGGGAACGGCCGATTCAATTGGTGCAGTTGACGGGCAACTGGTCTCCCTGGAGACAGACTACGGCTCGGCTGATGCCACCGTCATTGTGAACAACGATATGGCCGACGGTACTGTCGCAATCCCGATCGGACAAGGTCACACAGAATTCGGTCGATACGCCAATGACCGGGGCATCAATCCAATGGTCGTTCTGAATCCGACACCCGAAACAGTGTCTGGCGGTGTTCGGTGGGCTGGAACAAAAGTCACGGCAACCCCACGTGACCTGCACCGCCCTATCCCACGGCTTCAAAATACGTTCGACCAAGATGGACGAGACATTGCCAAGTCAGTCTCCCTTACCGCACTGGCTGCCGGAGAATCACATCCTGAAGAAGAACACTTTAGTTTGTACCCAGAACATGAACACCCCAACTACCGCTGGGGAATGGCTATAGACCTCGACTCCTGTAATGGCTGCAACGCGTGCGTCGCTGCCTGCTACGCCGAAAACAACATACCCGTGATGGGCGCTGAGCGCATGCTTCGTGGACGGACTATGTCTTGGATGCGAATTGAGCGATTCGTGGATAAATCACCAGATGTGAACGCTCCCGCACAGACAAAATTCTTACCTATGCTGTGTCAGCAGTGTGACCACGCACCGTGCGAAACCGTCTGTCCCGTATTTGCAACCTATCACACTGATGAAGGTCTAAACGCTCAGGTTTACAACCGCTGCGTCGGCACACGTTACTGCGCAAATAATTGTCCATACAAGGTTCGTCGTTTCAATTGGTTCGAACCAGAATTTCCAGATCCGTTGAATTTGCAACTTAATCCTGATGTCACAGCAAGAAGCGCTGGCGTGATGGAAAAATGCACCTTCTGTGTTCAACGCATCGCAGGAGGCAAAGACACCGCACGCGACGCCGGTCGAATGGTTAAAGATGGCGAAGTTACGCCAGCCTGCGCGCAAACCTGTCCTGCGCAAGCTATTGTCTTCGGCAATCTCAACGATCCCAACAGTAAGGTTTCACGTTTATCGCAAGACGATAGGAGCTACCACGCACTCGGCATTGTCAATACCAAACCGGCCATTACCTACTTGAAGAAAGTCGTCCAGGAGCGATCGTCGACGTCATGAGTTATACCAAAATTGATGCCGACATTTTGCGGACCCTACAACCTCCTCGGCTCGCATATTACGGCGCGCTTGGACTTATTGGCATTGGTTTTTGTTTCGGAGCATACGCGTTTGCGCAGCAATGGCAGACGGGGCTTGGTGTCGCGGGATATGAACATCCGATTTTATGGGGCATCTACATCACCAACTTCGTCTTCTGGGTTGGTATTGCACACTCAGGAACACTGATTTCAGCCGTTTTATTTCTGTTTAGAGCCCGTTGGCGAACGGCCGTCGCACGTGCAGCAGAAGCCATGACAGTCTTTGCCGTGAGCACCGCCGGTCTATTTCCGATCATCCACATCGGCCGGCCTTGGTTTTTTTATTGGTTGATCCCCTATCCGAACGAGCGTCAACTGTGGGTAAATTTCCGCTCGCCTCTTGTTTGGGACGTGTTTGCAATTACTACGTACCTCACGGTGAGTGCGATGTTTCTGTTCCTTGGGCTGATCCCTGACATTGCGGCTGCCAGGGACCGCTGTACCGATTGGCGCAAACCTATTTACCGTGCTCTTGCGCTTGGATGGGACGGTTCAAGTAAACGCTGGAGACACTACAACAGCCTATATGCGTTCTTTGCAGCACTCGCAACGCCGTTGGTGGTTTCCGTGCACAGTGTTGTCTCCTGGGATTTCGCCATGGCCATTCTTCCTGGGTGGCACACGACAATCTTTGCGCCGTACTTTGTCGCAGGAGCGATCTTCTCTGGCCTAGCCATGGTGATCACGCTACTCATTCCTTTACGTAAGCTACTAAAACTTGAGGAGTACATCACAATTCACCATTTCGAAAATCTGGCCAAGATGATCATCCTGACGTCCCTTATCGTTGGATACGCCTACCTCACAGAGTTTTTTATTGCATGGTACAGCGGCAGCGTGTTTGAGCAGGGCACGTTCTACGACCGGATCTTTGGGCAATACCGATTCTTTGCCTGGGGCATGCTGTTTTGCAACACCATCGTGCCTCTGTTTCTATTCTCGAAAAAAATCAGGACGAATTTACTTTCGCTGTTCGTAATCTCAATATTTGTCAACATTGGCATGTGGCTAGAACGGTTTGTCATTATTGTCTCATCGCTCTCACATGACTTTGACCCAGCTAATTGGCCTGTCGGTCTCTATCAGCCAACGTGGGTCGAGGGTGCAATCACACTGGGTAGCTTTTGCATGTTCTTTATGATGTTCCTACTCTTCATCAAAAATTTTCCGGCTATCTCCATTACCGAGATGAAAGAAGCCTCTGACACACCGGAACCGGAGTCGGCATAAATGGAAACCACTTATATCCGTGGCATCTTCGATAGCGGTCGCACAGCTGCTCTCGCTATTACAGCGATACGCGATGCCGATCTCGGGACAATCACCGCGTACAGTCCATCGCCGAATCATGATATCGACCACGCACTCGACGAAGCGACAAGTCCCATCCGTACGTTTACGCTCATTGGAGCGCTTCTTGGTTGTATTAGCGGGTTTGCGCTTCCGATCTATACAGTCTACGAATGGCCGCTGATTACAGGTGGTAAGCCGCTGATTTCAATTCCACCTTTTGTCGTTATTGCCTTTGAGTTGACAATTCTTTTCGGTGCAATAGGTGGGATGCTGGGATTTCTGTCGCTTTCTAGACTTCCAAACGTTGTCAAACCCGCCACCAAACTGGCAACCGACCCGCGGTTTTCACTCGATCGATTCGGGGTGCTTGTGGCATCTACCGATAACCAACGCGTTAAGTTGATTCGTACCGCCTTGGAAGAGGCCGGCGCACTGGAGATCGAAACTGATGCGTAAACTACTAGCTGCCATGATCGTGATGATCTTCACGGGAAGCACCGTGTTCGCACTTACCTGGATACGAAACATGTGGACAGGTCCCGTCGTCCAACCACAGACGGAAGTACGGACACCGCCCGACCGATCAATGGCAACAGACGGGGTACGACGTTTGAACCGTCGTGAGGCACGAGACCTTCCAAACCCGTTGCAAGAAACTAGCGATGTATTAGCTGAAGGCGCAGCGTTGTATGAAACCTATTGCACGGTCTGCCACGGAACCGATGGGTACGGCGACGGGCAACTCGCGTCTTTCTACCGTCGGATGCCCAACCTCACTCTACCGCACGTTTTGAACTATCCAGACGGATTCGTCTACACAATTATTCGTGAAGGTGGTCGTAACATGCCTCGTTTCGCGGATGCTTTGTCTGTTCGGGAACGCTGGGCGCTCGTCCATCATCTAGGCACTTTAGAACCTATGCCGGAGTCAAACAGGCCGTGACCACCCCGCAAATACCATCCGGTAGCCTTGTCTCTCCACCCGCCCGTCAGGTGCTGCTTGGTTTCGGCTTCTTAGGAAGTATCGCTTTTCTCTACGGTACGTTCCTCGGTGATAGCGTCAGGGCCTGGCAAGCACTGCTTATAAATTTTTTATTTTTTGCGGGCCTCGCCCAAGCCGGAGTTGTCTTGTCGGCCATTCTTCAGGCAACGTCAGCACGATGGGGGCGTCCACTCAAGCGACTCGCCGAAGCTACCGCTGCATTTTTCCCTGTGTCACTGGCACTCGTCTGCATTTTACTTATCGGGATTTCAAGTTGGGCACCCTGGGTCCAACATCCAGTCGAAGCAAAGGCCGCTTGGCTTAACGTTCCATTCTTCGTAGCGAGACAACTTGTTGCTTTCACCGTGCTTTCAGGACTGAGCTTACTCTACGTTTATCGGTCGCTCCGGCCAGATATCGGACTACTACATGAGTCGGGGCAACATGTCGCGAGTGGGTTTACGAAACGACTAATTGCTGGGTGGCAAGGCGCCGCGTCGGAACGAGATAGAAGTCAGCGTGCGCAAGACAAACTGGCTGTCTCCATCCTAATCGCCTACGGCTGGATCTTCTCGCTCGTTGCCTTTGATTTCGTCATGTCTCTTGATCCGCATTGGTTTTCTACATTGTTTGGCGGGTACTATTTCGTTGGAAACCTCTTTATCGGATTCGCATTCTTATCGTGCATAGCGGCCATGGGCCGCGACCGTCTCGGAATCTCGGCGTGGGTAGGCACCCAACAACTTCATGACGTCGGCAAATTGCTTTTCGGTTTTTGCATACTGTGGGCCTATATGTTCTGGTCACAGTACCTGGTGATCTGGTACGGCGATCTTGCAGAAGAAACAGAATTCATTTACCACCGGATGCATGGCCCCTGGGGCCCAATAGCGTGGCTCGTGTTAGCGCTGTGCTTCGTTGTCCCATTCGTTGTCTTGCTCAGCCGAGCAATTAAGATGAAGCCCGTTGGTCTCACAGCAATTGCCATCGTTGTCCTTGTAGGGATGTGGCTTGAACGCTTTATTCTGGTTGCGCCATCGCTCTGGCATGGTGATACCGTTCCGTTGGGACTTCTAGAAATAGCCATCACGCTGGGAGTTTTTGGGTTATTCGGATATTGCTACACAGGTTTTCTCAACACCTTTCCCATCTTACCTGTCTCAGACCCGAAACTCTCAACAACCTCTAACCATTAGCGTGTGGATTAACTTCCTGTGCTAGTAGCGCTACACTTGTTTCTGTGTCAAAAAACACACCTTATCTACTAGGTCGACTTGCAGGTAAGCAGTACCAAAAAGCCAGATGGATGTGGCAATCTTTTACTGGCAACGAGGAAGATGCGATTCGAGCCGAACAGGCCGTCGGTCGTGACATGGCTCAAGTGGTTCGTGAAGACGCAACCGGACCTCCAGACCCGGAAATTCAAAACCTACTAGACGACATCACGGCCCAGCTCGCGGACCGTGTTAAGAACCGCGCCCTCCACTTCGAAGTGATGGCCGTTAACGGAAATCATGCGACCGCCTTTGCCCTGCCTGGGGGGTTCATTTTTGTAGCACCGGCATTGGTAACGCTGGCCGAGCACGACCGAGACGAACTAGCATTTGTTATTGGTCACGAAATGGCGCACGTGATCAAGCGTCACGCCATTGACCGTATCTTGAGTCAAAAGGCCTTATCGATGGCGTCGCTTGCCACGCCGGCTGCGAGGACCATAGCCCCATGGATTCGAACAGTTGGCGTTCAGTGGCTTGAAAAAGCCTATTCTCGCGAGCAGGAATTCGAAGCAGATGCGCTCGGGGCCAGACTTATGCAGGTGTCGGGTTTTGATCCAGTTGGAGCGTTTCGCATGCTGGACCGTTTTAGAAATCTGGACAGAAAAACCGATCCGCTCGGGCTGGGCGCCTACCTATCAACACACCCACCAATCGATGACCGTATTCGACACATCAAGGAACAGCTTCATCTGGACATCTGAGAACGGTTCACGTCTACACAGGAACGGCTACCCGCGTGATATCCTGCACGTCTACAGTAACGGCACCTTGAGACATGAAAGAACGTCCGCACGAAGTTATTAGCCGCCCCGACAGCGGTGCATCCATTTTGTCCCACGAAGGCCAGATCAGACGCCGATTCAACAGGCGACTCGATCTCCTACAAATCCCAGAAGATTTAACTGGTTGGACGGTACTCGACATCGGAGCCTGGCATGGGTTTTTTTCGTTTGAGTGTGAACGACGTGGCGCAGACCGCGTACTTGCCGTCGATAGTTTTTCGTGGGACCGCTTCGGCATGGAAGAATTCTTAAGTGCACACAAAAGGCACGGTTCATCCGTCGAGTATAGGCGAGCAGACGTCCATGAACTTAAACCAAGCGAAATCGGCCAGTTTGATCTTGTACTGCTATTAGGCGTTTTCTACCACTTACGCAACCCGCTCACCGCACTTGAAAACATCGCCAGCGTAACCAAACAACTTCTAGTCTGCGAAACGCACGTGCTGCTACCCTTTGTGCACGAACGGTATCCACTCGTACCATTTTTCCCTGGAGATGAACACGCCGCCGAGGCCCGCTACGAAATGTGCGCCATGCCGACGCTGTCTGCACTAACTCAGATGCTACAATCCGTCGGATTCAACGACGTCGAAACAGTGTATTCACCGTCGTTCAGATATTGGAAAAAGTTTCTAGCGCTTATGACAAATCGCCCTCAATCGGGTCGGGGCATCGTCCATGCGCGTAGGTCGAACCAACTAAACACTTAAGGAGATTCGCAGAATGAAAATTTCGGTGCTGGGTATGGGAACGATGGGCGCACCTATGGCGACCAACCTCATCAAGGCTGGCTGCGAAGTGACCGTTCAAAATCGAACACGAAGTCGTGAAGAGCCACTTGAAAAACTCGGCGCACAAAGAGCCGAAACGCCTGCAGCTGCAGCTGCCGATGCGGAGATTGTGCTTTCGTGTGTGTCGGACACGGCAGACGTAGAACGTGTTCTTCTTGATCAAGACACTGGCGCCATTAACGGACTAAAAGACGGCAGCTTGGTGATTGACTGCTCATCAATTTCGCCGGAATCAACGCGTCAATTCGCGGAAACATTCCGCGCTAAAAATGTTGGATACGTCGATGCGCCGGTATCGGGAGGATCTGAAGGTGCGATCAAAGGCACGTTGACCATCATGTGTGGCGGCACTGAAGAAGACTTTCTTCGTGCGGAACCAGTGCTGGAAATCATTGGCGCAAAAGTAACCCGCATTGGCCCGGTTGGCTGCGGTCAAATTGCGAAGGTTGCGAATCAGGTAGCCATCGCGGGAACCTTTATGGCACTTGCAGAAGCGCTTACGCTCGCGTACCGCGCGGGAGCAAATCCAGAAAGAGTTGTTGAGGCTATCGGCGGCGGCGTTGCTGGGTCGTGGATCCTTAACAACCGTTCTGACAAAATGCTGAACGATGATTATCCATTGGGTTTTAGGACTCGACTACACCGAAAAGATCTAGGAATTGCCTTGGATACCGCCCGTCAGTTTAACGTTCCGGTACCCATTGCTAGCATCGTGGCAACGATAGAGGATGCCCTCATTGCTCAAGGTTATGGCGACGAAGATATGTCAAACTTGGCGCGCTTCGTTCGTGAAGGTGCCGGCGTACCAAAGGGACCGATGAAAGCATAATGGCAGGAAAAATATTCAAGAATTCGATTGAAGCGCTCGACGGACTACTTCAAGACGGCATGACGTTGATGGTCGGCGGTTTCGGCCTGTGCGGCGTACCACAAAACTTATGTGTTGCCCTACGTGACTCTGGAGTAAAAAATCTGACGTGCATCAGCAACAATGCTGGCATCGACGGTGCTGGTCTCGGCTTACTACTTGAGACGAGACAAGTCACAAAAATGGTGGCAAGTTACGTAGGCGAAAACAAACTCTTTGAAAGTCAATACCTCGACGGCATCTTAGACGTTGAATTGACGCCTCAAGGAACACTAGCAGAACGTATACGTGCAGGTGGCGCCGGCGTTGGCGCATTTTTTACGCCGACGGGTTATGGGACACCTCTAACGGAAGGCAAAGAAACGCGCCAATTTAATGGTCGCTGGCAGGTATTGGAAACCGCTTTGCATGCGGACGTCTCGTTAATCAAGGCATGGAAAGCCGATGAAGAGGGGAATTTGGTCTATCGCATGACGGCAAGAAACTTTAATCCTCCGATGGCCGAAGCCGGACGGGTGACAGTTGCTGAGGTTGAAGAAATCGTCCCTTCTGGAACCCTCGACCCGCACACCATACATACACCAGGCATATACGTCGATCGTATCGTTATTGGTGAAGACCAAGAAAAAGTGATCGAACGCAAAAAAGTTCGAACGCCCTAACTCAAAACGGTGGAGTAATTGTGGGACTCGACAGAGAACAAATGGCCCGTCGCGCTGCATGTGAGATGCGAGATGGCAACTATGTCAATCTAGGTATCGGCATTCCAACGCTTTGCGCAAATTTTATCCCTTCGACTGCCCGGATCATGCTGCAAAGTGAAAACGGGTTACTCGGCATTGGTCCGTATCCCACGGAATCAGAAATTGACGCTGACCTCATTAATGCTGGAAAAGAAACTGTAACAACCGTGGACGGTGCGAGCTTCTTCAGTAGTGCTCAAAGTTTTGCGATGATTCGGGGTGGCCACATCGATCTCGCGATCCTCGGGGCCATGCAGGTCTCAGCCAATGGAGACCTTGCCAACTGGATGATTCCTGGTTCGATGGTCAAAGGTCCAGGCGGTGCGATGGATTTAGTTTCTGGTGCAAAACGCGTCCTAATCGTTATGGACCATCTGTCGAAGCGAGGCGACAAGAAAATCTTGAATGCCTGCACGCTGCCGCTCACCGGCATTGGAGTCGTGAGTCGGATTATCACTTCGCTCGCCGTGATTGACGTCACACCAGATGGCCTCAAATTGCTAGAACGCGCGCCAGGAGTATCAGTCAATGAAATATGTGACGCGACGGAAGCGACACTCATCGTGTCCGACGACGTCCCGGAGATAACGTTCTAATCGCCGGTATCACCAACTTTCTGCACAGCTGTAAGAGCTTTTCGTAGTAATTCAAGAGCTCGTGTCATGACTTTTGTCCTCCATATGTCACTTTGTGGACAGAAACATTCCAACAGGTCACTTTTAGACCTGACGTCCTCATATGAATCTCGACTGGAATAATGGTGTGTATGATTTTCTGAACGAAGTGCATGAAGCACTCGGGTCTCTGAGTACGTACCGAACTCAACGCGCGCAAACCGATAATTAGTCACTGCCGCGTTTCGACCGAGCCAATCCCCCATGACACCACGTGCAGCGTAACGACCGCGATCAGCAACCGACACGATATTCTGTAGGTCAAAGTATTTTTGATACCAGGCAAGGTGTGGTTTATTCGCAGCCTCAATAAATAATTTATAGTTCGCGTACTCTCCCAGCCCCGTGTGAAGATCAAAATGAAGAACGTCTTCGGCCTTTCCAGTCCACAAGTCAAACTGGTCTCTAACAAACTGATTGGACGAAGATGCTTTGAAACCCCCAAAAAACAAGCCACGTGGGTACTCATACTGACCTGCTGCAACAGCTGTACGAAACACTGACGGCCCGAGGTGTTTAACAGCCCACCTGACTCTTGATGCAAATAACAGGCGCGAAAACAATCCAGAGGTAAATCGTTTAGGGTTCAGTAAATTGTGAACGGACAGATATCGACTTGATGTGCCAGCGTAGGATTTATTTCCATCTACAAAATTTCTGTTTAAATCAACATTCTGTTCATTTACGCGACGACGCCACGCAAAACCATAAGGATTCAAAGCATGCACTAGAACAACAGACACTCTTGAAGGTAAAACGATCTCTCCCGCTGCCACTAATCTGAGCCACGCCAACTGCACAGCAGAACCAAAGAACCCTTCAACTCCGTGAAGGCCAGAAGTAACCAGTAGCACATGGGAAGGCTCTCGAGCGCCAACCCTTGCAACTTCAATCGAAAGAGGTTCCCCGGTTGGTGCCGACTCCCCTATTTGAACCGCATGGAGCCGGGCACGAGCCGTAACAGCAGCCTCACGAAACCGCTGGCGCGCTGTGATATAACTCGCGGAAAAAGGATCGGTTTCGAACAAAACAAAACGGCACTATGTCCGTAAGATGATCAATAAAAAAGCATCGCCAGAACAAGCACCATCACGGCGAGCATGACCACCCATTGCCAGACTTCTTGTTTATCATCGGATGGAATGAGTTGAAACGTGATACTCCTATGACCGTCAATTACGTTTCGTAAAAAGTTCGCAGACGACAGCCCTGCACTATCGATTACAAAAGACCGGCCACCTGATCTCTGATCAAAACTGGCGACACTATCAGGGTTAAGACGCGTACGAATTCCTTCCAGATCAGCTTCAAGAGTTTGATCGTAATCAATACCTCGAACGTAGTTAACGAGCACCGAATCCAAATCAACCCCTGTCCGTGATCCGACCACAACAGGGTAAACAGCTAAACCTCGTCGACGAAACTCAGCCAAGGCCTGGTCGAGTCGCGCCAATTGCTCATTGTCTGAGGCAAAATCACCGTCAGTAAAAAGAAGCACGACGCGATCAGTTCGCTCTGCCGGTTCCCAGTTCTCGTCTCCGCTCTCAAAACGATCCTGATTATCAAGTGATTGGTAAACATGCTCAAATGCAGTCGTTACATCCGAATCCCATGGAAATGCGTCTCCAGACAACTGATCAGGCGGTGCAATCTGACCAATCTGTTCAACAAATCGTTCCGCATTCGAAGAGAGATGCACTTGGCGAAGCGCGGTTGTCCCAAAGACAAAGAGTGCCACCCGATCCCCTGGCGTCAGCACCTCTTGCGTGTAAAGTGTAAGTGCTTCTCGAACAGCAATTTCTAGACGTGACGGCCCAAGATCTCGAGCCCACATCGAAGCAGAGGCGTCAACAGCCACAGCAACGTCAACGTCGCCTCGCTTGAAGCTTGACGCCCCATAGACCCAAAAAGGCCGCGCTGCAGCGACGGATAGGATCGCAAGCGAAATGACAGCAAAAAACCAGAACTTAATGTGCCCAAGAAGTGGGTACGTCGACCCGTGCGTCTTCGCCGGTCGTAACGCAAAACGAATAGCAAAAATAACACTCCCAAGCAGCAGCAGTAATCCGGCGATCGGGACAACAGCAAGAAACTCTGGGTTTTGGAACTCGACACTCTCACGAAGGGCCGCTTGAAAATCGTTCATACTCGAAGAGACACCCGTATATTACCGAACCTAACCTCGACGACGCCGAACAGGAGTACCTTCCCCACGCATTTGCTCAAGCTGCGGCGGCTCTGCCTCCCGAAGCGGTTCAAGAGCACGGCGAACAGCATCTGGATCGCTTGTAAGATCGTAGTTCCATTTGTAATCAAACCGATCAAATGCGTCGCTCCGCAGCGCCCGTTCAAAGTCAGCATTCACATCGTCAAGCACTTCCTGGATAATTACAAGCTTCTGAGCTTCTCCATTAGGGTCGTCATCTGCAATCGCACGGTATCGTTGCCGTGCGAGTTGGAATTTTGCGCTGCCAAGCAAGTGCGATGCGCGGGGATCATCAATTTCGTCGGCTAGGTCCCGAACAACCGCTTCAAAGTCACCGGTTAGATAGTTGTACGATCCCTGCTGAAGGAAGGCATCCGTAAAAAGATAGGCGTCAGAAAACCAAGCCATACCGACGCCCCGGCTGCGCTCATAAAAACTGTTCACCTCAGCGAGTTCAATATCTGCCTGCTCAAAGTCAGCTCGGTAGACGGCTTCACTGAGGCCATCCATATGTGTGTAGAACCCAGCTAATGTCCGAGAGGGCACGAACACCAAAGCGAAGAACACAACCGATAAAACCAATCCAACAAGAAACCTAAAACTGTTTTCTTTATCTAGAAGGTCCGTTAACCGCATCAAGCTACCTCTTCGTCTTCCTACCGTTCACACATTACCTGCGTACAAACACCACCGACCTTACGGTGCGGTGCCCCACAAAAGTTCAGATACAAAGCCCAGTGGAATACCAACCGCGAGCAACGCCATAGCTACCAGCAAAAACCGGGAATAGATCGGCACCTTTAATGCACGGTGTTTGAGTTCGACGCGAACAGCCTCACGTTCATCGATAGCTTGATACGCCTGCGCCAAACTATCTTCGTCCGTCACATCAAAATAGTCCCCGCCGTACTCTTGTATCATTTCAATCAAGCGTGGCGTGCTCGGGTGCCCAATCATCGCCGTTCGTGCATCACTGGTATTGATATAAATAATGTAAGGCACAATGTTACGTTGACTCAAAGCCGCAAACTCTGAATCTGGAAATTCGTCGACGGCGGCATCTGTAACAATAAGAACCGCACGATTTTGATTCTGGCCGGCTCCAAGCGCCGCTTCATCCTGATCAAATTGCTTCGTAATCGACTGCAGGGGTCTGATAATGTTCGTGTCTCCTTCAGCAGGAACAATACGAACTTTGTCGCGTGGTACTACCATCGCTTTGTCAAGGCGCTGCGTCATCACATACGGCGCATCCCACACCTGGAAGTAATACAACTCGTCGTCCATGACAAAGTCATCCACCATATAGGGATATGTCGAGAAGAGCCACAGTGATACACGGTCATTTTTCTCCCTACGCATTTCAAGAAATTGAAGGTGCGCATCACGGGCAACTTCAGCTTTCGATTTCCCTGTATCGGGAAATTCCCATGCCATCGAGCCAGACGTGTCCACAAGATCGACACGAACCCTCGATTCAACAGACCCACTAACCTCTTCCGTCGCAGTCAGAAACGGATCGGCCGCAGCAAAAAGCATCAACGCTAAAGCGCCACCAACACACAGTTTGGGCAACGTATGAAGCGCACGAACCCAAAAGCCCTTTTGATATTTCGGATCAATTTCGTGTCCGGAATGGTAACGGGTATGCCTCTGTCGGCGAAACACAAGCCTAGCCAACGCAGCAACGGCCGCAATACCAACCGCAATCGCGAGCGCCGTCGCCAACCCAACATCTCCGTACCGAACCTGAGCTATCTCAGTCTCGAGCAGATCATTGAGATTGTTTACGAGGAACGTAAGGAAATCAGTCCATGGTAAAAACATGATTATTTCTCGCGACTAAAAACACCCGTTACCGTTCGCCACAGTTGTATGTGTGGACGCAACTCGGTCAATGAAGCGCCCAATAACTCAGCTTCCTCATTGGGATTGTCAATCGCGGTCTGCTCGCCACCATGCTCCAAACCGTGATGGTAAACAACGAGACGCGATGCCAGTGTTGAGAGCGCCTCCTTACGGCTACCGTCCTTGAGCCCCTCGATGTGCCGTTGAATGTCTGTCGGTGTATCACCAGTAGTGAGATCTGGCAGTTCCGCTTGCAAATATTCACGCGCGGAAATGACGAGCTCCCGCTCGAGTTCTCGCATTGAACCGTTTTCACTTACCGCGACATCCTCAAGAGCCTTCACGTGCCCCTGCAAAGACCGTCTCGCTTCCCATATGGACGGTGGAACCGGTATCTGCGCTTCAAGACGCTCCAATTCCTCAAGCTCTTTTGCCGCCTCCATAGAAATTTCCTTCGGCTTCCGCACTAAGCGCACTAGGAATACGACCCAGATCAACAGCGGCAACGGAGCAACCGTCCACGCTAGCGTGTTGAGAAACGTGGCTCGTGCACTGTATTCCCCTAGCTCAATCGAATCACGAATATCAAGAATAGGAACGTCCGTCATGGTCGAGACATAACGCACTAACCCCTGGCCCCCATCTACCTGCTGAATTTCCGCATCTTCGATGTCTTCACCAAGGTCTCGCATTAGATAGTAAAAACTGAACGACGGCACGACATAGACGGCCTTTTCCGGCGCGATAAGACGCAAACCGTACTCAAAATCCCAGATGTGCTCGTCCTCAACCTGACTCTTGTAAACGTCAAGCGTCACCGCCTCAAAGGGATGTACCGGAAGATTCTCCGGCACCATTCGATCCTCGAGAACCAATATTTCGCGACCCTCAGAGATCAAATCAGGAAAACGAAGCCGATACGTCTGTGTTATCACGTCACCCGTTTTCACCACAGTTGGTTCAAGTTCGAGTGTTTCCACCTGAATTGGTGATGCACCAGCAGCGGGCACCGGTTCCTGACCAAAAACCCTTGACTGCCCACCAAACAACACGACGAACATGGTAACAACAGCGACTTGTCTCATTACACGTTCCGTTCTACCTCGCGGTTCGAGAAATAAAGAACTTCGGCAAGACCTCCATATGGTTCTCTGGAGTCAACACGACGGAATCTACCCCGCTCTTATATTTCAACTGGTACTGCAACTCCGCACGACGCTCCTCGATGTCTTTGCGTATTGCTTTCGCCTTTCTCGCCGAGATAACCGTTTGCTTCCCCGTCTCCATATCGGCAATTCGAATATAGCCAAGGCGACTACGCACACGAAATTCGTCAGGGTCGTCCAATATCAGCACAATCATATCGTGCTTGGCCGCCAGCATGCGAAGCAACTTGAAATCAATTGCAGCCTGGTCATTGACCATGTCGACAACATCCGAAAGCAGAATAATAGAATGTCGGGCCTTCAATCTGGCCGCCATGAACCTGAAGGGAACGGAAAAATCAGCTGCACGCTTTGTCGGAAACTCCCGCTGCAAGCTTAACTTGTCAAAAATTTGCTGGGCAAGGTAGAAAACCTGCGACGTGCCATGCTTCGGCTTGATAAATAATTCCACCTGGTCCGAGAACCCTAATAGACCGACTGGGTCTCGCACGTTAGCACGAGTTAAACCTATGTTGCCTATCAGGTCCAACAGCAACAACGCTTTGTTCGACGCTTGAGAAATCTGGAACAGCGTCGAGTAAGACAGATCGACCGCCAAGAGCGTCCGGAGCTCTTTAGGTTCCATCCGCTCAATCCGAAACAGTTTCTCCGGATAGGTTCGAAGACTAATCGACCACGCAATATCCTTTAACGGCTGCCCCGGTCGCCACTGGTCCACGCCAACAATGTCATAACCTGAACCTCGAAACCCGCTCTTATGGTCTCCATAGTGAATGGAGGTCGACTTTTTTTTCGCTCTAATTCCATGCTTGATGTCACGGAACCTCGCGAACACCTCCTCTACTTCCAAGGAGGAATCTCCATGTCCTGCAAGACCTTCTGAAGCAAATCCTCTTTATTAACAGAGAATTCCATTCCCTCCCGAAGGACGAGTCTATGCGCAAGTACAGGCTCCGCAACTGCTTTGATGTGGTCAGGTGTAATCACATCATCGCCATTGAAGAACGCAAAGGTGCGAGCGACCGCTTCAAGGTGAAAATGCACACGTGGTGAGATGCCAACTTTGATATATTCTTTGACCGTTCGTGCAGCTCGACCCTGCACACGATGCGGTCTGGTGTTTCGAATCAGGCGAGTCTTATATTGCTCACCATATTCAGACATCTTCACCGTTTCAAAAATATGTTCCGCAATTTCAAGAACCTCATACAAGTTCGTTATTTTTTCAACCTTCTTACCCACAACATTACCTGACGTGATTTTCATCTCATCCGCTTCATCCTCAGGGTCCAACATGTTGATAGAAATCGTCGTTCGGTCAAGTTGGGCAACGGGGTTGGCAAAGGTGCCTTCTTCCTCTCCAAAGATGTTCTCGGTACAAATCACCATGAAAAACCTTGGACCGGTAATGTCGTTAAAATCGCAGGACAACGGAAATAGCGGTAGCATCTTGCCCTCAGCAAGATTGCCATAATCGGAACTAAGCGTCGCCGAGCTCTCTTCCATGCCTTCGAGAATAGCCGCCTTCGTCTTACCAGAGAGCCGATTGTCCTCATCGATAAGCACGATGTGCGCCATTAATTTGCCAGGCTTGAAGTTAATTTTTCTGGACCCATCAACCTCTTCAACAATTGTCTCGTAACCAAGGATGTCTTCTGGCATATAGGTTGGTAACCCTTGGATACGTTCAAACTTGGCATCAATCGCCATAGCACACGCACTAACCAAGTCCGTCTTTCCGGTTCCAGTGGGTCCCTTAAACATCACATGCGGCTGACGCAGCAATTTCCCCTGGCTCAGCTTGTCGGTGTAGGGCAAAAGCGTAAAAAACGCCCAAGATAGAATGCGGGCCGCGTCGTCGAGCCCATAGAGCCACTTAGTCGACTCACTTTGGAAGCGCTGAACAACCTCCTGAGCACGGTCACGATCGATGGTTGACTTGGCTTCGACAGTCATGGGCAACACAAACCTCTTATTTTTAGTGTCAAATGGGGCAAAGGTAGCCAAGCATATCAAGTGTTTTGAAGACAAGCCACCCGCAAACCCTTGGCATTTGCTCATCGGGAATGCCAAGATCGCCGTTCTCGTTGGATCTCTGCACTATTCTCAAGTAGGAGTGTAACCATGGCCTTAATGACCGCCGACCAATACAAAGCCAGCCTACAAGATGGGCGAGCCGTGTTCTACCGCGGACAACCCGTAAAAGATGTGACACAACATCCGGTCATCGGCCTCGCCGTTGAGCACGCTGCCATCGATTACCAGATGGCGCACGACGACGCCGAACGAGAGCTGGCAGTCGTCGATGGCCCAACTGGTCCCTTTTCACGCTACTACCAAATCCCGAAAACCCCAGACGACCTCTTACAGCGGAGTGCGCTCATAGAAAGAGCGACCGCTCTAGGTGGCACTTTAGTCGTACTAATCAAAGAAATCGGTACCGATGCCCTCTTTGCTCTCCATTTGGTCGGCGCCGCTATTGACCGCAGCAAGGGCACAAACTATCTGTCCAAAATTCAAAAATTCTATGCCCACTGCCGAGACAACGATCTAGCCGTGGCAGTCGCACAGACCGATGTCAAAGGCCATCGGGGTAAAGGACCAACTGACCAAGACCATCCAGATTACTACGTCCATGTCGCAGCTGAAGACGACGATGGAATCACATTGCGCGGAGCGAAAATTCATACCTCAGTCTCTACAAATGCACATGAAATTCTCGTGCTTCCGACAAGAAATTTTTCGGAAGGCCAAGAAGCTTACGCAGTGGCATGCGCGGTCCCAGCCAACGCACCAGGATTAAAAATGTTGGCAAGCGGCTACGGGAGAACAGGAAACACTTTTGAACACCCAATCAGTTCACAGCATAAAATGATGGAAACCCTGACTATTTTTGATGACGTCAAGGTACCGTGGGATCGAGTGTTCCTCAACGGTGAAGTCGATATGGCAGGGCCGCTCGCTAAAACATTTGTCGAATTCCACCGATTCACGGCTGTAAGCTACAAACTCCCACTAGTTGACCTTTTCGTCGGCGCGTCACACCTAATGGCTGATTACAACGGGATCCTTCGAGCAGGTCACGTTCGAGACAAATTGGCAAAGCTCATCAGTTACGCGCAAATTTGTCGAGGCATGACTCGTGAAGCCGCACGAGAAGCAAAACTCGTTGACGGAATCGCTGTGCCGAGTGCAGAACTCATCAATATTGCAAAGCTGTACTTTGCAACAAACTACCATCAAGCCTTAGCGTGGGTGCAAGATATCGCCGGTGGGTTACTTGTGACCGGGCCTAGTGCCGAAGATCTTGAAGAACCTCAAATACGACAAATGGTGGATAAATATCTCGGAGCCGCATCTTCTTCAACTGAAGATCGACTCCGCTTGATGAACCTAATTGCAGAAATCACTACGACCGACTTCGCTGGTTACCAGGCCGTTCTCGCCATCCACGCTGAAGGTAGCATTGAAGCCGAAAAAATGACTATTTGGCGGCAGCACGACGTGGAACCCAGCGTGTCGTATGCCAAACAGTTGGCCGGTATAAACGAAGACTAACCACGGTTCAAAATAGCCGACAGGACCACTACGAATCAGGACGAGCCACAGCACAAAAAACAAACCGCCTCCTCATCTAT
This sequence comes from uncultured Vicinamibacteraceae bacterium, assembly GCA_964507425.1. GTDB lineage: Bacteria > Acidobacteriota > Vicinamibacteria > Vicinamibacterales > UBA8438 > DTWD01. Next base: position 26,125 of record CAZDQD010000126.1, read on the forward strand.
TGATGAGAAGGCGGTCTATCTAAGGTAGGTGAAGTCCTGACAGACTAAGAGCTCTCGTCCAGTAGTGCAGCTTGACTGCTAGCTCTTACCAAAACCGATGGAAAGCCCTACGTAGAACTCTCGACCTGGTGACGGCTCGAAGTAACGTTGTCCCCACGCATTAACGATGACGGACGAGTTGTATCGTTCATTTAGCAAGTTATCGATACCGAAAAAGGGCCGAATGTCGTTGTTGCCCCAAAGGCTATCGAGACCAAACCGAAGGTCAACAACCGAATATGCCCAGTTCGAAGCTGTATTGGTGTTATTGGCATAAAAACTGTCAACCCATCGGACCGATAGGCCAGAACGAAGACCGAACGGTGAAGCGTAGTCAAAGCCAACAAAAAGACGGTTTGGCGGCGCCCCAGGTTCATAGTTGCCGGAAAAATCCTTGGTACCAGACACGAACTTCGTGAAGGTAAAGTCTTGACGCGTATAGGCCATTCTGGCCGACACCCGACTTATAGGCTGCCAATCCAAGGACAGTTCCACACCATTACGAGATGATTCTCCCGCATTGGAAAAGAACGTCTGTTCATCCGCTCCCTCCTGAGACACAAACGCATCGAGCAACCTAGATCGATATACTGAAACCTCGTACTGAAGACGCGCAGGCTCTAAAAGACCGCGAAGACCAACCTCCGCGCTACGCATCCGCTCTGGTTCTAACAGTTGGTTAAAACCTCCCTCTCCTTCTGGTCGATTTGAGAGCTCAACCGTAGTCGGAGTCTGGTACGCCGTTGCATAATTAGCAAAAATATTTGTTGTCGGGGTAGCGGAAAACGTCACACCGACCGAAGGGCTGGCCGCATTCATCGTGCGCGCACCAGACTGATCGCCGTCATCCATCTTTTGGTCCGTCGCCGTAAAGTTGTAATAGTCATACCGAACCCCAGCAGTCATCGTGACACGACTATGAGGCGTCACACTCACCTGCGCAAACGGACCGGCAGATAACACATCTTCTAGCTGCTCGACCAATAAGTTTCCACGAAGGTGACCCGTCCCTGCCATGGCATTAGTCTTGTTCTGTGATTCTTTACGTGTGTCGCTTTGGGATGACACGTCAAAGCCCATGCTCCATTGCACAATGCCCTGAGTCCCCAGATATTCAGAACGTACACCAGCAGCTTTACGACCTAGGTCAATAACGCGACCAGGGTTCGACGCAAACAAGTCACGCGACACACCCCAACCCGTGGCACGAAACATCTGCGTACCGAAGCTATGGTCGAGTGTCGCACCGTATTGACCTTGCTGAGTCGACTCTCCCCAATGCTGTTTCTTTGCAATGAATCTCGTGCCACGAGGATCCGTTCTGGCATTATTCAAATTCATCATGCTTGGATTCTCGGCAAATGGAGCATCGTAGTGGTTGAAGATTCCTGAAATTCGTGTTCCAGCCGCGAGCCTCTGACGAACGACGAGATTCGTCTGTTTGATCTCGGCCGCACTGTGCTCACGCCAGCCATCAGTCTGAAATCGACTAAAACTTCCCATAAACTCCGTCCCGCTGTTGTTATGCCCGTCAACACGCATCTGCTGGCGGTTGTAACCATTACTACCAAACTGCAGGTCGGGACGCACGGTAAGACGACGCGTCTGATCGATCTCAGTAAACAGGCTAATCACACCACCCGCGGCGTTACCGTACAGCACAGAACTAGGCCCTCGAATGACTTCAATGCGACGCACCGAACCCAAGTCCACATTGCCTGGTTCAGTTGTTCCGTCAGCCATAGTGATAGGAATGCCGTCTTGGACAATTGCCAGACCACGTAACCCAAACTTGGGTTGTGGTGAGCGAATACTCAGTCCAACACCACCCGACAGACCATAATTTCGTCGATTCTGAACAAGCAGCCCAGGAATACCACGAAGCGCCTCGTCCATGGACGCCTTCCGCTGTGCGAAATCAATTTCGTTGGGCGTTACAAGTGCCACAGCGTTAGGCACCGATGCAAGCATCTGCTCACTTCTCGTAACGGTTACCGTCTCAGCGAGAGATGCGATGGCGAGAGTGAAATCACGTGACGATGGAGACGATGAAATCGTCACAGTTGCCGTAGAAGTCTGAAACCCTGGCAGCATAGCCTCGATTTCGTAACCACCGGCTGGAAGCCTCATCGTGTAAGAACCATCTGCCCCACTAACCACTGCGCGGGTCAAACCCGTGGCCGTATTCTGCGCACTGACAGTGACACCAGGCAGAACTCCGCCCGACTCATCTGCCACGGTTCCATTGAGCATACCGAGCTCGTCTTGTTCAGCACTTACACTTGCAATGAAAACGTTACAAAACAGTGACACAATGACTAAAGCAACTAAGTAATTCACCTTCAAAGCCATACACACTCCCAGACCTGTGATGAGGTTTTACAACGAGAAATAAGAAAAGCGGGAAATGCTATACGAGACCACGCGGAGGTCTCAACATCGGCACGGTGTCAGCGTTCAACTCAACAGGGGAATGAACGGTGACCACCCCATAGCTAACAAACTTCGCCTGCAGACTTTCAGACTCGGACACAAACCCAGTCAAACTCAGCAACGTTAGTAATGTATCTTCGAGGGAATCACAAGGAACCAACGTTGTACTAGTGTCAGGAGGAACCTGTTGTTCAGCATGCACTTCCTGAACCACTGCTTGCCGACTAAGAGGACACCCGGCGGTAGCAGACAGCACGATCGGTAGTAATACCAACGCCGTCAGCTTCCACGCAATAACACCGGCGACCGTTCGAGATCGAAAGTAACTCATCCGCTTTTTATTGTAACGCCTGCATCTGTTCGTGATGCTCAATTTTTCCGATACAACACGAAAATATAGACATTTGAGATAACAAATACCGCCCACTCAGTTACTGTTTGGTCCCGGTCCATACGCCGGTCCCGTACCAGACGAAGCTACCTTCGTCACCATTTATCGTTGTGCCCTGAATTTCACCGGACAAATTGATCGGCATATCACCATCGAGATCGGGCACAACGAATCCCCATTTGAGCATATTTCCGTCGACAGTACCCTCAAGAGGCAAGACCCCTTCGCCATCATTCATATCAATCTCTCCGGCGATCGCACCACCATTCTCATCGAAAGTTGCGGTCCAAACCTGCTCACCGGTCTGCGTGTCCAGCTTAATTTCCCACACACCAGAAAGGCCAGACTGCGCCAGTAAATGCCCCTGCCAAACAGACACGCTCAGAACCAAAGTCACTACCAACGCTATAAACAATCTCATTTTCAACATATCCTTAACACTCCTGCTCTGGAGGCAGGCTTATTCTACACATTGTGACAAACACACAGCGTGGTACAAACGCTTACCAGCAGTAGAGTGTCACCCTAATTACTAGGCCACGGAAACCTTGAAGAGGTAGGGCGAATGACGAAACAAGCCAATACAAACCGCTGGTTGCCACTAGTTGGCGGCACACTCTTAAACCTCGTTCTCGGCGTGTTTTACTCCTGGAGCGTCTTTGTGCTTCCTCTGGAGAACGAGTTTGGTTGGATTCGGCAAGAAACCTCCTGGACCTTCAGTATCGGCATCTTCACGATGGCCGTCATGTTTGTGGTGGCCGGACGGTTTCACGCCACCCTCGGTTTCCGTACAGTTGCATTGATCGGTGGTATTTTATTCACTCTTGGATTCTTTCTAGCGAGCCTCACGACATCACTGTCTTGGCTTTACATTTCGTACGGTGTCATCGCCGGTGCCGGTAATGGCATTGGCTACTCGGTTGCCATTCCTGTCATCTCACGCTGGTTCCCAGATAAACGCGGACTCGCACTCGGAATTGCGGTTGGCGGATATGGTGCCGGTTCCGGTGTGTTTGGCCCCATCGCCGATGAATGGTTACTCCCAACGTACGGCTGGGAAGCAACTTTTCAAATTTATGGCGTCGTATTCTTTTTAATCGCCGTCGTCGGAGCTTGGCTCCTTAAACCTCCTCCAGACGGCTACACGCCTGAAGGATGGGACCCTAGTCAACTTAAACCCGCCGTCACCACGGCTACGCGAGACCTCACACCTAGTGAAATGCTTGCTGACCGATCTTTCTACCTACTGTTTGCTGCGTACTGTTTTGGGTCAATGGCAGGGCTCGGTCTTATCAGCCAATTGGTACCTTTTGGACGGGAGGCTGGAATCACAAACGTTGCGCTCATTGGACTTGTCATAGGAGCGGTCGGTAACACAACAGGACGAATTGTCTCCGGCTCCCTCTCAGACGGACTTGGCCGTCTCAACGTACTACGGTTAATGGTCGTCGTCTCAGCCGTTGCGATGCCACTGCTTTACTTACTAGGCTCCAATATTCTCGCTTTTGTGATCGGTGTATTTGTTGTCTACTACTGCTACGGAACACTTCTGAGTGTTTTCGCGGCTACCGCAGCTGATTTCTACGGAACGAAACACCTCGGCGTGAACTACGGGCTACTGTTTCTTGCATGGGGAATAGCCGGATTGGTATCTGCGCAACTTTCCGGATTTGTGGTCGACACATTCGGTGACTACCGATTGGCATTCTTCGGCGCAACAATGTTATCGCTTATCTCACTCGGAGCTCTTCTGATTACGAAACCACCACAGATACGAGCATCGACGGAGTAACTCTCCGGAATCACAATGGTAGTCTCCGCCTGACACTAGACAGGACCCATTGGGCAATCGTTACAATGAATCACGATAGTACTGAAATCTCACAGGTTACGAATCAGTTCCTTTATCCTCTGAACCGCTACCAAATTGGAATCTATCATGGGGATTGATGATTACCACCCCCACACTTAATTGGCTCGACGATCGAGAATCTCCTCAATCTCATCCATCACACGATCCATACGCGAGATGAGAGCATCGTAGGGTGCATCTGTAGCGAGATCGATACCGTATTCTTTCAAGAGTTCATACGCATAGCGTGATCCACCCGCAGACAACACCGCTAAGTAGTCATCACGGGCTTGCTCATCTCCTGTCAAGAACCGCTCAGCAAACATCGTGCCACCAGCTATCGAGGTTGCGTACTGAAAAACGTAAAAGTTCCGGTAAAAATGCGGAATAAAAGCCCATTCAATGGAATAAGCGGGATCGTAAATGAGCACATCGTTATCAGAACCATGGTACTGACGGACCAATTCTTCGTAAAGTTCACTCATTTTGTCGCCAGAAAGCGCTTCACCCTGCTCAACAAGCTGATGAATCTTTAATTCAAACTCAGCAAACATCACCTGACGGAAAAATGTTCCCCGTACTGCCTCTAGAGCTGTACCAAGATAAAACAACCGTTCGTTGTCGGAAATATTTTCACCAAGCATGTGTTCCTGTAGCAGTACTTCATTGGTCGGCGAAGCGATTTCGGCCGTAAATGTCGCGTAGCTTGAAGTTTCGTAAGGATTCTCGCGCTTCGACAGCATCGTGTGTATTGCATGTCCCCATTCGTGCGCGAACGTTGACACATCCTCGTATTCACCATTGAAATTCAACAAAAGGTATGGGTGGACATCATAAATAGCGCCGTACATGTATGCACCAGGCGCCTTACCCTGCTGCGGGTAGACATGCATCCAATCGCCAGCAAACCCTTCCTCCAACAAGGCAACATAATCCCTACCAAGTGGATCGGCGGACGCAAGTGAGAGTGCTTTTGCTTCATCCAGATCGAACGAGCGATTCGATGCAACCAATGTGGGATAGATGTCGTAATAGTGGAGATCTTCAAGACCCAACATTCGCTGTCGTATTCGGAAGTATCGATGCAACGATGGCAGATGCCGATGTGCTGCATCAATCAACTTCCGGTATACCGCGGTTGGAATATTAGGACCAGCAAGAGCGGCATCCAATGCCGAATCATAGTTTCTTGCTTTCGCTTCAAATACATGGGCCTTAACATGAGTGTCCAATGTCTGGCCGAGTGTCGATTCGTAGGACTTCCATGTTTGCCAATACGTGTCGAACACTAGTTTTCGGTCCTGCCGGTTTTGAGAGGCGCGATGCTTGCCATATGCCGCCTGATCAAGACGCACATTTTCACCGGTCGACAACGTAATCGTTGAAAACGGCATGTCTGAACTCGACAACATTGCAAAAATTCGTTCTGGGCCCTGCCGCATCGCACTGGTACCAGCGATAACAGACTCAGCTTCGTCCGAAAGCGTGTGCGGTTCCTGTCGTAAGGTGTTGCGCACATTGAACGCGTGCTTCGAAAGGCGCGGCTCCGTATCGAGATAACGTTCGATCGTGGAAGAACCAACACTCAGCAGCTCGGGAGAAACGAAACTAACCGCCTGTTCGAGTTGTGCCAACAGTAATGCAGCTTCCCCACGTCGCTCCTGCGCCTCAGAAAGTCGACGGTCTTCATCTGCCTCAAGAAAAGCGTAGACATAGAGCCGAACGACCTCTTTCTCCGTCTCACTAATCGCATCAAATGCGTCAGCAAGCGTCTCAGCGCTTTCACCAAGACGCCCTTTAAAAGACTCCAACTCTGCCACACGCCGTTCAAGTTGATTTTTTTCTCGCTGCCAAACATCAAGGCTTTCATAAATCTCAGCAAGGTTCCATTCAACTTGCACCGGTGAATTATCCGTTGTTTGGGCTACCGTCGGTGTACTCATGATCCAAACGACTCCGCTAGTGGCGAGCCACCGGCGCGTAGTTGCACTCAGGCGCATCAGCGACCTCCTCCAAAAAATAGATCTATCACTTACGCCGCAGAAAGTTGCCGCAAAACGTAAGGCAAGATCCCGCCGTGATGGTAATAGTTCAGTTCCTCTGGCGTATCAATGCGTACGGTTACAAGAAAGGCCTTTTCCGTTCCATCTTCTCGCGTCGCCGCAACGCGAAGATCGCATCGCGGTGAAAGATTATCGCTAATCCCAGTCAAGGAAAACGACTCCTTACCTGTTAGGCCGAGTGTGACCGCAGTATCACCGTCTTTAAACACAAGAGGAATTACACCCATAAACACTAAATTGCTACGATGAATACGTTCAAAACTTTCGGCAATTACCGCGCGTACGCCGAGCAACATGGTCCCCTTTGCCGCCCAATCGCGGGAAGAGCCTGAGCCATATTCTTTACCTGCAAGTACAATCGAAGGTGTGCCTTCTTTCTTATATCGCATGCCCGCATCGTAGATTGTCATCTGGTCGGCAGAAGGCTGGTGCTGTGTCCAGCCTCCCTCTGTTCCCGGTGCTAGTTGGTTACGCAGTCGAATATTGGCGAAGGTGCCACGCATCATCACCTCATGATTGCCACGACGGCTACCGAAAGAATTGAAATCTTTCGGATCTACGCCTCTTGAAATCAAATACTGACCGGCAGGTCCATCTTGGGGTATAGCACCCGCTGGAGAAATATGATCGGTCGTCACACTATCACCAAGTAACGCGAGAACCCGCGCGCCTGATATGTCTGTGGGAGGCGTGGGCTTTACTGTCATCTCTTCAAAAAATGGTGGGTTCTGAACATATGTTGAATCAGGAGTCCAGACAAATTGTTTTCCCGTCGGTGCAACCAAATCTTGCCACCGTTGGTCTCCGTCAAAAACGCAACCGTACTTTTCGATGAACTGGTCCGTCTGAACTGCCGCACTCATCGCTTCCTGAACCTCTTGCGACGACGGCCATATCTCTCCTAAATAC
>CAZDQD010000127.1:0-9518 GCA_964507425.1 uncultured Vicinamibacteraceae bacterium
ACCGGGGTCTCGAAGGAATGGAACCCCTGGGTCATCGCCGTGCCGTGCGGTTGAAGCTCGAGCTCGGCACCCTTCATGAGCAAGGAGTACAGCTTGAGGTCCTGTTTGTTCTTCGCCCGCTCCTGATGGCCCTTCGGGTAGAACCAGACGCCCATCTCGATCACATCATTCTCAACGCGCTCACCATTCGGATAGTAGTGGATGTCCCATTTGACCATGGAGTCAGCCGGGAGCAGACGACAAGCATCCTCCGGAACAACTTCGCCGACTTTACCGAGCGCGTACTCGGAGAGCCGCTCGACCTCGACCCACTCATTAGTTTCCTCGTCAAAATCGAGTAACTGACTGTTGGCATGGTGCGCAACGCCGCGCCCCTCTGCCGCTGTCCTAACGGCAACCGCCTTCAAGCACCGATCTTCGGTCAGGCCGCTCGGCACGATTGGCCGCCACCAGACGTCCGATCCCTCAGCCTCCACGGTGTACGGCTTCGTCTTGATCACCAAGTCCGGCGGGCCGAAGTCATCCTCGTAGGACCACTCGTTAAGATCAGGAAAAGACAGCGGCGACGGGAGATCAGCCAGGTCGCCAAGGGGCACGCCCTCGTCCACCCAACGGGCTATCGTCTCAATTTCAGACTCGCTCAGCCGGAGGTCGTCCTTCAGGTCCTGAATACCGACGTGGCGGTCGTACCGATAGGGAGGCATCTCACCCAGCACCACACGATTCTTAATCGACCTGGCCCAGGGACGAACTTCCTGGTAGGTCATAAACGACATCGGAGCCACCGAGTTAGGCCGGTGGCACGACTGACAGCTCCTCTGAAAAATAGGAGCTATGTCCTTGGCAAATGTCGGCGTGGTGTCAGCGTCCTGCGCGACCACTGAAGTAGGGGAAAATAATAAAAGCACTACCGCCGCAACAACGGTCGCACCGAGCGTGGCACTTCGCATAACAATGCCTCCAGAATCCGATCTAAGCCGAACAGCCTAGAAGACCCATGAAATAGAAGAATTTACCCCCTGAATCTATCCCCTAAATTGCAGTCTGTCAATTGACCGAAAATGTCAGCCAGAAATTGCAGAGGTAATGACATTACGAGCTGACTCATGTTTTGGTTTTCGGATGCCGAAATGGCTTATCCGTGAGTGGTGTCTGGATTAGACTTGCTGTAGATCTAACCCGTTTCACGGAAAAGACGGGATCACGTAGAACTCTCGGAAAAGCCGGGTAAGGAGGCCGTATGCGTCTGATATGTGTATCGGTGGTACTGAGTGTAGTAATGATGTCTGTGTCGCCGATTGGTGCAGCCGAACGACCGGAGCGAATTCAGGCGGCGAACGAAACCATGGAGCCATTTCGCGTCATCGGTAATATCTACTATGTCGGCGGCCAATATGGCTCCTACCTCATCACCACACCGGAGGGCCACATTCTCCACGACACGGGTACCGCCGACATGCACGAGCTCATCGTCTCGAACGTCGAGAAACTCGGGTTCAACGTCCAAGACATCCGGATCATGATCTCGAGCCATGCACATTGGGACCACATTGAGGGACACGCGTCAATGAAGCGAGTGACCGGAGCTCAGTTTGTTGCGCTCGGCGGCGACGCTGTGGCGCTTCAATCAGGCCGGGATAACTCAGCTATCGGGGCCAGAGACTTTGAGCCTGTCGAGGTGGATCGCGTGGTCGAGGACGGAGACACGGTCACGCTGGGCGGGATGACGTTGCGTGCCCTGTGGACGGGGGGCCACACGCAAGGAGCAACAATGTGGATGACAACGGTCCAGGAGGGCGGGCAGACGTTTGCCGTTGCTTTTCGTGGGGGCGAGATCCCGAACGACGGCGCCCCACTCGTCGACAACCCGAGACACCCGACCGTTGTGGAAGACACGCAACGCACCCTGCGCCGGCTCAAAGAGCTCGCGCCCCCCGATCTTTTTTTACACAATCACGCGCGGGAAACATCCTCCGGGCTGAATCCTGATCTTCCAGTCAACCCGAACTGTGCAAGCTGCCTCGACGCTGAGGGTTGGACAGCGATGGTGGAAAGCGCCGAAGCAAGATTTCAGTCTATGCTGACGGAACGGTAGACAAGGCCGACTGAACAACCATCATCCGCCGCGTTAGGTCAGGCAGCATTTCTTGAACTTGCGACCGCTACCGCATGGGCAAGGCGAGTTTCGTCCAAATCGTAGTCGGGGGCGCGTTAACTCACGCTTGAACTGAGTTGCCCGGCTGAATAAGTTCTGATTGAAAATCTGCTCAAGCATTGCGTAGAGATGCGGATGTTTTCGCTGCATCATCCCGGGGCGTTCGAAAAAGTATTCAGAGGTGACCGCGAAGAACTCTGCCTCATTGGTGAGCGCGTACCGATCGATGTCAGATCGGCCTCCTTCGATCTCGGCCATCTTACGGCGCACGAGGTCAATCCACGGTCCGAGGGACTGGCGGTCAAGCCCTACACCCGGCACCCCGTCGATTATGCCGTCAGACTTGTCGACAAGATGGGCAAACTCATGAACACCGACGTTACGTTTATCTGACGCATTTCGGAACCCCTGGATAAGGTCGGGTTTGGACAAAATCATGAGCCGGTTGAGACTGCCGGTTCCCACCATCCCCAAAATGCGCTGGCCAGCCTGGTCGCCAAAACGAAAGTGTTCGTCAAATCGGTTCGGGTAGACGAGAACCTCATTGATCTGGTCCCACTCCCAGTCTGGGAATCCGAAAATAGGAATGATGGCGCTTGCAGCAGTCAGAACACGGGTCGTTGTGTCGAGTCGGAGGCGAATGCCGGTAACACGTTTCTCTCCGAGAAATAGCTGGACCTGCCGTCGAAAACGAACCTGGGCAGCCGGCTCAAGAACTCGAAAGAAGAGGACATCTCGCTGCAGCACAGCTTCCCATTCCGCGGGAAAGGGTTCGCTGAGGATGGTACGACGACGACGAATGCTTCCGGTCCGCCAGCGATAAACCGCGACAGGAGGAAAGAGAGCGAGCCCGTACGTCACAACTACAGGACGACCCGCCTGAATAAGTACCAGTGCCAAGAGTAGAGATATGAGTAACGTAATGCCAGACACTGCGAGTGCCCAGATCCGGGTTCGCCGTTCCCAGGCGACGAGAGAGTCCAGTATCAGCCTCCTTGTAAAGGAAGTTAAATTGGTAGAGGCGGCGGGAGCCGAAACCTCACAAATTATTGGTGATTAGCGCTCCGGTGGAACCGGCTCCTCTGCACCGAGACGGCGAAGTAGCGTCGCAGTACTTTCAGAAGGAGCATTGGCATTGCCATATTCCACAAGGTAGAGCGGTGTGCGTCCACGTTGGTCCTCAGCATTAACGTCCGCGCCGTGACCAACTAAAACCTCTATAACACCATCCTCCCACATGGAGGCAGCACCATGCAGTGCAGTTTGGCCGGCATTGTTGACTGCGGACACGTCGGCGCCAAGTCCAATTAGCATCGTCACCGCTTCGACAACACGATAGTCCGCCGGACGTCGAGCATCATTTTCTCCGAGGCCCGAGGCTATCATGAGCGGCGTCACACCATAATCATTGGCCATGTGCGGATCCGCACCGGCATCAAGTAACGCCTGCATCATGGCCAAATTGGCGTCTCGGGCGGCCATCCAAAAAGAAGAGGCTCCTCTAAAGGAGTAGCGGGAAATATAGTCACCCCGCAGTGGTTCCGGCGGCGTGTCGAAGCGAGCATCAACAACAGCACCCTCGGTCATCAATCGTTCCGCAAGTGCAATTCGCCGTGTCTCCACTGCCGCGTGGAGAGCCGTACGGCCCAGTCGATCGGTTGCGGTCAAATCGGCGCCTCGATCAATTAGGTAGTGAGCTGTCTTTTCGTGTCCACTGGTCTCCGGAATAATTCTCCAGTCAATACCGGCAAGTGCGTCCACACTCCGACTAGCAATAAGCAACGGCGTGCTGCCATCGATAGCTCGAGCTTCGAGATCTGCACCCGCATCAAGCAAAAGCTGCGCCGTCTCCACATCACCTGCCCGAGCGGCAAACATTAAGGCGGTAAATTTACCCGTCGAATGCGCGCGCACATCAGACCCTGACTCGGCTAACAATCGAACAACATCTGAATGCCCACCTGCCGCCGCCCACATTAAGGCCGTCTGTCCCGCTTCGTGCTCAGCTAACCTCACATCAGCTCCACCTTCAAGAAGTCTGGAAACGACCTCTCGCAAACCATGCTTAGCTGCGGTCATCAGAACGGACTCGCCCGTCGGTAACCGCGCATTGACATCAGCGCCATGGTCAATGAGCCGCAACGCTATTTCAACGGAACCATGATCAGTAGCAATCCACAATGGCGTAACGCCAAGTGCATTCTCAGCATCAACATCAGCTCCAGCAGCAACAAGCGTGTCCACCATCGCTCCATAGCCCCAATGAGACACCCAGTGAAGCGCCGTCGCTTCGTCTGGTTGTGCCACAGTGACATCGTTGCCAGCATCAATGAGGGCCTGCACAGCCGACCAGTCCTGTCGTTCAGCAGCGGTCGCAACACGCGCATCATCACGACCGGCATTCGCAAACGACGAATCCCAACCCGCCAATACCAGGACGAGAGTCGTCCAAACCAATAGTCGATACGAAACAATCATGTTGACAATGCAGAACTACAAATCAGCAAGTTCCTTCAACGCACCAGTGCTATCCCCGATAGTTTCAGGATGCACACCGAGCTTGCCAAGTAGACTCAAATAAAGGTTTGTAATCGGTGGGTCGTCGTCATAACTAATGTGGCGACCACCCTTAAGGGCACCTGCTCCACCACCGACCACGGCAATCGGCAGCTTGTGGTGATCGTGAACGTTGCCATTACTCATACCACCGCCATACATAATCATCGACTGGTCAAGAAGTGACCCATCGCCATCCTGGGTTGCAGCAAGCCGACCCAAGTAGTACGCGAACAGCTCTGCATGGTAGATGTTGACGTCGATAACTTTCGCGATTTTCTCTTCATCTCCACCATGGTGAGACAGCGGGTGATGCGCATCGGGAACGTTAATCTCTGGGTACGCTCGATTACTCGTCTCATGCGCCACCATAAACGTGATTACACGCGTCAGATCCGCTTGATACGCAAGCACCTGCAAATCAAACATCAACTTGGCATGTTCTTCAAAAGTTCCTGGGACACCTGGTGGTTGCTCCATCGCAACCGAAAGATCCGTTAATCCCTGTTCTTCGGCGAGCCTGATCCGACGTTCCACATCGCGGATCGCCTCAGTATATTCATCCAGTTTCGCCCGATCGCGACCACCAAGAGACGCACGCAACCGCGCCAATTTGTCAGAAACGGCGTCAAGAATTGTGCCGTCCTCTTCCATGCGAGCAAGCCGCGCCTGAGCATCCGTCGTACCACTACCACCAAACAAGCGCTCAAACACCACGCGCGGATTGTTCTCCATCGGAAGCGGCGTGGTCTCACCCAGCCAGTTGAGAGTGTTTGCGTATACGCAGCTGTAACCGGGATCACAGGCTCCAAGTGGTTCCTTCGAGTCAAGCGACAACTCCAGAGAAGCAAGTTGAGTCTCTTCCTGCAGCACACGCGCTGCAATCTGATCCATGGAAATACCTGAGCGAATGTCAGCACCAGCCGTTTTCTTGGGATGAACACCGGTCAAGAAAGCACCGGCTGCCCGCGCATGGTCGCCTGCACCTTCGCCCGGTAATGCATCACCTTGCTTGTTGGCCAGTCCACTGATAACCGTCAGTTGGTCGCGATAAGGCTCGAATGACGCCATTACCGGCTTCATCGCAAACCCGACCCCTGTTTCATCCGGGGTCCACTGGTCCATAACGATGCCGTTCGGCACGTACACAACGCCGAGGCGTTTAACCGGCGCTGCTGCGGAAAGGCGGAGCGGCGCGAACGCCGGCACCATACTATCCAGTAACGGCAAGGCCAGTGTTGCACCAACACCACGCAAAAATGTTCGACGGGGAAGATGGGTCTTAGTGATGATCATTGCTCTCGAGCCTTTCTCATCTGAAATGGCGTACTTTCAACGATGCCAGCAATCAACGACGACCACCGATAGTTTTCGGGTTCGGCCGTCTCTACGATGCGCCGGATGGACGGGTAGTCATAATATTCGACGCCTCGACCAAGCGCGTACGTCATCAATTTTTCAGTAACAGTTGCCACAAAATCCTCACGATTCGAAAGAAGCATGTCACGCACGCTATCCGGCCCAGTGAGTTCGCGTCCGCTCGGCAACGTTCCAGACGTCTGGTCAGTTGGCAACTCACGATAGCCACCAATCGCGTCAAAACTTTCCAAAGCGAATCCAAGTGGGTCCATGCGGACGTGACAGCTCGCACACACAGGGTCCGTCCGATGTCGTTCCATCCGCTCGCGAACAGAACGAGGGCGACTTTCGGGATCGGACGGATCGGCTACAGAGTCCGAATCCTCGAGGCCCGGAACGTCCGCTGGCGGCGGCGGCGGTGGGGCCCCGAGTAGATTTTCAAGCACCCACACCCCACGCTTCACAGGCGATGTACGGTTCGCATAAGAAGTCGCAGTCAGCACACTCCCATGCCCCAAAATACCTCGCCGCACTTCATCTTCCAACGTCACCCGTCGAAAATGGTTACCCAGAACATCTGGAATTCCGTAATGTCTCGCCAACCGCTCATTCACGAATGTGTAGTCCGATGTAAGAACCTCCAAGACACTTCGATCCTCACGCACCTGACTTTCAAACCATAACTGCGTTTCGCGCTGAAAAGCCTCCCGCAAATTCCCATCAAACTCAGGAAACGCAATCGGGTCCGGTTTAACGCTCCGCATATTGCGTAGGAATAGCCATTGACCCGCAAAGTTGTCCACAAGTGCATCGGACCTAGGGTCAGCGAGCATTCGCTGTATCTGCTGCTCTAAAACCCCTGGCTCTCGGAGGTCTCCCGCCGCCGCCGCATCAATCAATGCATCGTCAGGAATGCTACTCCACAGAAAGAACGACAACCGTGATGCAAGCTCAAGGTCAGAAACACGATACGGCTCTCCAGGCGTCGAATCGGACGGATCGTTTTCGACACGAAACAAAAATTCTGGATCAACCAGAATGGCCCGCAGGGCAAATTCGATGCCCGAGTCAAAACTCCCCTTGTCGCGACCAACGTGATAAAACGACATCAACGACGAGACATCGTCAGCATTGACAGGTCGTCTAAAAGCGCGCCTGGCCAGTGACGTTAAAATCTCTTCGGCACAGGCCAACTCCGCCTCAACAGCACTCATAGCAGTAACGCCACCAGGCAAACAGCTAAAAATGCGTTCCCGACTAGGGGTCATCTGTTCGTCTCGGTCCGCAACAGCCCCGTTGAATGGACCCTCGACCTCAACAATCCAGACAGCCATTGGGGCATCACGATCGCCAGCATAGTGGTAGGTCTCTGCACCACTAACCGGTTCCAGCACACCTTCCGAGAGGGCACTACTTCGCAAAAACGAAAATGCCATCTCGCGCATTCCCGCCGTTACCGGTAGACGAAACCGGAGGTCCTCATCAGCGTCACGCTCATAGGGCGTCAGGTTAAACACGGCGTTCCACGCCTCTCGCTGCCCATCAGCACCAATCTGAAACTCGGCAACGTGCTCACGGTCCAACCGAACCTCAAGTCGATTCCGATTCTGCAATCCCTTGATCGCGTCGCCATGGGTTCGTTCGAGCGTCACTCGAAACTCGTATTCGCCATCAACAGGAAAGTAATGCCTAGCGGCAAAACCACCACGCGTCCCAAACGGATGCAACTCGCTCATACGTTCATGTTGCAACAAAACCGGCGAAGTCGTGTAGGTCGCTGTTGCTGTCCGCATTGACGGATCACCAATCGCCAATTGTGCGATCTTGCCCGCAGCCAACATATAACGCTCTAGCAAAGCTGGTGACAGCGAGAGCACGTCCGCAATGTTGTCAAATCCATAGCTCTGATCATCGGCCGGTAGCAGTTCACGACCATCGATCTCCAGCGCCAGAAGATCGCGAATAGCATTGGTGTACTCCGTACGGTTGAGTCGGTGAATGGTCTCTGTTCCGGGATTAGGATCGCGCAATGACGACCGGTCGAGTTCCGTTTCGATCCAGTCGACAAACTCCACATAGGTCGCTTCGTCAGGGCGAGGACGCCTGGGCGGCGGCATCTCTCTGGCACGCAGTTTACGAATAACTTTTTCCCAGGTTTCCGCACCAGCCGCAACATGCTCCAAGTCGAGACCGTCAAGTGTGAGTCCGGCGGTTTGTAGCCTGTCATTATGGCAGCCGCTGCAGTATCGATCGAGAACCGCCTGGTATTCCTCAGCCTCTGCAGCAAGACCGGGCCTCGGTAGATACAGAACGGCCAAAAGGAGGCAAGTGCCGACCATGAAAAAACGATTCTTACGCATATTGCAAGCTGCCTATTCAACCGGGGCCTAGCAACTGGTCCAGTCAATTTTGGACACACCCCAACTAGTGGCATTATCAGAGCCGAACGGAATGGGTGTCAAGAACTCTCTTCCACGATATAATTCACGTCCGTGCCGCAATTTAGGAGTGCCTCGGTTGGACTAGTCGCGTGGATGGGGATCCTGACAATGGTCGGGTTGACGCAATCACGTGATCAACCCATACGACATGACACCGGACAAAGCGTGAGTCCATCGTTTGAAGGCTGGTACCCAAACCCTGACGGGACTTTTACACTGTCTTTTGGGTATCTCAACCGAAATTTCGAACAGACGCTCGACATTCCCGTGGGTGTGAACAATCACTTTGAACCCGGAGCCGCCGACCGTGGGCAACCGACACATTTTCTTTCGCGTCGCCAAACCGGCATCTTTACTGTCACGGTCCCGGCAAACTTCGGAGACCAGACGCTGACATGGTCGCTGACGGCGGGCAACGAAACTGTTGCCATCCCAGGACACCTCCGACCTGAATGGCAAATCGATTCGATGCATGAAATTACCAGTGACAACCGCCCTCCGGTCGTTAAATTCAATCCGTCGGACGATGGCGAACTCGGACCGGATGGTCCTCGCCACACAATTACAGGGTCGGTGGGACAGCAAGTGCCGCTCACGCTTTGGGTATCAGACGACGGCATCAAAAAACGACCCTCAGACCGTCCGCCACTTTTGGGAGTCGGATGGAGTAAATACCGTGGTCCTGGTGCTGTTGAATTTGACAACAGAATGCCCGACATAGACAGTGACGGTAAGGCTGAAACTTCAGCCAAATTTAGTGAGCCTGGCGATTACATTGTCCGGGTTCTGGCCTGGGATGACTCGGGACCGCAGGGGAATATTATGGCTGGCGGTATCTTTTGCTGTTGGACCAACGCTTTTGTCTCAATTCGTGTAGAGTAGCAACTTGTTGAACACGGAGAATTTTTCATGAGAAATCTAATGTGCGCTTTGATTGCAGTAACGGCCGTTCTTATCGCTACCGTACCACTAGGTGCACAAACGTCGTCCGACACGGACGTTACATT
>CAZDQD010000128.1:0-6253 GCA_964507425.1 uncultured Vicinamibacteraceae bacterium
CTAGAAACAGAGGGAATCTACCTTCCCGTAGTAGAAGCACATTGTAGATATGTTTTACCAGCGCGTTATGACGACCGCCTCACTATCGAAACGCAAGCCATCCTCAAATCTCAAGTCCGCATAGAGTTTCGATACAAGTTAGAACGAAGCGGAGATCAAGAGTCGCTTGCGACAGGACATACTGTCCATGCATCAACTGATACACATGGAAAACCGAAACGACTTCCTAAAAGATTGCAAACACTACTAACATGAAAGCCTTAGTTACAGGGACTGCCGGTTTCATCGGCTCCCATTTATCGGAACGACTCCTAGAACATGGCCATAGCGTCATAGGTATCTATTGCTTTACCGACTACTACCATCGTGAAATAAAGGAAACCAACCTCTCTTCGCTACGAGCGGCGTCAAATTTCGAGTTTCTTGAAACCTCTATCGAAGATGCCCCTTTAAAAGACGTACTCGCAGATGTAACCCATGTGTTTCATCTCGCGGCCCAGGCAGGGGTGCGAAAGAGTTGGGGTGACGATTTTTCGGTCTACACATCTCTTAATGTAGATGCTACCCAGCGCCTTCTCGAAGCATGTATCAATGCTGACATTGAACGTCTCGTTTACGCATCAAGCTCCTCCATCTACGGCGACGGGGCGCGAATACCTACGCGAGAAGATGAGCGCCCCCAGCCTCTTTCCCCTTACGGTGTCTCGAAATTGGCCGCTGAGCATCTGTGCATGCTTTATCATGCGAACTACGGTGTTCCGACGGTCGCGGTTCGATATTTCACTGTTTACGGACCGCGCCAACGGCCTGACATGGCATTCAATCGTTTTCTTCGTGCTCTTATCCTTAAGCAACCCATCACACTTTATGGCCAGGGTGACCAAACGCGAGATTTCACTTTCGTCGAAGATGCGGTTTCGGCCACCATGATGGCTGGAGCGACTGGCCATCCAGGAACTGCTTACAATATAGGCGGCGGATCACGGGTATCCATCAATGACGTGCTTGACGTGATGCAGAAGATGACGGAACAAACGGCTAACATCAATTACCACGAGACGCAGAAGGGCGACGTAAAAGACACCTATGCTGACACAACCCTTGCACAAAACCATTTAGGTTTTTCACCACGAGTGCAGCTTGAAGACGGAATACTCGCAGAATATCAATGGCTTCTATCCACTCTTACCAACGACTAAAGATGCACACAGTAAATTTACGCACGTTACCCGTTCTTGCTGTCCTGCTTGCCTTTGGGGCTTGCGGTGGAGACGTTCCGCCTCTAGCACCTGCAACAACGGAGGCCGACAACATACTGTTTGAACGTGGAATGGAGTCACTGGCCGAGGAAGACTGGGAACGTGCCAGAGAGTATTTCGTGCTTATCCGTGACAACTATCCACAAAGTGAACTCCGGGCCGAGTCGCGTTTGAGAGTGGTCGAGACTTTTGAAGGAGAGGGTGGGCAAATCTCGGCTGCCGCTGCACTTGCCGAATTACGAGAATTTCAACGTTTATACCCGCCTAACCACGAATTGGGGGCCGACGCTCAATTCAAAGTGGCAATGGTCTACTACGGCCAAATGAGGCGTCCCGAACGAGACCAGTCTCAAACCCGATTCGCTGTTTCAGAGCTTGAGTTGTTCATTACGCGCTACAGCGAAACCGCTGAGGTCGAAATGCTCGACGAGGTGCGGGCCCTACTCCGTGAGGCCCGCGACCGGCTAAGCGAATCAAGTTTTCTTGTGGGAAGATTCTACTACCGTAACAACTTCTACAACGGCGCTATTGATCGCTTTCAAAGCATTCTCGAAGATGATCCCGGCTACACAAACAAGGATGTCATCTACTACCACCTCGCAGACTGCTTTATTGAACTCGACCGTCCGGACGAGGCATTGCCGCTCTACCAGCAACTCATTTCAGAATTTCCAGATACGGAATACCTGGCCGAAGCAAACGAGAGAATCAGCGAGCTGAGTCAACAAAGTCAATAGGCTAAAAGCGCTCCGCGCTTTCTAGTCCTGCCTACATACTATCTGTCGCCCTGCTGATGAACGAGTACATGGCTAAAACGTTTGTAATAATCGACGGCAGACCAGATCGCAACAATCAATACGACCCATAATGCACATTGCCCGAGAAACCAAAACAACCACGCTTCGTTTCCAAGAATTAAGAGCAATATCGCGCCAACCTGTACGACCATTTTAACTTTCCCGAGCGGAGAGGCAGGTATCGACACACCCCGAGCATACGCAAGGCTTCGCAATACCGTAACGCCAAACTCACGCCCCAGAATAACAGCAACCATCCAGGCCGACGCCGTACCCATTTGCACAACAGAAATTAAAGCAGCCGTAATCAGCAACTTGTCGGCAAGCGGGTCCATCATCTGCCCCCATTGCGTCACCTGGCCCTTTCTCCGTGCCAAAAATCCATCGAGCCAATCAGTTAGCGCGGCTGTGCCAAATATCAAGGCACCGAGAATTTCTTTCCTCACACCAAATAGCTGTACCGGTTCAAAGCGAGTGAGAAGAACGACCACCAACAACGGAACAAGAAATATTCGGGCGACCGTAAGCATATTTGGTACATTCATCTCTGCTCTAAGTCATTGTACCGTTCTCGAGCGAAGCGATGTCACAAACGCGTTATATTATTCACGACGACCATGAAAGCTATTCTATTGGCCGGCGGCTTTGGCACGAGACTGCGGCCACTAACACTGAACACCCCCAAACCGATCGTCCCGCTACTTGATCAGCCTTTTATCCAGCACCAAATAGATTTAATCCGAACCATACCGGACATCGACGAAATCATCCTCAGCCTCAACTATCAACCCAACGTTATTGAGGAGGTGTTGAGAACTGCTTGCCCCGGCAAACCTAATATTCGCTATGTCTGTGAACCAGAGCCTCTCGGGACTGGTGGAGCCATTCGGTATGCAGCAGGAGATACAACATCAACCATTGTCGCCTTTAATGGCGACGTACTCTCCGAAATCAACCTTGAGAAAATGCTCGCGCTACACAAAACGAGAAATGCTCGCGCAACGATCGCATTAACGCCTGTCGAAAACCCCCTCGCCTACGGACTTGTTGAAAGCGAGACGAACGGCAATATAAGCCGTTTTATTGAGAAACCAGACCCATTCGATATAACCACCAAAAACATCAATGCCGGTGTCTATATCCTAGAGGCATCGACGTTCGATCGCATCCCACTCGAGACGAAGTATTCGATAGAGCGAAGTTATTTTCCGTCATTGATTGAACGAAACGAAACGTTTCTCGCTTACATAGATACCGGCTATTGGCTCGATATCGGGACTCCCGATAAATATTTACAGGCACACCGAGACATCCTCGATGGTCGTTGCACATCCAGTCTTTACGAGATACAAAACGCAGGCGGCCCCACAATTCAGGATGGCGCGCAGGTCCACCCTTCGGCCCGCTTGGAGAGAAACTGCTACGTCGGACACAATGCCACTGTCGGACGCAACGTGCACCTAGGGGAACATGCCGTCGTTGGTCGAGGCGTCACGGTAGGACCCGAAAGCTCGATATACCGCTCTGTCCTGTGGCCTGAAAGCTCAATTGGTGCCGGCGTCTGTATAGACGGAACGATACTCGGTCATCGTTGTAACATTGGAGATTATTGCCAACTCGGCCCAGGAGCCGTAATTGGCGATGACTCGAGCATCTCTCCCTACACAAAAGCATCAGACACCTAATCACCAACTTGCCATGACAGTAAACAAAAACATCTTCAAAGCCTACGATGTTCGCGGCATTTACCCGACTGAGATAAACGCCACCGATGCCTACGCGATTGGACGTGCTTTTGTAGCGCACATAAAGGCCTCAACCATTGCAGTCGGTCGTGACATGCGAACGGCCGCTCCAGAAATAGCCGCAGCATTCATCGATGGCGCGACCAGTCAAGGAGCCAACGTTACGGATTACGGAATGGTAGCAACAGACATGCTGTACTACGGTGTCGCAAAAGATGGGTTCGATGGTGGAGCCGAGATAACTGCCTCACACAATCCAAAGGAATATATCGGGATCAAACTCGTAAGACGAGATGCCGTGCCACTGAGCATCGACACGGGTATTGGCATAATCCGAGACATGGTCGCGTCGGACAACATTCCGCAACCAGGCGGCAAGAGAGGAACCCATCACTCAGAAGACATCCTAAACGGATACATAAGGCACGTTCTCTCATTTATAGACACAGCACGCATAAGGCCGTATCGCGTCGTATTAGACGCTGGAAGCGGTATTGCGGGGCTCGTAGCCCCGCACTTGTTTGACCGACTTTCGTGCAAAACGACACGCATGTGCTTCGACGTGGACGGAACATTCCCAAATCATGAGGCCAATCCTTTACTCGAAGAAAATCGCCGCCACATTGTCGAACGTGTCATTGCCGAACAGGCCGATATTGGCATCGCGTGGGACGGTGATGCCGACCGATGTTTTTTTATCGACGGCGATGGTCGATTCATCAGTGGCGATCTCATCACAGCGCTACTAGCCCAAGCCTTTCTCTTAAAATCCCCTGGAGAGAAGGTGATCTACGATGTACGTGCAAGTCATGCAATAAAAGACGTGGTCTCTGCACGCGGTGGAATAGCCCTCATGAATCGCGTAGGCCACGCGTTTATCAAAACTCGAATGCGGGAAGAGAATGCAATTTTTGGCGGTGAAGTGACAGGTCATTACTATTTTCGAGATAATTTTTTTGCCGACAATGGATTCATACCCGCATTACTGATCCTCGAATTGATGTCCATCCAAGAAAAAACCTTAAGCGAACTACTCGCGCCATTACACAAGAAATATTTCCTCTCTGGAGAAATCAATACAAAGATGCCGGACATGGAGACTGTGGAAAAGAAAATCAACACGCTCGCCAACCGATATCGTGATGGACACGTCTACCGTCTCGATGGCGTATCTGTCGAGTTCGACGACTGGCATTTCAACGTGCGTCGATCTAATACCGAGCCTCTAATTCGGCTTAACCTCGAAGCTACGACAGAAAGTGAAATGAAAATCAAGCGGGATGAAATACTCGCGATTATCCGCGAACCGAAACAGCACTAAGACAGGTGCTAGAATGCCCAACTGGCCACTGAGCGGGAGTAACTCAGCGGTAGAGTGTCAGCTTCCCAAGCTGAAGGTCGCGGGTTCGATTCCCGTCTCCCGCTCCATCACTCCCTCCAGACCACATAATATCATTGCCAGAAAACGACGATTTCCCCATTCTCATTGAAAGACCCAGTCGCTCGCGCTAACCTATACAGCGTCGAGAACTTGCGACCGGAAAGGGAAACTACCATGCAAACTAAAATGCTTTCGGTGCTCGCCGTTGCATTCAGTGTCTTCCTGAGTTTTATGTCGGCGACAACTGAGGCGCAATTTAGAGCTGACGACTTCGAATACGGCTCACGCTTCAAAATGGCAGATGGTGAGACAGCTGAAATTTGGAATCCAGCAAAACGAAAGCTGCTCGAAGGTGGCCCGATGATCGGTGGAACCGTACGAGCGACTGACCCGAGAACCTACTGTGCAATGGCAGCCGCCGGATACGATTTCATTTGGGTAGAAATGCAGCATGAGGCAACGTCCTGGGAGCAAGTGGCCCGGTTCTGGCGAACCTGTCCAGGCCCAGCCGCACCCGGCGCACGAGTTGCCTACGCCGATGAACGCGAAATTCAGCACGCGACCGATATGGGAGCCGCTGTTATCGTTGTGCCGACGGTCGACACCGTCGAAGAGGCGCGCGCAGCCGTTGACTGGACATACTTTCCTCCAATTGGGCGCCGAAGTGCGGGCGGTGGACAGGGTTCCGGGGAGATTTGGAACAATGTCCCTGGTGGCTACCGCCAAACCTGGAATGACAACGTTGTTCTCCTTTTGATGATTGAAACACTCGAGGGTGTCGAAAACGCTCGTGAGATCGCGAAGATACCAGGCGTTACCGGATTGTTCGCGGCGAGTGGCGACCTTGGAAATTTTTCAGGTTACGGCGAAGGCGACGCAGAATACGAAGCACTTATAACCGAAGTGGTCGCCGCAACAAAGGAAGCCGGTATTCATGCCTGTGCTCCCCTCCGCTGGGCCAACCGTCCTGATTTCACGTGTTTTCAAGCCGCAACCGAAGCGGCGAATATCCGGCGCGGCGCAGCCGCGGAAATTCAACAGGCCGAAGAGCAATTTGGTAATACCGGAGGC
>CAZDQD010000129.1:0-9154 GCA_964507425.1 uncultured Vicinamibacteraceae bacterium
ACCTTGTTGCGGATGTCAGAAGTCGTATCCCAAGAGCTGGGTGTTTCTAGGTCAATTGGCGTTTTGTCAGGCCCAAGTTTTGCGGCAGAGGTTGCACATGGTGCTCCGACTGCGGTGGTGGTGACCGGGAAAGATTTGGAGTTCATTGCTCGATTGCAGGAGGACTTTCGGTCGCCGACGTTCCGACTCTATGCGAGCGACGACCTTGTAGGTGTGGAGATTGGCGGAGCATTAAAAAACGTAATCGCGATCGCCGCTGGTGTCTCAGAATCCCTTGGGCTCGGCAACAATGCGTTAGCTGCCTTGATAACACGCGGTTTGGCAGAGATTTCAAGATTGGCCACGTCACTTGGCGGCCGACGCGAGACTTTATCTGGACTTAGTGGGCTCGGAGACCTTGTTTTAACTTGCACGGGGGACTTGAGCCGAAACAGGAGGCTTGGTTTGGCGCTAGGTCAAGGCGAATCGCTGGATGACATTCTTGCAGGGACAAGAACCGTTGCGGAAGGCGTTAAGACCACGCAGGCGGCGCTTGCGCTCAGTAAGCTGCAGGGAGTTGAGCTCCCGATTGCCTTTCAGATGGCCGAGGTGTTGGCCGGTCGAAAAACCCCCGGAGCGGCGGTCGAAGAACTTATGCTAAGGCAACAGCGCGCTGAGATTGACGGTTGAACGTGCTCGGTCGATTAAGTCACGGTTTGGGTCAAACGGTGAAGCGTTGGGCTTTGAGGCTTGATCAGATTTCTACGCGCGCAATTTCCGAAAGTTCTAAGGAAAGAGAAGAGGAGACGCTTGAGTCGTTAGAGGAATTTCTCTTGGAGGCCGATTTGGGCGTGCAAGCAGCAAATAGGATCGTGGCGAGGATTCGAGATATGCCTGGTCGCGGAACTTCAGACTTTCGGGAGCGGATCAGGGCCGAGATCCTCAGTCTTTTTCGTGACGCTAGCCAGACTGTGGTCAATGATTCGACGCCGGGTGTTGTTCTTGTCGTTGGCGTTAACGGCACAGGTAAGACGACGACTGTTGGGAAGCTAGCGCATCTGTATGAAACACAGGGAAAGACAACCCTGGTGTGTGCTGCCGATACCTTTCGTGCAGCAGCAGTTTCCCAGTTGGAAAATTGGGTTCAACGCACATCTGCGCAATTTGTATGTTCGGCTGCTGGAGCTGATCCGGCGTCGGTGGTGTTTGATGCAATGAAAGCGGGAAAGTCACGGAATGTCGACGTAGTTGTTGTTGATACCGCTGGGCGTCTACATAGTCGCGTGGATTTGATGAGGCAGCTCGTTAAGATGAGGGATGTGATAGCGCGTGAAATTCCTGGCGGACCACATGAGGTTCTCTTGGTTTTGGATGCGACTGTCGGGCAGAACGGGTTAATGCAATCTAGAGAATTTCTTAAAAGGGTGGGGGTAACGGGAATTGTCTTAACGAAACTTGATGGAACAGCGAAGGGCGGCATTGCGGTAGGAATTGTGGCTGAGTTAAATATTCCGATTCGTTATGTCGGCGTCGGTGAGGGGCTTGAGGACCTGATTCCTTTCTCACCTGATCAGTATGTAGACGCATTGTTTGAGAACCAGGGCAGCAGAGGTGTCGATGGTTGAGTCAGATGAACGGTGGATGAGATTGGCTCTCCGGCTTGCCGCGAAGGGGCGTGGTTTCACCAATCCAAATCCGATGGTTGGCGCAGTGGTTGTCAGTAAAGACAATCATCCTGTCGGTACTGGCTATCACGAGAGGGTTGGTGAAGCTCACGCTGAAGTTAACGCGCTAGAAGACGCAGGACAGCGGGCATTCGGTGGGACACTCTATTGCACATTGGAACCGTGTTGTCATGTGGGACGAACGGGCCCCTGCGTTGAACGGATTGTAGAGTGTGGAGTTGATCGAGTCGTGATCGCTATGCTGGACCCCAATCCTAAGGTGAACGGCGGAGGCGCAGCATACCTTAAAAGACATGGTGTAACAGTTGAGGTTGGCGTTCAGGGAAACGAGGCGGAATGCCTCAATGCTCCTTTTATAACGTGGATTACTCGCAATCGACCATTCGTGACGATGAAGGTTGCTTTAAGCCTCGACGGCTGTATCGCCGACGGTCCTGAAGCAAGAACGACAATTACGTCAGAGAGTTCCAATGCCGTCGCACAGTCTTTGCGTGGAGAGGTGGATGTTATTGCCGTGGGTTCGTCTACGGCACTTGTGGATGACCCGTTGTTGACTTGTCGGTTTGTTGAGCGCCGTGCTCCGCTTACAAGAGTCGTATTTGACCGGCGGCTTAGAATGCGACCCACAGCAAAGATTTTTAGTACCCTGGAAACGGGACCAGTTATTGTCCTCACAACCGAGCAAGCTTTTGACAATTGTGGGCGTCAAGTGGAATTACTGGCTGATGTTGGCGCACGGGTTGAGGTGTTGCCAGATGGCACTTCGTTAGAGGAAGCACTGATTTTACTTGGCTCTTGGAACCTTCTTAATGTGGTGCTTGAAGGAGGGAGAGCTGTCCATGAGGCTGCGTGGACGAATAACCTGGTCGATCATGTGAAGATATTCATGGCGCCAATGGTTTGTGGGCCACAAGGGTTACGTTGGCTGGACCGTGACGGCGTGCTTGACAGGCTTGTTGATATGAAGATTCGTGGTTGTGGTCCCGATATTCTGGTGGAGGGCGATGTTTACCGGGTTGATTGAGTCTGTTGGAACGGTTGACAGTATGTGTGAGCTTCCGTCTGGTGCGCGTGTCAAGATCGCGACTGAACTGGCAGGCGAACTGCAACTAGGCGACAGCATCGCGGTTAATGGTGTCTGTCTTACAGTCACGGCTGCCGATGCGTCAGGATTTGACGCTGATCTTTCTCCGGAGACGATTCGGGTTACAGCGCTAGCCATGACCAAAGTCGGCTCAAAAGTAAATTTAGAGCGACCTTTAGCCGCAACTGACGGTCGTCTCGGCGGTCATTTTGTGCAGGGCCACGTCGATATGGTTGGAGAATTATCAGCGATTCGGGAAGAGATTGATTTCTGGTGGCTATCCGTTACCTATCCCAATGAATGGAGCCGATACCTCATTCATAAAGGCTCGGTAGCCCTAGATGGCATCAGTTTAACGATTGCCGAGCTTGGGTCGGATCAGTTTGGAGTGCAGATTATTCCGGTTACGTGGGCGAAAACCAATCTACACACGCGTTCGGTCGGAGATAGGCTTAACGTTGAATGCGATATCATCGGTAAGTACGTCGCGCGAGCGATGGATATGGCGGACAAAGATCTGTTTGGAAGAAACAGGTCAGAAGGCCAAGGGTGAGCATGGATTCTAGACAGTCTGGCGAACTTGAACGTGAACGGTCAAAGAGGCCAGTTGGGCGGCGCGATGCTTTCGGTACCGTTGATGAGGCGATCGAGTCGTTCAATGCCGGTCGTATGGTCATTGTTGTTGATGATGAGGATCGGGAAAATGAAGGTGACTTAGCCATTGCGGCTGAAAAGGTCACGCCTGATGCGATCAATTTTATGGCTCGCTATGGTCGGGGTTTGGTTTGTTTATCAATGAGTGGTGAGCGCCTTGATCAATTGGAAATCCCGATGATCGTCAATGACAACACATCCCGTTTTGAGACGGCGTTTTGTGTTCCCATCGATGCGAAACATGCGACTACCACGGGGATTTCAGCCGCGGATCGATCGGCGACTATTCTGGCGGCGTTAGATCCAGCGACTAAACCGAGTGATTTTGCGAAGCCTGGCCACGTTTCACCGCTGCGGGCTCGTGACGGTGGTGTTTTGGTAAGAGCGGGACAGACGGAAGCCTCCGTTGATCTTGCGAGGCTGGCCGGGTTGTACCCGGCAGGTGTGATCTGCGAGATTATGAATGACGATGGAACAATGGCTCGAGTCCCAGATCTTCGTCGTTTTGCACGGCGTCATAAGCTCTGCATGGTGACCGTAGCCGATTTGATTAAGTATCGGATGCGGCATGATCGCCTGGTACGGAAGGTTGCGTCTGCGCATCTCCCGACGGAGCAAGGTCCATTTCTCGTCACTGCGTATGAAAGTCTTATTGATGGGCAGACTCACATGGCTCTTGTCCGTGGAGACCTTGGTGATGGCAAGGGCGTTCTGGTAAGGGTGCATTCGCAGTGCCTGACGGGAGATGTGTTTGGTTCCGCAAGGTGTGACTGTGGCCGTCAACTCACCTTAGCGATGGAGCGTATCGCCGAAAATGGCAGTGGCGTGCTCTTGTATTTAAACCAGGAGGGACGAGGAATTGGTCTAGGTAATAAGATCCGCGCCTATGAACTTCAAGACGACGGGTTGGATACAGTTGAAGCCAACGTTAAGCTCGGTTTTAAGCCGGACCAGCGAGATTATGGCATCGGCGCGCAAATTTTAGGCGATCTTGGCGTGAAGACGATGCGTCTCCTGACTAACAACCCGAGGAAATTTGTAGGACTAGAAGGCTATGGACTTTCGGTCGATGAATCCGTGCCGCTTGAGGTGCCGCCGTCTGAGTTTTCGGAAAGTTACCTTAGGGCAAAGAAGGAAAAGCTAGGTCACAAACTCTCGTCTGTTTAGCAAGAATAAGCTAAATACTGAGAGCGCTCCTAACTCTGTCATCAAAGGGTGGCAATCGTTGACTGGATTTGAGTCAGCGGTTTACGATCAGCAGTTGCCGTTAGGGCGAGCAGCTCGTCCGTGATTTTTGCTAACTCTGTTTTTAAGCGTGTTGTTTGATGTTTGACTCCCTCAGTACCAGGTTGCAGGAGGTTCTCGGTGCCCTCCGTGGCGAGGTCCGGCTTACTCCAGAGGTTGTGGAGTTATCCCTGCGAGAAATACGCCTCGCACTACTTGAGGCGGATGTGAATTTTAAAGTCACAAAAGCGTTTATAAACCGTGTACGGGATCGAGCGGTTGATCGTGCTGTTCTCCAGAGTCTCACGCCTTCGCAACAGGTTGTCGCGATTGTACGTGATGAGCTCTTAGAGCTGTTTGGTCAAGCACAGAAGGGATTAAGCGAGCGCTCGAATTCCCTTCAGGTCGTACTCATGGTTGGACTTCAGGGCTCTGGAAAAACGACAACTACCGCCAAACTTGGTCGCTGGCTTGTAAGCGAAGGCCGTCACCCCTTGTTGGTTTCGGCGGATGTACATCGTCCTGCCGCCATCGAACAACTAGATATTGTTGGTAGAGATGCGGGCGTACGTGTTCACGAGTGTAGTGAACAGACTAATGCAAAAGAGAGAGTCTTGGATGCGACGAGAAGTGCTCAGGAGTGCGGCTTTGATGTTGTGGTTGTCGACACAGCCGGACGTCTGCATGTCGATCAAGAATTGATGGCTGAACTGTCGGTAATCCGAAAGGCCGTAAACCCGACGGATGTTCTGTACGTCGCGGATGCGATGACGGGGCAAGATGCCGTCAAGAGTGCCGGTGAATTTCATCACCGTATGTCCATCACAGGTGTTGTTTTAAGTAAGATGGATGGCGATGCACGTGGTGGTGCTGCACTGTCAGTTGTTTCGGTTGTTGGGGTTCCGATAATTTTTACTGGTAGTGGAGAGAGGGTCGATGATTTAGAGCTATTTAGACCAGAAGGTGTTGTTTCCCGCATACTTGGCATGGGTGACGTTCTAAGCCTCGTCGAACGAGCCGAGAAGGCTGTTAACCGTGACGATGCGGAGTTAATGGCGGCGAAACTCCAGCGTAATCAGTTCACCCTGGGAGACTTACGGCAGCAAATAGTGGCGATTGGAAAGATGGGGCCGCTAGACCAACTGCTGGATATGGTTCCAGGTGGTGCGGTTAAGATGCCTCAAGCAGCTGGAGTAGATACTGGGCAGCTCACTAGTACTGTCGCTATTATTGATTCGATGACACCGCTGGAGCGGCGAAATCCAGCAGTAATTAACGGCAGTCGAAGACGTCGCGTTGCTAGGGGCAGTGGAACAAGCGTACAGGATGTCAATCGGTTGCTAAAACAGTTTCAAATGATGAAGAAGCTATTAAAACGAGCCTCTTTGGGATCTAGGGCGTCCGGAAAGTCGGGACGGCGATTGGCTCTGAGAAAGGCGATGTCGGGATTGTCTGGGCTTGGTCGGTCTCACTAGATTTGTATATTGTCGGTAGTAGCGCGAACGGACCGAGTGAGCGAGAGCGTGCTCAAACAGAAGGAGAGTAATGGTCACAATACGAATGCGTCGGCAAGGGGCAAAGAAGAGCCCATTTTATCGACTCGTAGTAATCGATTCCCACGCTGCCCGTGATGGGCGTGCAATTGAGGTGCTGGGTCAATATGACCCAACTTCGCAACCTGAGAAACTAAAAGTTAATCGAGATCGGGTCGAGCATTGGATTAGCAAGGGCGCCACACTGAGTGATACGGTGAGGACTTTGCTTGCAAGGCACCCGACCGAACCCGCCGTCCCTGGCGAGGGTGAGGAGACTTCGGAGACTTCAGCTATATGAGTAGAGCTCGGGACGTTACAGATACGATTTCGCGAGCCTTGGTCGATAAGCCCGATCGCGTTGAAGTGACTGAGTATGACGAAGATGGTTGTATCGCCATATATGTTAAGTCTGCAGTTGGGGACCTCGGAAAACTTATCGGTCGGCGAGGCCGAACTGCGTCGGCGATTCGGACACTTGCGGATATTACTGCCGAGCAGAGTGGTGACGAGGCGACTGTCGATTTTGAGGATGGTGAACCTGACCAGTAGGAAATATGCGAGCTGATAGTTGGGTTGACATGGCCGTAGTCGGCACCGTCGCACGGACCCACGGCCGCAAGGGAGATGTTTTTGTGAATCTCCTCACGGATTTTCCCGAACATCGTTTTCAGGTAGGTAATACTTTTCACACACTGTTGGATGGAGAAGTGCTGGACTTACGTGTAGATCACGTTCGTTTTCAGCGGGGTCGACCAATTGTTAGCTTCCAGGGTGTCGATACGATGAATGCTGCCGAGGCGCTTAGGGGTGTTGAATTACGGGTTCCTGAATCGACATTACTTAAGTTGCCTGAAGATAAGCACTACAGTCATGAGCTTGTGGGCTGTCGTGCGACTACTGTTAGTGGGAAATACATTGGAGACGTAGTCGAGGTTCAGGGACCCGAACAGGCTCAACGCTTGATAGTGAGACACGGCGAGCAAGAAGTCGACATTCCACTTGCTGAAGATATTTGCGTTCGAATTGATACTGCATCGCGCTGTGTTGTTATCGCACCCCCTGAAGGTCTTTTGGCTTTAAATCGGCGCTAGATGATGGTGCAAAATTCGGATGGTGTGCATTTTGACGTTGTTACTATCTTTCCTGATGTTTTCGATCGATTGGCAAATATAGGTGTCGTTGGAAGGGCCCTGCAAACCGGTCTAATTAAGCTCGAAGTGCACGACTTGCGTGATTTTTGTGACGGTGCTCATCGAATTGTTGATGATGCTCCTTATGGTGGTGGTCCTGGAATGGTACTCAAGGCCGAACCGTTTTTTCGTGCGCTGGATTATATTTCTGAATCTCAAGGTGATCCGGACTCGGTTGTGTTGCTGTCTCCACAGGGCAAGACATTAACGCATGGCCTTGCTGAGCGCCTTAGTGGATTTCGGCATGTTGTATTTTTCTGCGGGAGATATGAGGGAGTTGACGAAAGGGTTTCTGGCGTCGTGACAGAAGAGGTTTCAATTGGAGATTACGTTCTAAGTGGTGGAGAGTTGCCCGCAGCTGTGGTCCTTGACGCAGTCGCGCGCCAAATTCCTGGTGTCGTTGGTGACCGCGAATCTGTAACGGCGGATTCGTTTGTGCGACCGATTCTTGATTTTCCACACTATACTCGTCCGGCGGTAGTAGACGGCCATTCGGTGCCAGACGTGCTATTGTCTGGGAACCATGAGGACGTGCGCTTGTGGCGAAAGCGTGAAGCTCTAAAGCGTACATTGCAGCGTCGACCGGATTTACTCGTCGATGCGGATTTTGATCCTGAGGAAAAACAGATACTGTGCGAGTTGGCGCCAGAGAAATTTGGTAGCGGAGCAAAATGATGAAGGCGATAGAAGCAATAGAGCAGAAACAATTGGTTGACCGGCCCGAAATGCGCTCTGGGGATACAGTTCGAGTACACGTCAAGGTGAAGGAAGGCGAGAAAGAACGTATTCAGGTGTTTGAGGGGATCGTGATAGGTCAACATCGTGGTGGCACGAGGGCGACTTTTACGGTAAGAAAGGTAGCTTTTGGGCAGGGTGTTGAAAGGATATTTCCACTTCATTCCCCGATGATTGAGAAGATCGAAGTGTTGCGGTCAGCTCAGGTTCGGCGTGCGAAGCTTTATTTTCTGCGGAAGTTACGTGGAAAAGCAGCTCGATTGCGCGAACGAAGGCGTCGAACTTAACGATTTCATCTGTAGCAAGAGTGGTGTCAACGACGTAATGGCGCGACCCTCTGCGCGTCGGAATATCGAAAATTCAATCAGGCGTCTTGGTTACAATGACGTCGCAGGTACGGACGAAGTCGGGAGAGGCGCACTAGCTGGTCCCGTTGTGGCGGCTGCCGTGGTCTTGGGGCAAGGGCAAGTACTCAACGGGCTTCGTGATTCGAAACTTTTGTCTGCTCGACAACGTGAACGACTGTATGTCGAGATTACGACCTTTGCCAATTGGGCAACCGCCGCAGTTTCGCCGACTGAGGTGGATCAATTAAACGTGCATGTCGCCTCCCTCTTGGCGATGAGGCGGGCTCTGGCCTGCCTTTCACCGCAACCAGATTTTGTTCTGGTCGACGGCTTTCGGCTTCCGGAGCTATCTGTTCCGCAAAGGGCGATAGTGGGTGGAGATAGAAAGTGCACTGTTATTGCGGCCGCTTCCGTGGTCGCAAAGGTTACAAGAGACCGATTACTGATGACGATGCACGATGGCGAACCACGTTATGGGTTTGATAGGCATAAGGGTTACGCAACGCGAAACCATTTGAGCGCATTGAAGCGTTACGGTTTGACAAATGATCATCGCCGGAGCTTTAAGCCAGTTCGTGATATCGACGTAGGGAGGATGAGATAGTGCATGTCCGTAATCCGTCGATGAATATCGAGCGATTGCATTGGGATTAGAACAGCGCTATTGAGGTTTATTATTGGAGAGACTCCGACGATATTTGTTCTTGTTAGCGTTTGTTGA
>CAZDQD010000130.1:0-5046 GCA_964507425.1 uncultured Vicinamibacteraceae bacterium
GGTTCGATCGCGTAAGACAATACGGGTTCTGAAAAATTAATGGGCTTGAACTTTATCGTACTTGTCTTGTCAGCTAGTGTGTCACTGGTTTGTGTGTCTTTCAATTTGGCGACTGACCCGAGGTCTCCAGCGCGTATTTCGGGAACAGATTCTTGGTTCTTCCCTTGCATGGTGCCGATTGCGCCAAGTCTTTCAGTGGTGTCTTGTGTCAAGTTGTAGATCGACGAGTCTGACTTAAGTGTTCCAGAGGCAACACGGAATAGCGTGATACGTCCCGCGAACGGATCGGCGATGGTTTTCCAGACAAAGGCCGAGCACGGTGCTCCATTCGTGGCATCGTATGAGACAGGTTCTCCATTTTCACCATTGATGGCTGGGAGAGGATGACTTTCCGGTGACGGCAGGTAAGCAAGAATTGTATCGAGAAGTGGCTGAATCCCAATGTTACTGTGAGCTGAGGCGCATACTAATGGAACAATTCTTTTGGCGTGTGTTCCGGATCTGAGTCCGGATTCAAGGTCCTCTTGGCCAAGTGTTCCATCTTCAAAAAACTTCTCCATTAACGCGTCATCAGCTTCTGCGACCATTTCAATTAGGGATTCACGGGACGCAGTGGCCTCGTCAAGTAATTCGGCAGGAACATCACAAGGAGTTCCTACTCCACTTCCATCGGGGGAAAATGTTGTCGCTTTCATTGCAACAAGGTCTACGCATCCGACGAAATCTTTCTCGGTCCCAATCGGAATTTGAACGGGAACAACAGAACGTCCCAAATATTCTCGTAGTGATTCAAGTGAACGTTCGAGGCTAGCGCGTTCCCGGTCGAGAAGGTTGAGTACGATGAGACAGGGGATTTCCAGCTCTTCCGCGATGGACCAGACCTTTTCTGTCTGTACTTCGACTCCAGCAACGGCGTCGACAACGATTAGTGCGGCGTCGGCGACTCTAAGGGCTGCTCTCGTGTCGCTCATAAAATTTCCGATACCTGGTGTGTCGATTAGGTTGATTTTTGCTTTATTCCATTCAGCGAATGCTACGCTTGATGACAGAGTGTGTTTTCGTGCGACCTCTTCTTCATCGAAGTCTGTGACAGTTGTGCCGTCGTCAACCATTCCGAGACGATTGATCATTTTTGTGTCAAATAGTACCGCGGAGACAAGTTGGGTTTTTCCGGCACCGCTATGTCCAACAACGGCCACGTTACGAATGTTTGCTGCGTCGTAGACCTTCATAAACGCTATTCCCTTCCTAGTCTTACACTCGAACAGCTGTCCGTCGAAGGAGAGGTAGTTCGAATCCCTCTAAAAGGCACTCAATAGTCCGTCGCGAGTAACCAGAGCCCCCTATCCTATAGCTATGGGCCTGGCGACTCAAGTGGAGGATTATTCGTACCTGAGTGCTTCAATCGGATCCAGAGATGAAGCCTTAATGGCTGGGAAAAGACCGAAACTAATGCCAATTGTCGATGAGAATCCGATGCCGATGGCAAATGACCACCAGGGTAAAGCGATAGGGAACTCCGTGGCATAGTGAATGCCGAAACCTATTGCACTTCCAAACAAAAGTCCTAGTAATCCCCCGATAGTCGTAAGAAAAATTGATTCGAGCAAAAACTGCCATAGTATTTCTCGACGACGTGCCCCAAGTGCCTTTCGTGTGCCAATTTCTCGGGTCCTTTCTTTGACGGAAATCGTCATTATGGCCATAACCCCAATACCGCCAACGAGTAGCGCAATTGACGAAATTCCAATCAGTGCAAGAAAGGTGGCTCCGGTTATCTGGTCTAGTAACCGGAAGGCGGTGTCCTGTGTGAGGAGGTCGAAGTCGTTTGGGTCATCAAGACGCAGGCCATGACGGATTCGCATTACGTTTGTTACATCACGCATCGCGCTCTCCCGTGAAAACCCGTCACGTGGAATGGCAGCAATCAGTGTGGGTTGAAATCTGCCACGTCGAGCACGAGATACATTAAGGCCAAACTGTTTTTGATAGGTGGTGTGAGGGATAATGGCGATATCGTCCTGTCCAGCGTTCAAACCGGCCGGACTTGGTCGGGGTCCGATGACGCCGACCACGGTGTAGGGTTGACTAGCGATCCTAACCGTCTTCCCAATTGGATCTGTGTTGGGGAACAAAGCGAGGCGTGGGGTCTGGCCTAGAATAGTTACGCGTGTCCTGTGTAATACTTCTCCCTCGATGAAAAAACGACCCAGTTCAAGATCTATGGGAAAGACTTCTGGATAGTTCGCCGTCGTGCCCATGATTGTGAGTTGTTTCGTTCGTTCACCTTTGTAGCGGATACGTGACCTTGTTGAATTTGGTCCACCACCTTCCCCGAGGGTTAGACTGACCGATGCAATAGAGTTCGACTGTCGTTCAATCGCAATCGCATCATCCGGTGTGAGCGTTGGACGCTGGAGCAGTTCCCTCAGTTCGGCACCAGACATAATACTTACGCCAGAAAACTGCGACACAAATATCGTATCCGGACCCATCTGGCCAATTGCGTCTCGCAACGATTCATCGAAACCACGAACAACCGCGGTCATTCCGACGATGGATGTGATTCCAATGACGATGCCAAGAATCGTCAATCCTGAACGCATTTTTTGCGTCCGGATGGTGGCGATCGCCATGCCGATAATTTCACGGTAGAGCCCACCCTTCATCAATCACTCCGTCCGAGTGCGTCGATCGGATCAAGTGATGCGGCACGTGACGCCGGGTAAAGCCCGAAGAATAATCCAACGAGCGCCGTCATCGTGATTGCGAGCACCACGGACCACACATGAATCGAGGCAGGCACGGGGGACAAGCGGTCGATAAGAAGAGCAGCGGTGGCTCCAAGTCCCGTTCCGACTAAGCCTCCTAGTGCAGATAGCACGACCGATTCCGAGAGAATTTGACAGAGGATATCTCGCCTCCGAGCGCCCAGTGCCTTCCGGAGTCCGATCTCTCGAGTCCTTTCGGAGACGGCCATTAACATAATGTTCATGACCACTATTCCGGCGACCACAAGAGCAAGTCCGACAACGCCGATCAGAACAGAAAAAATACCAGTAGTTGCTTGATTGTAAATACCAAGAATTGTGTCTGAAGTAAATAAACCGAAGTTATTGTCTTCCGTTGCCTTGAGTTGCCGTTCAATGCGAAGTGCGACCGTCGCTTCATCAACGGCGACTGACATGGAGCTAGGGTTTCTAGCCTGTGCCTGTAGCTGAATTGAAGGACGACTTCCGAATAAACGCCGAAACGATCCGAGTGGAATGATCGCGTATTCGTCTTGGGAGCGTCCAAAAGTGGAACCTTTCGGACGACTGACACCCACGACACGAAAAGGAACGCCCTGAATTTTGATCCGACGATCGATGGGATCAAGGTTTTCAAACAGTCGATCTGCAGTACCAGAGCCGAGAACCACTACGTTTCGGTGTCGGTCGACTTCGCTTCTCGTCATCAAACGACCGGCGGCGGCATTGTAATTTGAGAAATCAGTGAATTCTCTCGTAACTCCTTGAATTTGTGCGTTTTCAAGGACACGGTTTCTGTAGGCGACCTCTCCGTTGCGTTCCGCTGCAGCCATGACTGCAGTAATGTTTGCAGAGAATTGGCGCACCGCATCGGCATCTTCGAGCGTGATACGAGGGTTGTTGCGAGCCTTTTCCCGATCCTCTTCACTGAGGATGAGGCCTCTTCGTTCGATGATGAAGGCATCCGCACCAACTTCTGACACAATCACATCCTTCACTTCGTCACTAATTCCTTCGATGAGTGATACAAGTGTGACGATTGAAGCGACTGCAACGACATTTCCGGTAATTGTCAGAAGTGAACGCAACTTGTTTGCTTGGATCGCGTTTAGTGCTACGCGTACCATTTCAGCGAGGAGGCGGGCAGTCATATTTTAGGCTTGTTTTTTCAGCGTCCGAATTGTAGCCGGAACCCGCCGCGTGATGAGACATCGCCGTCTTGATCGCCAGCGGCTGAATTAATGTCTACTGGGTCTCCGCTCTGCAAATTACGAACGACGTCGAACGGTCCCGTAATTACCTGGTCACCGTCAGCTAATCCGTTTAATACCTCGAAATAACGCTCGCCGGCGATCCCTGTTTGTACCGGGACAAAGATTGCTAGACCATTTCGAACCACGAACACACCTTCCTGTTCGTCTTCATACGTTTCCTTTGGAATAGCCTCTGCTTGCGATGAAAGTGAAACCCCGTCAGAGAGATTACTCAATTCATGGAATTGTCCATCAGTCCCCAGTTGGACTTCACGCACAGTTGTTGCTTGAATCGGAACCGAGACGGCATCTAATCGTGTCGCTGTTGTAATTTCGGCGGTGCAGGTGAATCCAGGTCGTACGCCAGGCACATTACCATTTAAGGTGATGACGACTTTAAAGTTGGTAGCTTCTTGATTGTTTGCGGTTTGTCCGTTGTCCTGTATCGGACTATTTCCTATTTCTGTTACTTGGCCGATGTGAACGTCATCGGGCAGGGCATCGATTGTGATTTCTGCTGCTTGATTGAATGCTACGTCTGGGATGTCCGTTTCGTCGACCTCCAATTCAGCCTCAAGCACGGAGAAGTCGGCAATTGTTAAGAGTACGGTTCCGGCATTGTTCATTGTACCTACGACGACAGTTTCGCCCTCCTCAATATTTCTGCGCGTCACGACTCCATCGATAGGAGATGTGATTGTCACTTGAGTAAGGTCGTACCGTGCACTGTCCAGGGTAGCTTGTTCTTGTTGAATGCGCTGCGTCGCAGCTTCGACATCTACTTCGCGTGCCCGAAGTTCTGTCTCTCGAAGTTCAACCTCGGCGACGGCTTGGTCGTACACTTCCCGAGCGATCAATCGAAGCGACCACAATTCTTGCTGTCGGACAAGGTTTTCACGTGCAAGATCAAGATTAACCCTAGTTGTTTCAACGTTGACTCGAGCTTGTGAACGTGATGCTCGGGATGCTTCCAGTGAAGCTTCTCCACGGTTGACTGCGGCTTGCAGGTTTTCTGGATCGATTTGAAGGAGAAATTGACCTGC
>CAZDQD010000131.1:0-2682 GCA_964507425.1 uncultured Vicinamibacteraceae bacterium
CTCTCGCCAATGTAGACGCGATAATTCCGTCGCGCGGTGGTGTTTGTAATGGCATGCGCACTTGACGGTATAAGGGTACTGGATGTGACACAAGTCATGGCCGGACCATTTGCGTCAATGGTTCTGTGTGACATGGGTGCAAATGTGATCAAGGTGGAGTCGCCCTCGGGTGACTCGTCACGTCGTATGGCGGGGTCCGTGGGAGATGACAGCCCCGCATTTAATGCGGTGAACCGTGGGAAGCGAGGCTTAGGGCTAGACCTTAAGACGGACCGGGGAAGTGAGATACTTCGACGACTCGCGAGTTCTGCGGACATCTTCATTGAAAACTACCGTCCAGGCGTGATGAAAAAACTGGGTCTCGATTACGCGACGTTAAAACCGGGTAACCCAGGTCTCATTTATGCATCGATATCTGGATACGGTCAGACCGGTCCGCTGGCAAATAGAGGTGGCTTTGATTTGGTGGCGCAGGGCGTGTCCGGCCTCATGTCGGTAACAGGTGAATCGAAACGACCGCCCGTGAAAGTTGGAATACCCGTCACTGATCTTGGGGCTGGCCGGTTCGCGGTGTGTGGCATTCTCGGTGCCTTGCACCATCGTGACAAAACGGGAGAAGGGCAGTTCGTTGATTCAGCGCTTGTCGATGCAGGCGTCGCGCTGTCTGTGTGGGAAGCGACACAGTATTTCTCACGAGGAGAGATACCAGAGGCCTTAGGGTCGGCGCATCGGATGAGTGCCCCGTATCAAGCAATTCGATGTGCGGACGGTTACATCACCCTTGGAGCCGCGAATGACCGGTTGTTCGAACGACTAGCCGATCTGTTGGAGCATCCAGAATGGAAGCGCGACGAGAGATTCGTAACCGATTCGCAAAGAGTTCAGAATCGGGAGGTGTTAGCCGCCGAGATCGAAGAAGTGACGTTGGAGAAAACTCGATCGTACTGGCTAGAGCAATTGGTTGGACAGGATATACCGTGTGGGCCGATTAACAATT
Organism: uncultured Vicinamibacteraceae bacterium; assembly: GCA_964507425.1. GTDB lineage: Bacteria > Acidobacteriota > Vicinamibacteria > Vicinamibacterales > UBA8438 > DTWD01. The sequence goes on from CAZDQD010000131.1 coordinate 998, forward strand.
ACGGTGAAGTGATGAACGAACCGCAGGTGCGCGCGCGTGAGATGGTGGTGGAGACTACCCATCCGACAATGGGAAGCATGTCCACACTTGGCAGTCCGATTAAACTGTCCGAAACACCATTGACACCGGGACGGCCGGCGCCAATGCTGGGACAGCATACGGATGTGATTCTGGCTGAGTGCGGTTACAAGAGTGACGAAATTGACAGGCTGCGAAAAGATGGCGTCGTGAGATAAGGGATAGTAATGAATGAATTTTCAATTGCAGTGATACCAGGTGATGGCATAGGCAACGAAGTGGTACCCGCAGCTATTACCGTCGTGGATGCTGCGGGTGAACGGTTTGGATTTCAGTGTCGGTGGACCTATTTTGATTGGGGCTGTGCGCGATTCGAGAAGGTCGGCACCATGATGCCTGATGATGGGTTAGACCAACTTGGACAGCACGATGCTATCTTTCTCGGAGCCGTTGGCTACCCAGGCGTACCCGACCACGTGTCGTTGTGGGGGTTATTGATTCCCATACGACGACGTTTCAGACAGTACATCAACTTGCGCCCCGTTCGATTGCTACCGGGCGTGGAGTCACCCCTCAAAGATCGCAGTCCAGAAGACATCGATTTTGTGATCGTCCGTGAAAATAACGAAGGCGAGTACTCTGAGATAGGCGGACGGATGTACGAGGGCACGGCGGACGAAATGGCAGTGCAGCAGGCGGTGTTTACGAGGAAAGGGGTTGATGCAGTGATTCGGTACGCATTCGAATTGGCGCGTACTCGACCCGAACGACATTTAACCTCGGCGACAAAGTCAAATGGCATTATTCACAGCATGCCGTTTTGGGATGAAAGATTTGACACCGTGGCTAAAGAATATCCAGATGTGCGGACCGATCAATACCACATCGATATATTGGCTGCTCATCTCGTCCAGCATCCAGACTGGTTCGATGTGATCGTCGCGAGTAATTTGTTTGGCGATATTCTTTCGGATATTGGACCTGCGATAGCCGGGTCGATCGGTCTCGCACCAGGAGCGAATTTGAATCCGGAGGGTGACTGGCCGTCGATGTTTGAGCCGGTGCATGGTTCAGCACCAGATATTGCGGGTCAAGGTCTCGCGAATCCGATCGGTCAGATATGGACAGCAGCCATGATGCTGGAGCAACTTGGAGAGACGGTTGCGAGCGCGGCGATTGTAAATGCGATCGAATCGCAGATCACCTCGAACGTAGTAACTCGTGACCTTGGAGGTAGTGGCTCAACGAGTGAGGTCGCCGAGGCCGTGGCAGACACGGTTCGGGCAAGCCCGGCATCGTCGTAACTGACACGCCAAAAACGTGATCACTCTGAAAAATAACTGCTGCCGACGCATGGTCGGTCGGCTCTGTGGATGTTGAATCTAGGCAGAGTGTAGTGAGTCTCTGATATACCCAACCTGTGTTGTTTTGTGGTGTCTCCAAGGGATGCCGAGTGCGTTTACTGCTTGGATGGTTTCTTCCCCAAGCAATCCGTAGATATCCACTTCAAAGTTTTCTCCAAATTCGGCATGGGCTTCCAGATATTTGCCGACAGGTGGATTGTTCAGATGCGCGTGTAAGGCCGCGTCGTTTTGGTAAACCTCCGTCCAAGTAAACACGCGGGGATCGGTTGGGTCCGCGTCGAAATTGTGAAAAAGCATTCCGGG
>CAZDQD010000132.1:0-28911 GCA_964507425.1 uncultured Vicinamibacteraceae bacterium
CCAGGTGCCAAGATTGGGGTTCTTGGACTAAATGGTGCTGGTAAGAGCACCGTGCTGAAGGTGATGGCCGGGGAAGTCACAGAGTTTGAAGGAGAAGCATTTCAAGCAGAAGGCTTGACCGTCGGCTATCTGTCGCAGGAACCGATACTTGATTCGTCCAGGACCGTAGCTGAAATCGTTCAGGAAGGTGTCTCCACCCAACGGGACCTTCTCAAGCAGTATGACGAGATAACCGCTTTACTATCGCAGGGGTATTCCGATCTCGAAGATATGTTGAGAGAACAGGGAGAACTCCAAGATCGTATTGAGGCGGCAGGCGCATGGGATATTGAGTCACGGGTAGAAATGGCGATGGATGCTTTGAGGTTGCCGCCTCGCCGGACACCTGTTTCAGCTCTTTCGGGTGGCGAGATTCGCCGTGTGGCACTGTGTCGTCTTTTACTTCAATCGCCTGACTTACTTTTATTAGATGAACCGACGAATCATCTTGATGCTGAGACGGTAGCGTGGCTTGAACGGTTCTTGGCCGACTACAAAGGAACGGTAGTGGCTGTTACTCACGATCGATATTTTCTAGACAATGTTGCTGGCTGGATCTTGGAACTTGACCGTGGTGCCGGAATTCCGTGGGAAGGAAATTACTCGTCATGGTTGGAACAGAAGCAGAAACGACTTCAAGTTGAAGCAAAACAAGAAGCTCGGCGGCAACGGACGTTACAAAGGGAGCTTGAATGGATCCAAATGTCACCACGTGCTCGCCAAGCGAAGGGTAAAGCTCGGCTCAACGCTTACGAACGACTGTTAACAGAAGATGTAACACGAAGGGTTGAAGCGGCCCAAATCTATATCCCGCCAGGGCCACGACTAGGCGACGTGGTAGTTGAGGCTGAAGGTCTTCGGAAGAGCTACCACGATGACCAAGTACTCATACATGACTTGTCATTTACATTGCCGCCAGCGGGTATTGTTGGAGTTGTCGGCCCGAATGGCGCCGGCAAGACGACGCTACTGCGTCTTATAACGGGCGAAGAACAGGCAGACGCCGGGACATTACGTCTCGGTGACACAGTTAAGCTAGGGTATGTTGATCAGAATCGAGACGCGCTCGATTCTGACAAGACGGTGTGGGAGGAAATTTCTCAGGGGAACGACGAAGTCATGCTCGGTGCACGGAAGGTTGCGTCGCGGGCTTATGTGGCTTCGTTTAATTTTAAAGGTGGTGACCAGCAGCGGTTAGTCGGGACTCTCTCGGGTGGAGAACGTAATCGCGTTCACTTGGCGAAGCTGTTGAAAGGCGGTGCCAACCTCTTACTGCTTGACGAACCGACGAATGATCTAGATGTCGACACGCTTCGGGCTCTTGAGGATGCGTTGGTCGACTTCGCGGGCTGTGCTGTTGTCGTCAGTCATGACCGCTGGTTTTTGGACCGCATCGCGACCCATATCTTAGCCTTTGAAGGCAGTTCGCATGTGGTTTGGTTCGAAGGTAACTACGCCGACTATGAGGCTGATAGACGCAGGCGTTTAGGATCAACCGCTGATCGTCCGCACCGCATGAAATTTCGAAAACTCGTTCGGACCTAGTAATCGCGTGGCAGGATGTAACTGCCTGATTTTTCCAGACCGGATGTTGGTTGGCCTGCTACAGAGGCCAGTCCCTAAGGATCCGTTCTGTCTCTTCGACGTGACTACTTTCGTCGCGGATGAAGTCCTCGAGTTGAACTACAAGACCTTTGTCGCCGTAATCTTCAGCTTGTTGAGCCCGTTGAGTGTAACTCTCTGTGGCCTCACGTTCGGCCTTCAATACTTCTTCAAGCATCCCTCGGTTTGAATCTGGGAGCGAAACCGGGCGAGGCACGGTTGTTGGTTCGCCGCCAAGTGCTACTACTTTGTTCGCTAAGTACTGTGCATGTAATTGTTCGTCGGCAACTTCGGCGAGAAAAAACTGTGCAAGTTGAGGGCGATAAGGTCCTGTAGCCCTAGCCGCGTAGGTGAGATACATGATGACCGCACCCAGTTCGCTCGCAAGGTCTTCGTTCAGTCGATCGATTAGGTCTTCTTTGGTCAAGAGTCCTCCAGTGGTATATCTGAAAATCCAGCAGTAGTCGTAACCGTCTGGGCTTGTAGTAAGTGTCGTCGTTCGTGCATCACCATCATCGCAAATGTAGCACCTAATTGAAATCGTAGCAGAGGCATGACGGGAGATGTAACCTTTACTTTGGCTAAATTGAGCCCGTTTGAGCATTCTAGGCACTCTTCCCACTGGTTGCCGCTTGCTTCGAACTCCGCAATCACTGAATCAACGGGGTAGTAAATGAATGGAGGTGCGAACTTACGAGGAGCTTTGTATGTTCTTCGGTTGCTCGGGTCTAACGACTTAATCATCATGCGAGACAATAGTCCGTATTGATAGGGACCTAGGTCACTTTTTCGAGCGGGCTCGGCGGTAGATACGGCGGTCAAAATAGCGCTGCTATAAAGTTTTGAACTGATAATCAAGTGTGTCAGACACTGAGCGATGGACCAGCATTCTTTCTTGGGATTCCAGTTAAATTCTTGAGGCGTCAGCGTTGAAAACAGATTTCTGGCCGTCGATCGATTATCTCGAAAGTCTTGCTTGTAACGGTCTAATTCACTCGTTAGTGGGTCATTCATCATCTGGCCTTCGTTGGTAAAGGTGGAGCACCACCGCTGCACCAAAGAGTCCAAACCCAATAATATCGGCACTTCTAATTGCAAAGAATAAGAACAGACCACCTGAGGTTGCGAGAATTCTTTCGACGAGACGAACCCGATGTGTGAGCCATCCGCCAAGACCCATAGCCAAGGCACTTACCCCGATTACTGCGGAACCGACGGTGATAACGACATCTTGGATAGGGGCCTGTAGTAGAACACCGAGACCTTGTGGGCTTACTGTAAAGGCAAAAGGCACGAGGAACGCTGGCAGCGTGTATTTCCACGTCAGCATCATAGTACGAAACGGGTTGCCACCTGTAATGGCGGCAGCGGCGAATGGGGATAATGCGGTGGGCGGACTTACTTCAGATAAGACGGCATAGTAAAAAATGAACATGTGCGCAGCGACTGCTGGCACCCCGACTAATGTCAGCGCAGGTGCCACCATGACGGCAGCGATGATGTAAGACGCAGTAACAGGAACAGCTAGTCCAAGCATCCACACCGCTAAAGCTGAATACGTGACTGTAAGAAAGACGTTGCCTCCAGCCAGTGTTACGATGATGCCGGCAATCTTAAGACCTAAGCCTGTCAGCGTCACAATTCCAACAATAATGCCAGCAGTTGCTGTGGTGGCGGCAACTGACAGTACCCCCCTGCCTCCTGCATCAAGCGCGGCTAGAAGCCGGTTCGGGTACAACGCTCTTTTCTTCTGGATAAAACTGAGACCTATGGCAAGCAGCGTTGCGAAGAATACGGCACGAAAAGGCGTCATGCCGCTGATTAGGAAGGCCACCATCAACACTAGTGGAAGGAATTGGTATCCCGCCGTTTGCATCAAGGTAGTTGCTGACGGAAGAGTTATTTCAGCAGCTTTCATTCCCATTCGCCGGGCATCAGCTTCGATCATTAGAATGATCGACAGGTAGTAAAGAGCAGCGGGAATGATGGCCATCACGATGACCTGGAGGTAGGAAATATTCAAGAATTCAGCGATCAAGAATGCCGCTGCGCCCATTGTAGGAGGTGCCAGGATTGCGCCAATACCACTGGCAGAAAGGATGCCGCCAGCCACTTCAGGTGAAAAACCTGACCGTTTGAGAAGTGGCCACGCCACGGCGCCCAAAGTTACAGTGGTTGCGACTCCGCTCCCTGAAACGGTTCCGAGCAAAAATCCGGATAATGTGACAGTACGTCCTGGTCCCGCGCCACTTTTAGACCGACCGAAGACCGATAAAGTCCAATTGATAAAAAACTGGCCCGCACCAGAGTGGGCAAGGACTGCTCCGAATATTGTAAAGAGCACAATATAGGTTGAGGCCACGTCTAGTGGTACACCCCAAATGCCTTCTAACGTCATGTAGAGGGTGCCGACTAATCGCGCCGTGTCATATCCGCGGTGAGCAAAAAGTTCAAGACCGATCAAATCTAATGCGGGACCTAGGTATCCGTATGCGAGAAAGCAGATGGCCGTTATAGGGAGGATCGGGCCGATTGTTCTTCGGGTTGCTTCGAGCACTAACGCTGTTGTCAGGATACCCAGTACAAGGTCGGTATTAGTTGGTGTTGCAGCTCGATAGACAAACTGGTCTAAATCGACAATGGGCCATCCCAGTGCGAGAAGCGTCAGTACAACCAGGCTCCAGTCCAAGGTAGTAATGTGGTTTTTAGACCGTTGGGATGCAGGATAGAGCAAGAAAGTTAAGGTCAAGGTAACCAGGAGGAAGCTGGTTCTGTAGAGCTGGGGTTGGACGATTCCCACTACCCAGTAGAGTGCATAGAGTGATAGCCCTGCACTGAGGGCTGTTGCGACTTTGGCAATAGCACCCGACAAGCGACGAGTTCGGACTTCCGAGATGGAATCGTTGCGAACGTCAGCGTCGGTGGTCACTGAAGTGTCCAGAACTTACCGATCCTCGTTCCAAGCGCCTCGTTCACGGTAGTAAGCCATAGAACCTTCATGAAACGGAATCGGTGAACCGCTTACCGCGGATTCAACTGATAACAGTGCGGCCATGGGGTGTATGGCGGCCAGTTCTGTATCGTTTGCAAAGAGCGCGCGGGTGATGTTCTGAACGAGATCTACGTCCATTGACTCATGAACGACAAGGACGTTGGCTACGGCAACGGTCGAAACATCGTTCGCCATGCCCGGGTATGTTGAGCGCGGGATGGTTGACAGATGATAAACCGCTGTGCCGTACCGTTCTTGCAAGTTGGTAAAGACCGTATTAGTCGATAAGAGTCGGATTGTTAGTCCGGGAGTCGAAGCAAGGTCCAAGAGCGACCCCGTCGGGATACCGCCACTCCAGAAAAATGCATCGATCTTGCCGTCTTTAAGGGCGTCGACCGACTGAGCTGCGCCTAGGCTTTGGCGTCGCATTTCAGATTCAAAGTTGACTCCGGCTGCTGACAGAATGCGGAATGCGCTAATTTCGGTTCCACTTCCAGGGGCACCAGTAGAGACAACGCGGTTTGTCAGGTCTTCTATTGACTTGATGGGGCTGTCGTTTGTTGTGACGACGTGGTTGTAATTGTCATAGAGCACTGCGAGCGCTCTGACGGGAATGGCACCGAATTCTTCAAAAGCGCCTTTTCCAGCAGAAGCATCATCCAGTGAATCTGATAGGGCAAAGGCAATGTCAGCTGAACGGTTCCCAATGAATTTTAAATTATCAACTGTGCCTGCCGTTACTTCCGCGGTGGCTTCCACATTGACTATGTGTTCGCTTATCACCTTAGCAATGCCGCCACCGTAGGGGTAGTAGACTCCACCGGTGCCACCCGTGGCGATCGAGAGACGTTTGACCCGTTGTCCGACGTCTGGGGTGCTACAACCAGTTGCCACTACTGCGACACTAAACCACGCGAACCATTTTGTTCGTTTAAACATTTGGACGCTCGTCGAAAGGGCCGCCGAGTCGGCTCTATATCCGTATCTTAACTTTTGAGTGGGGCGGGTGATGCAAGAACTGAAACATTTCTGTTCCAGACCTCAAACGTTATGATTCGTTCATGGGGTCGCCTACGACAAATCCGGTTGGGGGAGTCAGGGTGAAAACGCGAGGTCTGAACCGGTTGAGAACCTTACTTCTTGTTGTTGCGGTCATTACTGGGGGTGACATATCGACGGCCAGCACGAAACCAGTGAAATCGCGTCACGGAATGGTTGTTGCTGCTGAACCGTTGGCGACTGCGGTTGGACTGCAAGTGTTGCGTGACGGGGGGTCTGCTGTCGATGCCGCTGTCGCGACGGCGTTTGCTCTGGCTGTGACGTATCCACAAGCAGGAAATCTTGGTGGTGGAGGATTTATTGTTTTTCGGCCGACCGTAGGGGCTTCTGTGGCGTATGACTTTCGTGAAATGGCTCCCGCTGCTTCGTCGCCATCTATGTGCTTAATTGATGGAGTGTACGACAGTACGCGTCATCACAACAGTCACATTGCTGTCGGTGTTCCAGGTACCGTAGCCGGGTTGTACCTAGCGTGGTCCGATCATGGTCGACTTGCGTGGCAACGCCTTTTGGACCCTGCTATTGATCTTGCTCGCAACGGATTCATCGTATCCCACGACTTGGCTGTCTCTTTGGCTGCGGTGCTTCCGAGGATGGCTCAATACGATGCTTCGTTTCAGCAGTTTTCCAATGGCGGTGAACCTTACCAAGCGGGGGAACGTTTCAGGCAAGAAGAGCTCGCCGGCACACTCGAGCGGATTGGAATCCAGGGGCCCTCAGGATTTTATAGTGGTCGGACCGCTCAGTTGATTGAAGCAGAAATGCGGGCAAACGGCGGGTTAATTACACGCCGTGATTTGGCGAACTATCGGTCTCATCGCACCACACCTATACGAACGACTTATCGGGGACACGAGATTATTTCAATGCCGCCCATTAGCTCTGGCGGAACCGCGCTTGTTCAAATGCTTAATATCCTGGAAGGTTATGGGCTAGCCGAATTTGGTTTCGGGTCTGCGCGGACCGTTCACGTTATGGTCGAGGCAATGAGGCGAGCCTTTGCCGACCGCGCTCGTTATCTCGGCGACCCAAAGTTTAATCCCACGATGCCAATTTCTCTGTTGTCATCTAAGTCATATGCTGAACGGTTACGTGCCACCATTTCACTGGACCGCGCTTCTGGTTCTTCACCCGTTTCTTTTGAGTGGCCCATTGAAGGTGCCGAGACGACCCATTTATCAGTTGTTGATTCTGACCGACAAGCTGTGTCGTTGACTTATACGCTTGAGCGACTCTACGGTTCAAAAATTGTTGTTCCCGGGGCCGGTTTCTTGCTAAACAACGAGATGGGGGACTTTAATCCAGGGCCCGATATGACTGATGCAGAGGGACGCATCGGCACTGAACCCAATCTTGCCAGACCCGGGAAACGCATGCTTTCTAGCATGACGCCGACCATTGTTGAAAAGGGCGGTAACCTCTTTATGGTTACGGGGAGTCCGGGTGGTCGGACGATCATCAACACCGTGTTGCAGACAATCGTTAACGTCATCGATTTCGGCATGAATATTCAAGAAGCGGTTGATGCACCAAGATTTCATCATCAGTGGTTGCCTGATCGTATTAGTCATGAACGTCACGGTCTATCACCTGACACGATAGCCCTCCTTGAATCACAAGGTCATCGTCTTCAAGTCGTTGACAGTCAGGGTGCGGCTCAAGTTATTCGGTACGACGTAACTGCCGATATGCTTGAAGGAGCTCCAGACCGTCGGAGAGTCGGCAGTACCGCGCTGGGTTATTGACCACCGTAGACGCGTTCGTAGGCTGATCGGTTAGCGAGAACTTCCCGCACGAAGCGTCGTGTTTCAGAATAAGGAATCGTATCAACGAAGAAATCCTCAGGTACGCCACTGGCCGCAGCCCACCAAATGGCTACTCGATCTTCTCCCGCGTTATAAGAAGCGGCCACTGGAGCGTTTGCGCCGTCAAATATGCCAAGTAGGTCGGCAGTTAATCTTGCCGCAATAGCTGAGTTTACGGCCGGGTGAGCGAGCGTCGATTCGTTGACTGAACCGTTGTCAAGTACGTTAGGCACACCAGCGCGATGAGCTAGAGCCTCGGCGGTGTAGGTCATGATCTGAAATAGACCGATCGCACCGACGTTCGAACGGGCATTCGGATCGAAGCGTGATTCCTGCCGCATCAGTGATACGAGCAAGAACGGGTCAACGGCATGGTTTGTGCCTGATTGCGTTACGGCGTCCCAGAATGGACGAGGGTAAACTAGACGCCAGAAGTCATCCGGAAGTCCAAGTGAGGGTCGTTGAAGAAACGGACTAAAGTGATTGACTAAAATTCTCCCCACATTGGCGTAACTGTTTGCTTGTGCCGAGGCTCTTGCTGCCAGCAACGCCAGTGCCTTGTTGTCTTGCCCTGACAGTAAGCGTCGAAGATACCAGGCCGCGTCGTCAACGAGACCGGCACGTGCGAGGGTCATTGCTGCTCGGTACTCCGCACGGTCTGTCGTTTGCTGAGGTACTGATAACTGCGGGAATGTCAGGGTTGCTTCGCCGACAGTGTCGGTATTATCAGTCAAACGTCTTAATCTCTCTTGAGCGCGAATACCGTAGTAGTGGTAGGGAAAACGTCTAACGACAGAGTTCAGAGTGCGGATTCCGGCTTCAGTATTACCCTGAAGCTCTGCAACGCCAAGCCAGTACAATCCAGCGGGCACAAGTTCACCGCTGGGATTACGATCGATTAAGCTGCGGAGGTTCACAAGAGCTCGTTCGGTCTGACCAATCCGTAGCGCGGCGACACCAGCCTTCCAAAGCACCGCTCGTTCTTCGTCAGGCGATTGCGCTGACGTGAAAAGTTCTCGATAGAGGTCAAGGCCGTCGATGATATCTCCGACAGCTACTAAATATGCCGCGAGAAGGGTAGCGGCGCTTCGGCGTTGATTAGGCGTCGCACTGGGGACCCGACCTTCCCATATGTCCAAGCCACGGCGTTTGGCGCGTTCGGTGTCGACCATGCGCACGGCGAGTCTGAAGTCAGTTAGACGGATGTTCGGGAGTAGCGGGCTTTGAGGAAAGTGTTCGTAGAACTCCTGGCAGGCTGCGACGCCTTCTTCATTGGCCCGCTGCGCATAAAGGGTCGCGATCCACTCGGCTTCAATTTGATCTTGCTGTTGCTCAGCAGTATTGGAGTTCCGCCAATCTTCGATCAACTCACGCGCCAACTCAAATCGAGACGCGTTTCGTAATCTGTGTACCAGGGTGCGATATTGTGTCTCTGTAAATTCGCGAGACGCAACGCCGTGTTGAGCCACAAGGCGGCGTTCAGACGTTAAAGCCACTTCGAATGTGGTTGACTGACTGTGGTGAATTTTTGTTTCGTGCAAGGCAACAATTGCCGAAGCTACGTCACCCGCTTGTTCCCAAGCGGCAGCAATGCCCAAACGACCAGCGTCGCCTAAAGGACCACGAGGCTGGCGGTTAACCACTTGACGGTAAAGGCGCCTCGCCGCCAGTGTGTCACCGGTGTTTCGGTATGCGTCAGCTACGATCAATGTGACATCAAGATGTCGATTTAGGTCTTCACGTGTAAGGTCTGAAAGAATTGAGTCGGATTGTTTGGCAAGATCTCGGCCAGCAAGATTCTTTACCAGAGCCCGCCTGGCAAAGGTCCGCATCCACACTGCCCGGTCCATTACCGTCTGCCAATCCGTTATGGACTCTTGGTAGTAACCGAGGTGTCCGTAAAGCTCGGCCCGAAGAACAAGTGCTTCAAGCGGCAGGTCTTCGCTGGTGGTTGATTCAAGTTGACCGTCGAGTATCGTTAAAGCTTCGCGGAATCGCCCAGCCTGAAAGGTTTTAGTTGCGTCGGTAAATGTGGGTGGGGGAAGATGCAGGTCCTTGGTTTGGGCCCAACTAGGGCTAGCCGTAGCAACCAGAATGGATAGTATGATCGGCCAATTTCGAACCAGTGTGTGTGGGGCCACGATTTTCATTCACTTGTCTTATCGGATGCCGGGAGTGTTCGGCGGATTCTGTTCCAAGTACTAGTCGGAACGTTTGCCATACTCCTAAGATTAACTCGTCTTTAGACTTTAGCCGAACGATTTTAGGTATTGTGGCCAGCTGATTGCGTTAAAGTATGGCGTTCTATCGAAATTAAAACAGACTACCCACAGGAGATATGAGGACTGTGAAGATCACACCAGGAAAACTTGCGGGCCTAAAGGCCGTGTCGACCGAATCAGGCACCATCGCGGCTGCAGCGATGGACCAACGGGGTTCACTTAAGAAAGCACTGGCCAAAGAGAGTGGCCACGATGTCAGCGATACCATGATGGAGGAGTTTAAAGGCGCTGTCACCGAAGTGTTAACTCCTCATGCATCAGCGATATTACTTGACCCGCAGTGGGGAATTGAGCCCTCAAAAAAGCGGAGTACGAACGCCGGGTTGTTGTTGGCTTACGAAGAAAGCGGATATGACAACACACGTCCGGGTCGGTTGCCGGATTTGTTGCCCCTATGGTCGGTTCGTCGGTTGAAGGAGGCAGGTGCCAACTGCGTGAAGGTTTTGCTCTACTACACACCACGGGACACCGCGGAAGTTAACCAAGAAAAGCACGCGTTTGTTGAGCGTATCGGTGACGAATGCCGTACTAACGACATTCCATTTTTCTTGGAGTTCGTCGCTTACGACGTCGATGGCGGTGACGAAAAGGGCTTGGAATTTGCCAAGATCAAACCGGAAGTTGTTGCAGGGAGCATGGCGGAGTTCACTCAAGAACGGTACGGAGTGGACGTCATGAAGGTGGAGATTCCGGTTAACATGAAATTTGTTGAAGGCAGTGCGAGTTATACGGGGCAGACGGCTTATGGTAAAACTGAAGCCCTTGACCATTTTCGAGCGGCGGCGGCTGCGGCGACGAAGCCGTTTATTTATCTTTCCGCTGGCGTCAGCAATGAAGAATTCACAGAATCGCTTGAGATGGCCGCACAGTCTGAAGTCCAGTGGTCCGGTGTCTTGTGCGGCCGGGCGACTTGGAAAAATGGTATTCCGGTGTATGCAAAGGATGGAGTGGACGCGTTCCGTCGATGGCTTGAAACCGAAGGCACAACGAATATTGGCAATGTCAACGAGAGACTCCAGGCGGCCAGTTCTTGGTTTGCCACGTATGGTGTAACGTCCGCAGATGCCCTAGCCGCAGAGTAGTGTGCAATTCCACTATCGGCAACAGGTGCTTGAGCAACTCGAGCAACACGGTGTACGGCCGATGTCAACTACACCACCAGAGTTGTTGCATGACTTTGTGAGCGATTTGTACCGCTTTGAGTTGCGGCGATTACGGAAGCGGTATGTGCGTGGCGAGATCAAGAGACTCGATTATTCAGGTCACGTCATTGCACTTCGGAAGAAGTATCTTCTTGTGTCGGTGCCTGTTGGCCGCTGGGTGCTACCTCAAAACGCAAGCTAGAGTAGCCGGACCTATGTGGCTGTTGGAATTATTACCGGCCGTTTAGCAGCCAACCGATACCGTCGCCCAGATTCATCGCGGGGGCGTTAAGTATTGGAGCAAGACGTCCTGGACTCATCACAGCCATCATTTGGTTGTGCATTGGAACCCCGTGAGCGATCGGAGCATTCTCCAAGTCAAAACCTTGGAAATAATCAATTTTTGGAGCCTCAGCGTAGACTTCAACGTAAAAATCAAGCCGCAGTAAACTGCTGACTTCGTCTCTCGAAGGAAGACGGTCCAATTTAGTTTGGATTCTTTCTAGTGAGACTCCAAGTGTGGCAGGATCGAATGCTGCTTCACTTTCTGAATCCTGCGCTCCAACTGGAACAGTGATCGCCACCATCACGGCGAGAGTCAAAACGACGGAACGCCAAAAACTGAGCATAAATGACATTGGCCAGTAGAGTCACTGACACACTACGACCACAGGTCTTTCTTGTCAAGGGAACTCAAGCTGTTAGGATGAGGTTACGATGATTTGGGTATGGGGCGTGCTTCTAACGTTATTAACGCTGGTGTTAGCAATCGTTGCACGGCGACTGCACAGCACGCGAGAAAGGTTTAGCCAGGTGGAGTCGCGTCTGGCTGGGGTACTTGAAATGTCAGATGCTGGCCTTGCGGTGTGGAATCAGCAAGGTCGATTGGTCGCCTGCAATAAACGGTTTCGAGAGTTCTATCAAACGATTGAATTGAAATCAGGGTTGGTTTACGAAGATTTGACGCGGTTTACAGCGACTCGTGGGCTGATTCAATTGGCTGAAGACAATGTAGAAACGTGGGTGCAGGACCGGTTAACGGGGTTTGGTGACCCAAGCCACGAAGTGTGCCGGACGCCAGACGGGCGGTGGATTGAGATTGACCATCGTTCGACGGATTCGGGGGAGGTACTTCTTGTGTACACCGATATCAGTCAGCGGGGAGAGACCGAAACAAGGCTGTCAGATCATACCGATCATATTGAAAGACAGGCGGCGGAATTAACTTTGCTCGTGGATGCAATTCGCATTGGTAGTCATCAAGTCAATCCAGACTTGGCTATCGCTGAATTGGTTGAGTGCGTCTGTGTCTGGGCAGAGTGGCCAGTGGGTTATGCCTACCGTGCAGTTCGGAACAGTGATGATGTTGTACTTAATCCAATCCCGGCATGGTTTGTTGAGTCAGGAAGTCAGGAGACGTTTGATGACTTGCAGGAAATAGTCGCGCGCCGCCAAATAAAGAAAGGGGATGCGCTTGTCGGACGTGTCCTGGACACAGGGCGTCTGTCGTGGATTCCTAATGTGACTGTTGACCCATCTGTTGATGCTGAGGTTCGGTCAGCGATGACGGGTATTCGGGGGATCTGTGCGATCCCAGTTAAGGCAGGTAACGAGACTGTGGCGGTGCTTGAATTTCTGTCACGAGAACAACTTGTCCCAGACCCAGCGACTACGCGCACACTCGAGGCTGTCGCGAGTACCTTGACTGGGGTATTCCAGCGCCAGGCGGTCTCTTAGTGGTGAGTTGTCTCGACTGAGCAGTTAGCTGACCCAAGAAACTTCGGTATTACCGTTGTGTTGAGGCTTAATGCTAGCGCCAGTGGGAACGGATGATTTTCTGGACAGTGCGCCTATTCGATGACTGGATTTACCCAACCGGCGGGTAACACTTTGTCCGGATCCGGTCGAATACTCAGATATGTGACGTGGTCCTCAATCTCAGCCCAACCATGAAAAACTCCTCCTGGTATAACGACTATGTCGCCCTCCGACACATAGCGCGTCTCGCCACCAGTTGATGTGGCGCGAAAACTCTCACCCACTAAAGTCGTAACAATCTCACTGTCAGCAGGTATGTTTCGTCGGCCACTCATTTGTCCGCCTGTCACTAGTGTTCCAGCCCCAGAGTAAATGTAATAGACCTCCGTAACAAGAGAATGCACGATTCCACTGACGGATCCCTCTATCTTCGCAAGCTCGTCTCTGTGCAATATACCGACGGCGACATTGCTTTTGCCAATATCGACCACCTTCACTTGCCGGTCAATTAGACCTTCAGGTGCATTCTTGACAGCTAGATACTCATCTTCTGTCACGTGCGTCGCGGAAGTAATTTGCGCCACTGATAACATCGGCGTCACCGCTACGAGAAGAAAAACGCAACTCACAATCAGCCTTGGCATTACACGCTCCTCCATGAACCCTTGACGAACTCTTAACGTACGCTGGATACATAGCGTTTCAAAAACTCTTTTACGAGACGATTAAACACTTTTGGTCGTTCAAAATAAACGGAATGGCCAGCATCAGGAATGATCGCGAGCTCAGAACCTGGAATATCACGATGTACAGCCTCAATAAGCTCTGGCGGGAAAATGGAATCCTCTTCACCGACGACAAATAAAGTTGGAATTTCGTTCTCAATTACGCGACTAGCATCAACAGGAGCAGAAAAGAGCCCTCGCCGCAGGTTTGACCAGTCATCCGAAGTTCGATCACCCGTAGACCGACGAATCCCTTCATACAAAAATGCTAATTCGGGTTCCTGTTCACTAAACGATTTTGCAAACGCTTCTCTGTCCTCAGACCGTGCAGCCATCAAGCGATCAACTTCAGAATTTGTATATCCTCCTGGTGAGTCGCACATTACCAGTGCTGTCACCCGTTCGGGAAAGGACGATGCGAACCCAAGTGCTGTCCACCCTCCCATCGACTGCCCTACCAGTGCAGCCTTTTGTATATCTAAATGATCGAGTAAATTCCGGAGGTCTTGGACGAAAGAGCGCTGCCCTGGTTTGTCTCCCACATCACGTGAGCGACCAAACCCACGATGGTCGAACGTTACACATTGAAAATGCTCTAAAAAAACGGGAATCTGCTGCCACCAACTTAAATGGGTTCCTCCGGCTCCATGAGCAAACACAACTGCTGGTCCTGTGCCGTGGCATTCATAGAACATTTCAAAACCGTCTAACTGAACCGACTTCAGGGACCCCGATTGCGCCGTGAACCCCATAGACAGGTCAGATGCAGCAAGAACACCACCCCCAACCAGGATTTGTTGAAAAAGCTTTCTTCGGCTAATTATTTTCACGTCGTCGCCAACTTCCTCATGCACCACACTGACAGCCTCCGGCTTCTAGTTCGCTGCGCTAAAACACGCTAACGCTCTAGATGCGATCAAAACTCTTTTCGAGTTGTCGCCGCGTGAGCCGCAAAAGAACGGGTCGACCGTGTGGGCACACCGTAGAATAAGCCGTTCGCCTGAGCTCTTCCAACAAGTAAGTCATCTTTTCAAGTGTCAAATGATCATTGGCTTTAACTGCCGCATGACATGCCGTCGTCGCCGCAATGCGTCGAACTGCGTCCTCCGCCCCGGCTCCACTCTCTAACTCATCCAGGTCATCAGCAAGCGCACGAACCACGCCTTCACAGACCGATTGCGGAAGAAACACTGGGACCGATGCTAGACACACGCTGTCTCCCCCAAACGGTTGAACATCAAACCCGAGGCGCGTGAGATCGTCCACGTGCCGCTCAAGAGAACTTCGACATTCTGGCGGTAGGTCTATAACCAAAGGCTCTAGCAGCCGTTGCGTCTCCGTAGTTCCCTCGTTAAATTGTGCGAGTACCTGCTCAAACAGAATCCGTTCGTGTGCAACGTGCTGGTCGATGATGACGATCCCGTCATTATCAACCGCAACAATAAACGTATCTCGAAACTGCCCCAACGGAATCAACGGCGACACGCCAACATCCGACGAATCCACGCTGTCCGCAGGAAGGACTGGCCTTTCAGTATCAACGCTTTTGTCTGTCTCGCCTCTACCGTCTGGTTCGGACCTGCGTCCTCCAGAATCGTCACCATCCCATGGATTACTAACTTTTAAACCAGCTACTACGCCAGGAATCTGTTGTAGCTTGGGGCTAAAACGATCCGAATATGGCGATTCAGGCGCAACGGTTGGTGTGACCTCTTGACCGAGCGCGTCCATTAATGCGCGCCGCACAATCTCATGTACAAGCGACTGATCCAAAAAACGGATTTCCGACTTAGTTGGATGCACGTTGACGTCAACTCGGTCGTGCGGTATCTCCAAAAACAAATGCAGCTCTGGACTACGAGGTTTTATCGTTGCCTGACTGTAAGCATGAGTCACGGCATGCGCAATAGTCTTATCTTTCACCACCCGACCATTCACAAAGACGTGTTGTGGACCTCGTGTCGGTCCCTGTTCAGCGAGTGCGGCTACAAGTCCAAACAAACGTATCCCGGCAGCCTGCCTTTCAACCTTCACTAAATCTCGTCGGTCACCATAGATCTGAAAAAAACGCTCAGTAAAGCTCGCCACTGGTGGGTGTTCCAGTAACGTACGACGACCACTTATAAGCGTAAAACCAATTGCAAAGTGTCCAAGCGCGACCTGAGTTAGAAATTTTGATATCTGCGCCGTCTCTGCCCCATCTGATTTAAGAAACTTCCGGCGTGCTGGAACGTTAAAGAACAGATCTCTGATCTCAACCGTGGTTCCTTCAGGAAGACCTGCCTCGGATACAGACGCTACTTCGCCACCGTCCACTGAGATCTCTACACCGCTCTCCGCGTCTGCCGTACGAGTTCTAAGTTTTAAGTGAGAAACAGATGCAATACTCGGTAAAGCCTCTCCTCGAAATCCCAATGTAGTTATAGACTCAAGATCTCCGAGAGTTGACACTTTGCTAGTCGCATGGCGTTCAAGCGCTAACCCCGCATCCAACGCGGACATGCCTTCGCCATCATCTTGCACGCGAATAAGTCGTTTTCCGCCAAATTCAAGGCCAACGACAATCCTTCCACCTCCAGCATCAATCGCATTTTCAACTAGTTCTTTGACGACAGAAGCGGGACGCTCCACGACCTCTCCCGCAGCGATCTGATTCGCTAGTTTTAGCGGAAGTTTGCTGACTTTTCCCATTTACACGCACACTCTTACTACTTTTTTAGAAATAACTACTACGTTTCCCGAACAAGTTCAGATACGTCCCCCAGCTTCAGAATTAAACGTTCCACTTGTTTCATAAGACGTAGACGCGCTCGACGAAGAGACACATCATCGGTCATAACGAACACCTCAGCAAAAAATAGGTCAACCGCAGAACCAAGTGTCGCCGCACTCGCGAAAGCCTCCCGATAGCCCGTCCCTGAATTGACCGCGCCTTCGATGACGTGCCTACAGACAGTTAATTCCTCGATAAGCGCCCGCTCGGACGACTCCACAAGAATGTCGGCTATCGAAACGTCGCTAGTTTCCAACTCAAGAAATTCCGCGTCTGAGAGTCCCCGTGCGATGTTTTTAACCCGCTTAAACAGCGTCGCTAATTTCTGGAAATCAGATGTGCCGGAAAACTCTGGCAGTACCTCTAGCTTTCGCCTAGCATCGAGAGGACGAATACGATCGACAGATTCGTGTGTGACCGCCCGTACATTTCTAACATCGAATCCTCGTGCTTCTAGAAGGTAGCGCAACCGCTCAAGAAGAAACAGAGACTCACGTTCGTTAACTTTGAAATCTTTATCTTGCACTTCGTGAGCCAATCGGCATACATCTCCAATCGACACACGAACATCAAGGCCCGTAAGTTGCGGCAGATCAACCAATATTCGAAGCATGCCTTGTGCCTGGCGTCGCATGCCGAGTGGGTCACGCGAACCCGTTGGCTTCTCTCCGGCGCCAAATAACCCAGCTACGGTATCTGCTTTATCAGCAAGAGATACCGCAGCCCAAACAATTGCTGCCTCGCCAAGCGCTTGCCTCGACGGTGGTGCGTCTTCATGTACGCCAGCAGGCAAATAATGATGGTAAATAGCAGTGCAAACTCGTTCGTCTTCGCCCTGTTCACGGGCATATACCCCACCCATTACACCTTGAAGTTCTGGGAATTCACCGACCATGTCGCTTGCAAGATCGCACTTAGACAGTTTCCCAGCACGATAGGCGCTGGTCGCCGCATCAGAAACGAAGAGAACCTCTTTTGCAATGCGCTCAGCCAGTTGAGCAACACGCATGGATTTTTTCTTATAGCTACCCAATTTCTTGTGGAACAGAAGCGTATCCAACCGATCGAATCGATCGTCGAGCTTACAGCTTCGGTCGGCATCCCAAAAAAATCGCGCATCCCGCAGGCGTGCGACGAGAACTCGTTCACAATTTTTTGCAATTCGCGCCACGTTATCTCTGGGCGTGTTCGTAACAGCGAGAAAGTTAGGCTTGAGGTCGCCTTTCCGATCGACAATCGGAAAGTAGTGTTGGTGATGAATCATGGTCGTTGATAACACTTCATCAGGGAGGGAGAGAAATTCTTCAGGAAATTCTCCAGTTACAACAGAGGGATATTCGATCAGGTCAGGGACCTCTGCCAGAAGCGAAGAACCCGTAGACATTTTGGCGACACGCCCGCCAACTTTCCTAGCACAACTTTCAAGCTTTTTAGCCACGCGATCACGTCGTTCATCATGCTCAATGAGTACATACGCACCAGCTAATTGTTTTCGGTAATCGGCGAACGACTTCACCTTAAGCTTCTGGCCAGCCGTTCCTTGCCTGGAAAAAAATCTATGCCCATACGTAACGCCTCCACTGCGAACTGTTTTAACACCAGTCGACATCGCAGTAGCGGTTCTTTTAATCGAAAACGGCACGACACGTCCGTCGTACAAAAATAACAACCAGCGAATCGGACGCCCAAAAACAAATCTGCCACGACCGTCTTCCAGACGTGCGTCCCACTGCATCTGCTTCGGAAAAGCGAGGTCGCGCAAAGTAGCTGCAAGTACCCCGCCAAGAACGGACCGAGTCGTCCGGCCACGTTGAGACCTCTTGCAGGCAAGATATTCACCTTTCGGCGTCGTAAGACGTACAAGTCTGTCGACAGTGACGCCCTGTTTTGAGGCAAACCCCAGAGCTGCCGGCTTTGGTTGCCCGTCCGAGTCGAAAGCAGCACTTACTGGTGGTCCGGTTACCGTTTCCTGGAGATCTGTTTGGCGACCCGCTAACTCCATCACTGAAACACCAAGACGGCGCGGTGTACTAAACGGAACCACTGGCGCACGAGAGATTATGCGAGCCTCCTCGAGGCGTGAACTTAGTGCGGAGGCCAACTGACGGGTGATACCAGGAAGCCAGCTTGCAGGCATCTCTTCACAGCCGATCTCTATAAGTAGTTCTTTGTGCTCTATAGTCATCGTTTTTCGGCCTCGCGATCAGTCTCGTCAGCCTCCCCCTCGGCATGAGCCTCAGCTATGGCAACCGCCAATTTTCGAACCCGCAAGATATAAGTAGCACGCTCCGTCACACCAATGCTACCGCTAGCATCAAGCACGTTGAATATGTGGGAGCACTTGAGACAGTAGTCCAGTGCAGGCAGCGGCAATCGAGACGATATGAGTTGTTCCGCCAACGCGTAATAGCGATCGAATAAATCTCGATGAACCGATGCGAATTCGGCCGAAGGCATATCTACCTGGCCAAATACGTAGGTCGACTGTTCGACTTCCTCACGATGGCGAACTTGGCCATAGGTAACTCCAGGCGCCCACTCTAAATCGTACACGTTGTCTTTGCCTTGAAGATGCATGGCAATACGCTCAAGACCGTAAGTCAACTCAACAGCAATCGGATCCAGATCGATCCCGCCGGCCTGTTGGAAATAGGTAAATTGTGTAATCTCTAAGCCATCGAGTAAAACCTGCCAGCCAATCCCCCACGCCCCAAGGGTCGGAGATTCCCAATTGTCCTCCTCAAATCTGATGTCGTGCCGTGTTGGATCTATGCCACATGACTTGAGACTGTCGAGATATAAGGACTGCGCATCGTCAGGCGATGGTTTCAAAATGACCTGAAACTGATGGTGCTTAAATAATCTGTTCGGATTTTCTCCAAACCTTCCATCAGCCGGCCTCCTGGATGGTTGCACATAAGCAACGTTCCAGTGCCGCGGACCAAGAACCCTAAGGAACGTCTCGGGATGCATCGTTCCAGCTCCAACTTCAACATCCATCGGCTGCTGAATAAGGCAGCCCCTTTTCGCCCAAAATTCACTCAACGATAAAATGAGGTCCTGAAGTGTCATAACACTACGGTCTCCGAGTTAATTCACGTATAACGCGTTCTGACTTTAGATCTTTATGAAGATGCACTTTGAACATTCTGCGATGAAGCTCAGAAAGCTGCCGGTTGGCACTGTCTGACAGCTCAATACTACCCAAAGATTCCGGTGGAACCGTTCTTGCTTGCCGCAAAAACGACAACGAAAAAGCTGAAAGAACGACTCCGTTATCAGGTGTCTCACACTGCGTGCATGTAACCCGACCGACGGTTGGAATCACCAGAGCTTCATCATGTAACTCTAAGCCACACCTTGCACAATCTGTTATCGCTGGATAGACGCCTTGCAAACGTAATAACCAATATTCAAAATAGCGAGCCAGTTCAATTATCGGTACTTCCGCGGCTATTGCCTCAACAACAGAAGAGCCGAGACGAAATAAAGCCTCGTTCGGATCTCCTTCTAATGACCACTCGTCAATAAGTTCAGCAAAATATCCCACATGAGCAAGCGCACTGACATCGGGACCTGACAGCGGCGAACAAATCGTTTCGACATGCCTCAATTGAACCAGCTCCCGTTGTTCACGTTCAAAATAGGCGAGTCGGACACTTGTGAGTGGCTCTAGACCGCCACCGAATCTCGACTTTTGACGACGTGCGCCCTTCGCAACGCCCCGTCGTTTACCTCGGTCCTCGGTCAGAAAAACAACAATTCGGTCCGCTTCTCCAAGCTTGTAGGTACGCAGAACAAGTGCAGCCGCAGTATGGAGTGGCATCTGGAGCCAGCGCGTCCTAGAACTCTAGTGGATTCGTTTGCCTAGAAAACGCCAAGACACCATTCTAGACCACGAGCCCATTCTCAAACCTAACTTCCATTCGCACATTACAAATACTGTAAGAAAATTGTCGCTAAACCTAGAAAAGCAAAAAATCCAAAAACATCCGTCAACGTTGTAATAAAAACTGACGAAGCAAGCGCAGGATCTATATTGATCGCACGAAGTGCAATCGGAATTAATGTAGCGGCCACAGACGCGACGAGCATATTGATCAACGTTGCCAACGCTAGAATAAGACCAAAATAAGGATTACCAACAATGACCCAAGCTACCAAAGCCCCAGCTATTCCGAGAACTAACCCATTACCAAGTCCGACTAACGCCTCCTTTCCAAGTGCACGACTCGAATTACTCCATGTAAGTTCGCCCAACGCGATTCCTCGCACAATCACGGTGAGGGTTTGCGTGGCCGCATTTCCACCCATACTAGCAACAACAGTCATAAATGCAGCTAGTGCAACTACTTGCTCTACCGTTGCTTGAAATTCCCGTACGACTAAAGCGGCCAGCGTGGCTGTAACTAAGTTGATACCAAGCCACGGTAAACGCTTTTTCCAAGCCTCTAACGGGGACGTAAACACATGCTCGTCTGCCGAAACACCAGCAAGACGCAGAATATCCTCGGTAGCTTCATCCTTTATGACGTCAATCACATCATCGACGGTGATTACACCAACAAGTTTGTTCGACTCATCAACGACAGGAATTGCAAGCAAATTGTAGTTGGCAACCTCCCGCGCCACCTCTTCCTGGTCTGTATCAACACGGGCACTAATCATCTCCGCCGTCATGATCCGTTTCAACTGCGTTTCTTGTGACACGAGCAGTAGCCGACGAAGCGACACCACTCCGACCAAGTGGCGACGAGCGTCAACAACGTAAAGGTAAAAGACCATTTCTACTTCCCGAGAGGTCTGCAGTGCCTGGATAGCCTCACCAGCCGTCACGTCCTCACCCAGTGCAAACACGTTCGGGTTCATAATGCGGCCAGCTGTTTGGTCCTCATACTCAAGTAAATGCTGGACTTCGTCGGCGTTTAGATGCCCCATCAGCTCAAGGACCTCTACCGACAACTCATCAGGAAGGTGATCAACAAGAGCCGCCGCATCATCGCTCGGAAGTTCAGCCAACAACACTGCGATCTCGTCCGGAGATCTATTGATAAGCAGAGTCTGTCCTACCTCCGAATCAATTTCGCTGAGCGCTTCCATGGCCAAACGCGTATTTCCTGACAACAAGACCTCAAACGATGATCGGCGATCACCGTCCGAAAGCTCAGTCAGTACTTCGGCTATATCCGCCGGGTGTTGCTTCTGTAGAAGGTTGAGGAGGTTAACAGTCGCACCAATCCGCTGCAGTCGTTTGACTGAATCGAGCACGACGTCGATCTTTCGCAGTGGCGGCATTTTTCTGTGTACCGAGGGTGAGCCCCCGCACGCACGAGAACATGGTTACAAATATTCGTAACACTTATAAACTTACCTGCTGCCATTTTACCACGCTGGAACTTCGCCTATTTTGTCAGTCCGAGTTCGTGAAGCATCCGATTATCTTCACGCCACCCACGTTTAACACGAACATGCAGATCAAGGAACACACGTGTGCCAAAAAATCGTTCCAGCTCTTGTCTCGCCTCTGTGCCAATCTGTTTAATTCGAATCCCCCGATGACCAATCACGATCGGCTTGTGCGTTTCCCGATCCACAACAATCGAACAGTAGAGTCGCATTAAACCATCGGCCCCAGCTTCTTCAAATTTATCAACAACAACCGCACTAGAAAACGGGAGCTCTTTCTCTGTATAGGCCAACAATTTCTCACGAACCATCTCTGCCACGATGACACGCTCTGGCTGATCAGTAAGGTAATCTTCAGGGTAGTAAGGTTCCCCATCAGGCAAGAGATTCCATATCACCGACTCAAGTTTCGACACGCCATCTCCGGTTCTCGCTGAAATAGGCACCAGCGCGGAAAATTCGTACGCCTTTTGGTAGCGGTCCATGATCGGAAGTAACCGATGTTTGGCTATAAGATCAATTTTATTAAGCGCGAGAACAACCGGTCCATCTGCAGTTCCCAAAAGTTCGAGAACAAACCTATCTCCCGCTCCACTCGACACACTGGCATCAACCATAACGAGCGAAACATCCATCTGTTTGATGGCTTCAACAGCCTGGTCCACCATGCGAACATTCATTCGGTGTAGCGGTCTATGGATACCAGGGGTGTCGACAAAAACAGCTTGTCCCGGGTGAGCGTGGCTTCCCTGCTTGACACCCAAAATCCGAGTCCGTGTTGTTTGAGGTTTATTGGATACAATCGCCAACTTTGCCCCAACTATCCGATTCAAGAGAGTCGATTTCCCCGCATTCGGGCGACCAATAATTGCAATAAATCCTGACTTCATAGCTACCTGTCTACGTTGGTCAGGTTGCGACGTCGTAACCGAACCTGGTGCACCCTCCGACGCTCAGCCTCCAACACCTCCACATCAAAATCAGCGGTTTCAAACACTTCTCCAACTGACGGCACCCGTCCCAAACACGACAGCACATAGCCACCTACTGTTTCAAACCCGTCACACGTTATTGAGGTATCAAAACATCGATTCACATCATCAATGTTTACTCGACCACTAAACACAAACGTCGCATCGCCTTCATCAATAATTGATTCAGTCTCTGCGTCGTACTCATCTCTAATCTCTCCCACAATTTCTTCAAGTAGATCCTCGATAGTCACTAAACCAGCGGTTCCACCGTATTCGTCGTGAACGATGGCACTCTGCACATGCTCTCGTTGCATTTCCTTCAACAAATCAGCGACTCGCCGTGTTTGCGGAACGACATGGGCAGGACGAAGTAACTCGCCCACAACTTTCTTGTCTCCGACCGTCTCCATAATCGCTACGAGATCTTTGACAAACACAAAACCGACTATGGTATCCAAACTGCCTTCAAATACCGGCACCCGCGAATACTGCTTTCCCGTAAAAGTCGCACGAAGTTCACCTAAGTCTGAATCAATCGACACGGCAACAATGTCTGGCCGAGGGGTCATCACTTCACGCACCAAAGTATCTCCAAAATCTACGACCGACTGGAGAAGCGCATGCTCATCTTGCTGCTCAGCCATCGCTTGGCTTTCGCTCCCGAAGACCCCATCGCCCTGCAACGAGCTAGCTCCTGTTTGGTGCGTAGACAACGATCCAGGAGCACCAGAAGACTTCAACGTCGAAAGTGCTCTTATCGATTTTGTGATCGGCTCGAGGAGACGAACTAATATTTGAACAGACGGCAGCAGTAACTCTAAAATTCGAACTGGATTTCGACCTACAATGAGGCTGGGTATAGCGTAACTGAACAACAATACAAATACTGTAAGGCTAAGAGTGACCACCGCAATCGATGTAGTGGTGTCCAGGTCGGTAAAGAACAAAACTAAGACTACGACAAGCACGACAAGTCCAGCACTGAGCAGTCGAAGCGGCAAAAACAACCGCACTGGATCATCCAAATAACCAGCCTTGCTCATCCACTGATGACGTTCAGCATCTAGCCGCAATGGAAGTTGCATCAGAACAGTAAAGGCTGCCTCGATCGTGCCGATATAGATAGCAGCGCAACCCAACACGAATATTCCCAGCGGAATCATCCGACTCCACCCTTTCGTCTGAGTCGTTGCTCGAGTCGCTCCATCTGCCCGGTATCGCGTTCGTGATCGTATCCAAGCAAATGCAAGAATCCATGGAGGGCAAGTATGCGTAATTCAACGCCAAAACGCCGTCCGGATTGTTTGGCCTGTCGACGAGCCACCTCACTAGCAATGACGATATCACCTAGGCACGGCCAGTCCGCATTTATGGAAACACGTGGTTCAACCTGGGAAGTAACGGGAAACGAAAGAACGTCAGTAGTTCGATCTACGCCACGATAGCGACGATTCAATGATCGCATTTTTTTATCGCTAACTAGAGCAATCACGACCTCCCCGCATGCCGAACGAGGAGCGACTTCAACCAACCACTTCCGGAGGCTATCGGACCGAACGACTCGTCCTCTTCCGTCCGTAACCACAACACGTAGCCTATTCTTGTTCACGCACCAACCCAAGCATTACTCGCTCTAGCAAAAGTCCTCTACTGACTACGCCACAGTATGAGTACGCTTTACGAATCCTCATGTCTTGTCGGCGATACTTCTGTTCTAGGATGTAATTCATAAGCTCTAACAATACGTTGGACCAAAGGGTGTCGTACGACATCTCGGTCATTAAAATGGACAACCGACATCCCCTCAACATCCTTTAATATCTTTACGGCCTGCACCAAACCAGAAGTAGCCCCCCGAGGCAAATCGATCTGCGTTATATCGCCCGTAACAACGGCCTTTGAGCCAAATCCAAGCCTTGTCAAGAACATCTTCATTTGCTCTGTGGTCGTATTTTGAGCTTCATCAAGAATCACAAACGCATCGTTCAATGTCCGTCCCCGCATAAAGGCTATCGGTGCCACTTCAATAACGCCACGATCAAGTAAACGTTCTACTCGGTCACTATCGAGCATGTCGTACAAAGCATCATAGAGGGGTCTAAGGTATGGGTTAACTTTTTCTTGTAAGTCTCCAGGAAGAAACCCGAGTTTTTCCCCTGCCTCAACGGCTGGTCGAGCAAGAATCACTCGACGGACCCGCTTCGATGTGAGATAGGCAACGGCCTGAGCCATGGCAAGATAAGTTTTTCCAGTTCCGGCAGGACCGATACCAAAAACAATGTCATCCCGTTCTATCGCATTGAGATACACGCGCTGATTGATCGTCTTCGGTTTCACGTGACGCTTGTTCGACGTTTTAACTGGTCCGCGCAGAAAAAAATCCCTAAGGTCAACCTGACCGTCCTCACCAACCAACTCAGATGCACGCCTGACATCTTCACGAGAAAAGTGGTAGCCCTCTTTAAGGAGCTCACTTAACTGCTCAATCATGCGTTCTGTTTTGGTCACGCCTTCCGCATCGCCGCTCACAATCAGCTCATGACCATCTGTGCGAATCTGTACGCCGAACTGACTCTCCAGCTGTTTAAGATTTTCATCTCGAGAGCCAAACAGAATTTCTATTCCTTCGTCAGGAACAGAAATTTTCACGCAGGAAGGCGTAGCTATCGGTTATCCCCTAGCAAACGCCGCGCAATACGAGCACGTCGAACCACATCGCCGACACGGTCCAGACCATTGGACACGATCAGGTTATCCCATCAATGTGAAGCTCGCGAAGCTGTCGACGATCTACTGATGAAGGCGACCCCGCCATCAAATCGACTGCCGCTGCAGTTTTAGGAAAGGCAATCACATCTCGAATCGATGGTTCTTTCGCCAACAGCGCGATAATACGGTCTAAGCCGAGTGCAATTCCCCCATGCGGTGGCGTTCCATGCTGCAGTGCATCAAGAAAAAAACCGAACCTCGTCTTAGCTTCGTCGCTACCAATCTTAAGCAGTTCAAAAATACGCGACTGTAGCGGTGCCTCATGTATTCGAATGCTACCACCACCAATTTCCGTGCCATTGAGAACAAGGTCATAGGCTTGTGCTCGAACACACGAAGGATCGCTGTCTAACTGCTCAAGGTCTTCAGGACGAGGCGACGTAAACGGATGATGCATCGACACGAGTCGTTGTTCCGTCTCACTCCAGTCCATCAAAGGAAAGTCAACGATCCACACAAGAGAAGTAGCATTTTCGTCAACCAGGTCATTCCTCTTTGCAAGGATCAGCCGTAGTTGACCAAGAAGTACTGACGCCTCGTACCCATTTCCACCCGCAAGAAGAATAAGGTCGTCTCCACCAGCATCCACATGTTCGACTACCTGAGTTAACGCGTCCACCCCAGCTGCTTTGAGGATCGAACTCTGAACCGCGCCCTCAGCCGATTGACGTATCCAGACAAGTCCCTTTGCACCAAGATCAATCGCCTCGTCAACCAAGTTGTCAAGTTGTGCCCGAGACTGACGTCCGGCTCCTGGTACAACAAGCGCACGTACATTACCGCCACTGGCAACAAGGTCCCGAAATACTTTAAACGCACCCTCTCGAAAAACATCGGAAACATCCTTGATCAATAAGTCGAAACGTAAATCAGGCTTATCAGTACCATAACGACTCATCGCATCCGCATAAGTAAGACGCGTAAACGGCCTCCGAATCTCCTGGCCGACCACCTCAAAAATGGCCTGCGCTAGTCGTTCGACCATTTGAAAGACTGCTTCTTGATCGACAAACGACATTTCTATATCAATTTGAGTGAACTCGGGTTGTCGATCAGCCCTCAAGTCTTCGTCCCGAAAGCACTTGACGATCTGAAAATAACGGTCCATCCCAGATATCATGAGTATCTGTTTGAAAATCTGCGGCGATTGCGGAAGCGCGTAATACTCTCCCGGATGTGGACGACTGGGTACGAGATAGTCTCTAGCTCCCTCCGGTGTCGACTTGGTTAAAAGTGGAGTCTCTATTTCCCAGAACCCTTCAGCGTCGAGACTATTTCGAACGGCCATGGTAACGCGATGCCGCAAACCGATATTCTCTCGCATTCGCGCACGGCGAAGATCGAGGTAACGATAACGAAGTCTTACTTCCTCCGACACTGGCGTTTCCTCATCAATCTGGAACGCCGGAGTCCTCGCTTCACTGAGCACCACTAATCGACGAATAGCAACTTCAACTTCGCCCGTGTCAAGTTTTGGATTAAGCGTGTCGTCTGAGCGTCTTTCCACAGGACCAGTAACAGATACAACAAACTCCGGCCTTACCTGTTTCACAAGTGACAAAAACTCGTCGCCCTCTCTTGCCACGACCTGAGTTATGCCGTACCGATCGCGAAGATCTAGAAAGATTAATGACCCAAGATCTCGAATCTTGTGCACCCATCCCATCAGGACCACATCGGAACCAACGTCATCAGGACGCAACTGTCCGCATGTATGAGTTCGCATCGGCTCGTAGGATTGCTTTTTACTCATCAGTGTATCGACCCAAAGAAAACATTATTGAGACAGCCGCTGCACAATGTCTGTCCGCGCGATTCTCGCTTGTTCGCCAGTCTCCATAAATTTGATAGTTACTTCTCCTCGAGATAGCTCGTCATCCCCGAGAATGATGGCGGCACGAGCAGAAGTTTTGTCAGCACGTTTCATCTGCGCCCGAAGCGAGCGCACGTTATAGTCAATAAGTGTTACAAGCCCGTGCTGTCGAAGATCTCGTGCTAGGACATGAGCTTGCTTCTTCGTGTTCTCTCCTAATGCCACAATGAAAACGTCGGCTCCGCGTCCCACCACCTCTTCAGGCATGGCAAGTACCAAACGCTCGAGACCTGCAGCAAATCCTATACCCTCTCTGGAAGGACCGCCCAACTGCCGAACCAGTCCATCGTAACGACCACCACCAAGCAAGGCATTCTGCGCACCGAGTTGCTGACCAAGAACCTCAAACGTTGTCCGCATATAGTAATCAAGCCCCCGTACCAATCGGTGCGATACCCGGTAATCAAGTTCGTACGCGTCCAGATGGGTCCGAACCTCACAAAAATGATTATTACAATCTGAACAAAGGTGATCGACTGAATGGGGCAATTCATCAATTATGCACTGGTCGGCCGCAACCTTACAGTCATAGATTCTCAAGGGATTCGTCTTAGCACGACGCTGACAGTCCGGACACAGCTGGTCCAACTTATTACCGAGAGCATCAAGCAAAGCTTGATTAAATTGAGGACGACAACTTTCACAACCGACAGAGTTGATTACTATGTCACTCGACTCGATTCCGAGCGAACTTACGAGCGACGAAGCCATCTCAATCATTTCCGCGTCTAGTGATGCCCCCGATTCGCCAAAAGCCTCTACATCAAGTTGATGAAATTGTCTGTATCGTCCTTTTTGAGGGCGTTCGTAACGAAACATCGGGCCCAGACTAAACACTTTTGCAGCAGGAAGACGCTGTTCGAGGGCATGTTGAAAAAATGCACGAACCATACTCGGTGTCGCTTCTGGGCGAAGAGTAACCCTCTCGCCTCCCTTGTCTTCAAACGTATACATCTCCTTCTGTACTATGTCGGTAGTTTGCCCGGTGCCCTTGGCGAACAGCTCTTCCCGTTCAATTATCGGCGTGCGGAGTTCTTGAAACCCGTAACAGGCACATAATTCCCTGGTGACCCGCTCAAGCCTCTGCCACCGTTCGACCTCACCTGGCAGGATGTCGTGCGTGCCTCGAATCGAAGAAATCATAGAAATGGCGAGTAATTACAGCACCTACGAGCACTCGGGAACGGCCGTGATTATTCAGAAACATGGCCGACAGCCCGCATGAACGACCTCTAGTTTATAGCGTTTAGACACGTCTGAGCTTTTCTACAGCTTGAGAGTGCCATAATACAAGGCGTCAATGACCACTCGGGACAAATTCAACCGACCGTTACGGAGTCTTCGTATATCCGTTACGGACCGCTGTAACTTGCGGTGTCAGTACTGTATGCCAGAGCAAGATTATGTGTGGTTGCCGCGACAAGACATTCTGACGTTTGAGGAAATTAGCCGACTCGTGGACGTCTTCACAGGAGCCGGTGTCAATCGCGTCCGTCTCACTGGCGGCGAACCTCTCCTCCGAAAGAATCTTCCTGAATTAATTCAACTGCTTAATCAGAAATCATCCTTGGAAGATATTGCCCTTACAACTAACGGAGTCCTCCTCACGGAACATGCCGATGCGCTCAAGCATGCTGGCCTGCACCGACTGACCGTCAGTCTTGACAGTTTACGTAACGACCGGTTTCGTGACCTAACCCGCTTTGACTGCC
>CAZDQD010000133.1:0-8969 GCA_964507425.1 uncultured Vicinamibacteraceae bacterium
ATGTTGGCAGACCCTCGGTCTCAGGCACTCGTTGATAATTTTGCTGGGCAATGGTTGCATATTCGGAACGTGTCTGGTTTTCAGCCGAGTCCTGAACTGCTGTTTCACTTCGATGACAACCTTCGTCGGGCTTTTGAACAAGAAACGAAACTGTTTTTCGAAAGTATCCTCAGGGAGGATAGGAGCGTCCTTGAGTTACTTGATGCTGATTACACGTTCCTGAACGAGCGACTGGCCAACCACTACGGCATTAGTGGGGTTTATGGAGAACGATTTAGACGGGTCTCACTTCCTGCTGATAGTGTGCGTCGTGGCTTACTTGGGCAAGGATCGATTCTTACGGGTACATCGCGGGCCAACAGGACGTCACCGGTCATCCGGGGGAAATGGATTCTAGAAAACATCTTAGGCGCGCCGCCGCCACCGCCACCACCGGACGTGCCTGATCTGGAAGATGAGCGTGACCCGCGCAAAGTGCTTCCTATGCGAGAGCAGATGGCGGTGCACCGTGCAAACCCGGTATGCGCCAGTTGTCATGCTCAGATGGACCAGTTGGGATTTGCTCTCGAAAACTTTGATGCGATTGGGGAGTGGCGTGAAATATACGCGTCCGGGCTTCCCATTGATGCCTCGGCCGAATTTCCGGATGGGACGCAGTTTGATGGTCCGGCAGAACTTCGTAGCTTGTTACTGAGTTACTCCGAAGATTTTTTGACGACGGCGACGGACCGACTGCTGACGTACGCGTTGGGAAGGGGTCTGGAGGCGTTCGATATGCCAGTGGTACGCCAAATTAAGCGAGATGCAGCGGATCAAAACTATACTGTTAGTGCCTTGATTCAGGGTATTGTAAACAGTGCCCCGTTTCAGATGCGAATGGCTCGGGTACATGCGAATTAGTGACAAAACGGATTGGTATCGGTGGGAGGCTCTGCAATGGTGATTACAAAGGTAGCACTACCCAGACGGACGTTCCTACGCGGCATGGGTGCGACCCTAGCGTTGCCCCTTCTTGATGCTATGGTGCCGGCGATGTCGGCCAGGGCTCCACAAGTGTCACGCTTTACGGCGATCTACGTGGGCAATGGCGCCAATATGTTTGATTGGACACCAACAAGCGAAGGCGTAAACTTTGCGTTGTCTCCGACACTGAAACCGCTTGAAGCGTTTCGTGAGCGGATGCTTGTGTTGACAGGTTTGGACAACTACCCGGCGACCGACCAAGGTGACACCGGCGGACAGCATCCCCGTGCCGCACCTGCGTTCATGAGTTCGGTCCATCCAAAACAAACTGAAGGTGCGGATGTTGAGGCTGGTACGACCGTTGATCAAATGATCGCGGAGCGGATCTGTCGGGATTCTAAATTATCGTCGTTAGAAGTTGCAGTAGATCGCAATGACGTTGTGGGTGCGTGCGACCATGGTTATGCGTGTGCATACATGAATTCCATGTCGTGGAAGACGCCGACCATGCCGTTGCCCGCTGAAACCAATCCACGGTTTGTGTTCGAACGATTGTTTGGGACAGGCAACACGCCCGAAGAGCGTGAAGCGCGAGCCGAGGAAGATCGCAGCATTCTTGACGGTCTTTCCCAGGAAATATCGACATTGGCGAATAAGCTCGGCGGGCAAGATCGCGCGAAACTGGGTGAGTACCTTGATGCAATTCGGGATGTTGAACAGCGGATCGCAAAGGTTGAATCGTACAACAGTGATTTTGAGGTCCCGGAACGCCCGGTTGGTATACCGGAGACATTCCGAGAATATGCTGAGTTAATGTTGGACTTGCAGGTGCTGGCCTTCCAAGCTGATATTACGCGTGTCACCTCTTTTCTCATGGCTAGGGAGAACATCAATCGGTCGTATGAGGAGATTGGGTTGCCCGAGGCTCACCACTCGATGTCACACCACGGCAACAATCCTGAAAAGATGAAGGCGTTCTCTAAACTCAATCTTTATCACGTGGATACGGTTGCGTATTACCTCAGCAAGTTACAGTCGATACCGGACGGTGACGGCAGCTTGTTGGACGGCACGGTCGTGCTTTATGGCAAAGGTATGAGTGACGGGAATACACACAATAACTACAGTGTACCGGTCGTCGTCGTCGGTGGGTCGGAGAATGGTTTACAAGGTAATCGGCACCTGGTCTATCCAAAGGGCACGCCGCTTGCGAACCTATCCATGACCCTGTTGGATAAGTTTGGTGTGAATGTTGAGCAATTTGGGGACAGCACGGGGCATTTGCCGCTACTGTCTGGTGTCTAAGATACCCTGAGGCGTGCTGTTCAGAAGTAAAAGGCCTCCTGGTTCTTGCGTGAGTGCTTGACTCGTCCTACTGGGTTTCTTGTTCCTCCCGTAACCGTCCTTCCAACAGGAGCGGGACGTCACGGTTACCCTCGTGGCAGGCGTATTCAAACATCACGTAATCAGGGTCCTTCGTGAGCGGCATTGATACCGTCCACGGTCCTTCATACACCTCAGGATCCTCGATGGTAACTTCCCAGAGGACTTCGTTCTCGGAGGTTCGTGTAAAGCGTTCGACTACATACAGCGCTTCACTCACAGGGATACCTTTAATGCGTCCACCGCCCCCACTTGAGGCAATCATTCCACGGTCGTTAAAATTCGTTGTTGTTACGACGAGCGTGTCTCCGTCCCAGTGTCCACGAGAATCTCCCATCCACTGTCGTACCTCGTCGTGTACACGAGGACGGTTATCCAGTGGGATGACACGAACGTCGTGAATCATTTCGTACAGAATCACGACGGCGTCAGCCATCTGTATGATGCGGTACGCATTGTTGTAGCCAGCTGGAAACATCGACCCAGGGATGCCACGAGTCATGCAACGGTCCCAGACACTCATGTGGAGGTAATCATCGCGTTCATGAGCGCGATTGTTGTCTCTGTTGGCTTCGGCAGATGCTCTTACTGGGACCCGTCCAGTCGAGGGGGAAACAACTAACGATGCTTGGCGAGTCGACAGTAGTTGCGTGCCGGAATCCATTGAGCGACTGACATAGCTATCGTTGTCTTGACGGTTTTGAGCTGTAAGTGTCGCAAACTGGGCAGCCTCTTCTTCGGTGAAGAATGCTTTGTCCGCGTCGGCATCGGGTACCGTGACGCCGGAATAGGAAAAACTCGTGCCCCGTTCGAACGGCGTAATGGTCCCGTTCGTCCAGACACCTTGCAGGTCTGGCTGGCCATCGGGTGTGCGAGGCACCTGCCACGCGTCGTTGGAGGCCGTATCCTGTCCAGCGGCAGGACCACCAGCCACTAGTATCATCACGATTCCAAACATCAGCGACCCTCGAAAAACGTGTCCGGCCATATCCCCTCCTTCGTGCTCAGACTGTGTGACGAGCCTGACGTCGCCAAGCCTAACGCGGAACGCGTGCCGGTTCAATGAGGCGAAGCAGGAATTTGGATTTGGTGATAGCTTTGGGCCACGCCGGCCGCTGTGGTGGCCAGGCTCGTTCGGAGCTGCGATGTGCAGGTGCGCGCGTGGACACGAAAGACATACGCGCACGCGTACCGTTGTTCCCCAGGCTTCTAGCTGGGGTCTAGCCGAACAAAATAGCGTGGTGGAAAACCCGTAAGAATGCGAAACACGACGCCGAGACGATGTTCTTGATCAACTCGGTCATGTTCCGTGCCACTCACTGGAACCGCCCGGTAGGCGCTTTTCGTTCCGTCTACGCGGACTTGCACGTTCGGATTTGCTAGGGCGTTGGTGTACCAGGCTCTCGGCCAATGGTTTGCGGCCACGTACAATTGACCGTTGCTTTCAAGGTGCGCCAACACCCGGTCATTGAGGGAACCGTCCTCAGCGCTGGTGGTGATAACGAGGGTTCCTTGTCCGGCCGGTTGAAAGTATCCGAGCAGAGATTCGAATGTGAAAACGATTCCTACGTAAACGAGAAATAGAATAATCAGCCACTTCGCGTTCTTCACTGTAGAGTTCCTTCGCGCTTTCGAAGACGGTTACTGTTGCGATGCGGCTTCTTGCGCTTCGATATTGCGGTAGACCTCTAAGATGTGCCGGATGTCATGATTTCCTTCGTGGCAGGCGTACTCATACATCGGACCTTCCGTGGACATCATCGGAATCTCGGCGCTCCACGGCTGGTCCCATGTGGCTGGGTCTTCGACGGTAAACTCGAAATGAATGCGATCATCGGCTACGCGGGTAAAACGCTCGATCACTTTGAGACCACGACTTGAGCCTTGCCACGCGGACATGTCATTGAAGTGACTGGTTTCGATGACCAGCGTGTCCCCGTCCCAGTGTCCACGGGAGTCACCCGGATATTGCCGAATGCTTTCGGAAATGTGAGCTCGCCCGTCGAGCGGGATGATCCGAGGCGGATTGTTATTTTGTTCCGTGGCAATGACGACGTGATCCGGAGTCTGGAAAATCTGGTGAATGTCGTTGTACGACGGGTTCTGCAGAGGGGGGCCGTTGTACCCGTAGTATATGCAGCGCTCGCTGAGCGGACGTAACTCATGCCCATCAAACACTCCGCGGTCGCCACGTGCGGTCCGTCGTGCCTCTGCGCGCGCTTGGGCTTGGGCGTTACGCGGTGGAATCCGACCGTTAGGTGGGTCAGTGACTAGTGAGGTTCGCCTGGTCGACAGTCCTTTCGGGACAGGCGTTGCTAGCCAAATGGCATTGTCGTAGTGGACGTAGGTTTCGTCCCGATGCGTCTGATTGAGAACTCTTTCCCGTTCGTCGGCATCGGCAATAGTAATCACGTGACGGGCCAGTGGATCGGCGCCGTCAACCGTGAGCTGTGCTTGTAGTTCTGCCCACTCTTCTTCGCTGTAGAACGCCTGGTCGCCTAAATACTCAGGCCGCTCCATTGGCGTGAAGGTTTGTGTCGTCCAATATCCTTGGAGCACCGGCCGACCGTCTGGGGTACGAGGGACGGTCCATGTGTCCTCTTCGGCACCACTCTGACTGCCTTGTTGTGCAAGAGCCGGCGAGGAAAGAAGATTACCAGCTACAACAACTGCTATTAACAGCGCGAGATGACCCTTACTCATACGGCCTCCTTTTGTCACAGCACCATCGTCTGACAATGCTGCTCCCACGTCAATACCTAAGCACCAGATCGCGCCGAGCGGCGATCTGGTGCTTAGCGTTTGGGGTTTGAAAGCTCTTTAACGTAATACGCTGTCGATGACGCGTAGGTTACTAGTAGTGCGATAAGTTTCGCGAGAAACAGGCACGAGAACAGCAATGGGACATCAGCGATAGTAGTCGGGCGAATGGTCCAGAACGAGGCGATTGTCCCGACAAACAAGACGCACATGTTTAAGAGCGACAACATCACGACAACGCCGACCCGTCGCTTTATAAAGCGGCCAGCTGCCAAGATTGCTCCGGCTACGCTTCGCCGGCCATCCGTGACGGTGCGGACGGCAGCATACGTAAACAGCACAGAGGTCCCACACTGGAGTAGGACACTTGAGTACAGGATAAACGGCGGAGGTATACCAAACGGCGGCAGCAGAGTGGCGGTTACGACTTGGAGTGCCAATGCGATCAGAGCGATGGTGACGACGCCTTCAATTACCAGCAGACGAACCAGAGGCCAGAAGTACGTCACGCATGAGCGGGCAAATGCCTGCAGGTGACGAGACGATAGTCCAGTCAGGTGTCGAAGTATGCCGCCGAGCAAAAACGTCCAGCCGAGTAAATACAGTGGCCACGTAGCGAAATACGGAAGGATCCGTCCAATCGCAAGGGGTTCTGGATGAAAACTCGGAATGGCGTATTGCCGCACGAAGTTCCTGCTCAGTAACGTATTCAAGTCGTCAATGGCCGGAGAAGCTGTGAGTAGGCCGATCGTGACCACCGCGAGAAGAAGCGGAGATGTTCTTAGAAGACGGCGAAGACCATCAATGAAGGCTGAAATGACTACAGTCACGACTACAATTTCGGTTGGCGCCTAATAGTCAGTTGCGGCTAGTGAAACCCTGATAATTTCCCGATCGTTCCGCACAACGACGTGCTGGTTTGCAAAAGCAGGATGAGCCCAAAGTACCGTGCGGTCGTTCCAGCGGCCAGAGGCGCCGCCGCGCGTTCGGAGCGTAGGTTCTAAGAGTGGAGTTCGGTCTATTTCTTCGTAGCCCTCCGGCGTAAACCGCGCGATGATCAGTTCTCCCGAATCG
Source organism: uncultured Vicinamibacteraceae bacterium (assembly GCA_964507425.1). Classification (GTDB taxonomy): domain Bacteria; phylum Acidobacteriota; class Vicinamibacteria; order Vicinamibacterales; family UBA8438; genus DTWD01. Next base: position 6,181 of record CAZDQD010000133.1, read on the forward strand.
TTCGTGACGAAGTGTCTGTCGCCGTTCCGCACAAAGTAGGCGGTTCCAAATCGATCCTGTGCGTTCATGGCATCGTTCTGCCACAGCCGTTCACCGGTTGTAGCGTCGATACCACGGAGTTCGCCGTAACTGCCGACACCATAGAGATGGTTTCCGATGATGATGGGAGTGGAGATGATCGAGTGGAGCCCGTCAGTTAGATGGGGGAGTTCACTACGGCTTTGTCCTTTCCACAGCATTCGTGCAGCGGGTCTGTCGCCGTTTAATGCCATCATCATCGACCCGTTGCGAAAGTGGCTGACGCCGAGATACTGGCCATTACGAATCGGGGTTGTGATAGCCATGCCATTGTCGAGCAGGAATTCCTGCTCCCAGTAGATTTCACCCGTTTCGGGGTTGAGTGAGGACAAGGCAGTTGGGTGCCACAGGATCAGCTGCCGTACGCCGCCCGCCTCGATGATGATGGGAGATGAGTATCCGGCCTCTGAGTTCATCTCCAAAGCTCGCCACGTTTCTTCTCCGGTCATTTTGTCGAAGGCCACGAGTTTGGCATCTGGGTCGCCACCGACGACCGAGATCAGCAGGTCCCCTTCGACGAGTGGTGCGTTAGAAATTCCATAAACTGGGACGGTGGTGTCGTACTCAGCATCGATATCGACCTGCCACATGACGGCTCCCGTCTCGGTGTTTAGGCACACGAGCATGCCAGCCGCACCAAGGACGTAGACTCGTTCACCGTCCACGGTTGGCGGTGTACGCGGTCCGTTAGCAAACTTCCACATAATGTTGCGGTATGCCGCGGGCCATGTTTGCGACCAGAGGACCTCACCCGTGCCTTCATCAAGTGCCATCAACCGTTCTGTGCCATCCATAGTGCGGCTGCCTGGTGTTTCCTCATAGTCGAGTACGAAGACTCGTCCGTCGGCGACGGCAGGGCCAGCAAAGCCACCGCGTATAGGCACGCGCCACGTGACCATCAATCCGGTATCTGGGAACTTTTCAACGATACCGGTGTCTGGCCAGTTGCCGTCGCGGTTAAGGCCACGCCACTGTGGCCAATCTTCTGCCTGTAGGTTGGCCGTCGCGGCGACCGTGCAAAGGCAGAACAGACAGAGGAGGCGGCAGCGGTGTACGAGGTGCGCAGTCATTACGAGTTCTCCCAGTTACATGGTGTGGCAGGTGCGCCAGAAACACATGTGTTGAGGCAGCGTCTATAGCGTGTGTGGGAACGGGTCATCATTGTCAGCGTCATATCCTTGGCGATGCTTACTGGTTGTCATCCACGAAGTCGACGAATGTGGACATTGGACTTGGGCGCCCGTGGATTGGCACGATCGTCTCCACATCGAGTTTCAAGCGCTGCAAATTTTGATAAAAAGTCTGATTGCTGCGACTTGGCATGCCAGGTGGTTGGGACCCAGCCGGGGGCGGAGTGTAGAGATCGGCTTCCACGACTAGTTTGTGTTCTGGGAAGTACGCGATGAGCATGCCCGCGACGTGACTCAAGCCTTGTACATGATGTAGTTCGACGAGTTGCGTTTCGTCTCCGAGTATGTATTTTTCACCGACGGTTTCAAAGATATAACCTTCCGACCATTCTTCGGGTGGGTATAGTGAAAAACGATCGGGTTCAAGTAACCACGGACGTGCGTGTAATACCTCCTGGTAGTAAGGATGATTACCCTCGTGGGTAATGACCGTGGCTCCTTCGTGCACGTATGTGCGGAGCCCACCCAGGTGGTCCCAGTGGTGATGTGTATTGACAACGAACCGAATCGGTTTGTTCGGGGCAAGGGTCATCACTTCCTCAATCACGGCAAGTGAACGTTCCTCGTTCAATGGAGCTTCGATGACCGCCATGTAGTCTTTGAACTCAACCGCCACGCTGTTATGGGAGCCTCCCCCGATCAGCCACACGCCATCCGCTACCTGCTCTGTCTCGACTTCGACCTGTGGAACATAGACGCCACGCACGGAGTCCGGGACTGTGAGTGCGGCGTCCGCTACATTGACGCGCACATCGGTGATAGTTTCGAGTCCAAACGAATGGTCGCCACCGCTGACGTTGGGTTCATGTGCACCATCATCGAAATCCTGATGTTGGTGCCACCGCATTGGAAAGAGCATGCCGCCGACGTCTTCGTACTCGGTGTAGATCGTCTCGTAGTACATGTCTCCAACCACGGGATTGGGCAGCCAAGTCTGTATCCGTTCAATAACGTTATCTTCGGTAATGGTGCCATTAACTCGGAACCTGCCGAGCGCCATGAACGAGACGACGGTAACGCGGCCGCCATACTCGTTTCGTGTGACCGCCGTGATGTTACTTGCCAGGGCCCCTTTCAGGAACCCGTGTGGCGTAAGGAGGATCTCGAGCATGCGGAGCTCCGCAGCAGCGGGTCTCGGAATTACCTGGTCGCCCCGTATGTCCCACGCTTGTGTGCCGCTTACGAGTACGCTGCGGCGCTGTTCGCCCTGAATGGGTGCGCCACCTCCGCCACGCGCACTGTAGCTGCCCTGTCGGACAATCATTTCCTCGTTCGAGGAATTTGAGGCGAAATCAATGGTGCGTGTATAACTGGCTAACTCGAAGCGTGGCCAATCGTCGGCCGGTGCGAAGTTTTGGCCGACGGCGCCCAGCCAGCCGGTCCCTGAATATTGGATAGACGTCATGTTGGTCACGCCCAGAGCTTCCGCCGTGGCTTGCAGTACGGCACGGGCGTCTTGTGCGACCGCGAGACTGGTTGTGACCATGAGGAATGTGGCGACGAGGCCAATGAGTCGTACCA
>CAZDQD010000134.1:0-11862 GCA_964507425.1 uncultured Vicinamibacteraceae bacterium
TGGACAGGAAGAACACATGACGTACCCCACGGATTTGAAATATACGAAAGACCATGAATGGATCCGGATCAATGACCAAAACGGTCAGATCGGTATTACTGACTATGCGCAGGAACAATTAGGCGACGTCGTGTATGTCGAGTTGCCAGAGGTGGGCCGTGTGTTTGCGCAAGGCGACCAGTTTGGTTCTGTTGAATCTGTTAAAGCCGTGTCGGATTTATATTGCCCCGTGAGTGGGGAAGTGATCGAAGTGAACAGTGTGCTCGAAACTCAGCCAGAACTCGTGAACAAAGATCCGCATGGGAATTGGATGATTGTCGTGAAGTTGACCAATCCGGATGAGTTGGCGTCACTGATCGATGCGGATGCCTACGCGAACCTTATCGGATAATCGATCTTTGTATGTCCGACCCTCAAGATTTATTCGTTCATCGACACATCGGACCGCGTGACTCCGATGTAACAGCAATGCTTCGTACTGTCGGCGCCGACTCGCTAGAGACGCTGATGCAGGAAGTTGTACCGGAAGCGATTGGTCTCACCGATGCGCTGGACTCTCCAGTGGCAGAAACAGAAGCCGGATTCTTGACCCGTCTCAAGACAGTTGCGCAACAAAATGCCAATTGGCGCACTTTCATTGGGGGTGGTTACTATGGTTGTGTTACCCCACCCGTGATCCTTCGTAATCTCCTTGAAAATCCGGGTTGGTATACACCCTATACCCCGTACCAGGCTGAAGTTGCACAAGGGCGGCTCGAGTCACTGTTGAATTTTCAAACCGTAGTTCAGGACCTCACCGCGATGGATGTTGCCAACGCATCCTTGCTGGATGAGGGCACTGCCGCTGCTGAAGCGATGACGCTCTTGCACCGTGTGCAGGCCAGGACCCGACCGGATGCGAATCGGTACCTAGTGTCGAATACCTGTTTTGACCAGACCATCGCTATTCTTGAAGGCCAAGCGGACCCGCTACCGATCGAGATTGAGTTGGTCGCGCCGGAATCACTTAAGGAGAGAAATTGGTCCGATGTTTTCGGTGTCTTTCTGCAGACGCCGGATACATATGGGAACGCGACTGATCTGACGACGATCATTGGCCATGCTCATGGAGGCGGGGCATTGGTCGCCGTAGCGACGGATTTACTCGCTCTTACTTTAGTGAAGCCACCCGGCGAGTTGGGTGCGGACGTGGCTCTCGGGAACGCGCAGCGCTTCGGTGTTCCGATGGGATACGGCGGACCACACGCGGCATTCTTTGCTACGCGGGAGTCGTATGTTCGCCAAATGCCGGGTCGGGTGATTGGGGTGTCGGTGGACTCGGAGGGGCGTCAAGCGTATCGGATGGCGTTGCAAACACGAGAGCAGCACATTCGGCGCGAGCGAGCTACGTCGAACATTTGTACAGCACAAGCGTTACTGGCCAATATGGCTGCGATGTATGCCGTGTATCACGGCCCCAATGGCCTGAAGGATATCGCGACTCGGATTCATGGACTAGCGCGTTTGTTGAGCCACTCTTGTGAGGCGGTCGGCCTCACTCAACTGAACGACGAATACTTCGACACCTTACGATTCGAGTTGCCAGAGGACCGTCCAATCGAGGCCATTCGACGAGCCGCGGAGGCTGCGCGGATTAACCTTCGCTATTACGAGACCGCCGAGATTGGCGTTTCTCTCGATGAAACGACAACCCGTGAAGACGTTGGGGCCCTTGCTGACGTGTTGTGTGGGGGCTTGGACGTGGCCGAAAGAGAGCTATTGGAGCAGCCACTCCCGACCGTACAGTTTAGTGAGGCGCTTTCTCGCAGAACGGACTACTTAACGCACCCCGTCTTCAATCAACACCACTCGGAACTTGAGATGATGCGATATCTCAAGCGACTTGAGCGAAAAGACATTGGGCTGGATACCTCGATGATTCCCTTGGGTTCATGTACGATGAAATTGAATGCCGCAGTGGAGATGGAGGCCGTGACCTGGCCTGAATTCGCTTCGATCCATCCGTACGTGCCGATTGGCCAGGCGGCCGGCTATCAAATCATCATCCGTGAATTGGAGACTGCGCTCTGTCAAATTACTGGGTTTGCGGCGGTGTCCTTGCAGCCCAATTCTGGTGCGCAAGGGGAGTACGCGGGACTGTTGGCGATCCGTGAGTATCACCGGGCGCGTGGGGATGCGGCACGAAACGTCGTGTTGATTCCGTCGTCTGCACATGGGACAAACCCGGCGAGTGCAGTCATGGCTGGGATGAAAGTGGTGGTAGTTGCTTGTGACGCTGATGGGAATGTAGATGTTTCCGATCTCGAAAAACACGCCGAGGCGCATGCGGATTCCCTCGCAGCGCTTATGGTGACGTACCCCTCAACGCACGGAGTCTTTGAAGAGTCGATTCAACAAGTTTGTGCGATCGTCCATCGTCACGGTGGGCAGGTGTATATGGACGGGGCCAATATGAATGCTCAAGTAGGGTTGACGAGTCCGTCACGTATTGGTGCGGATGTATGCCATCTCAATCTGCATAAAACATTCGCCATACCGCACGGCGGCGGCGGGCCAGGGATGGGTCCAATCGCGGTGGCGGAGCATCTAGTGCCGTATTTACCCGACCATCCTCACATGGCGAAAGAGACGGAGTCGGGCATTAAACCAGTTTCGGCGGCTCCGTGGGGCAGTGCAAGCATTTTGCTCATCTCGTACGCGTATATCTGTTTACTTGGCGGGCGCGGAATGACGGATGCGACGCGATTCGCCATTCTGAACGCAAATTACCTGAAATCAAGACTCGAGAGCGCCTACGACGTGCTTTATACCCGTTCGAATGGACGCGTCGCACACGAATTAATTTTTGATCTGCGACCCTTTAAAGCGGAGGCCGATGTTTCGGAGCAGGATGTGGCCAAACGCCTGATGGATTACGGATTTCACGCGCCGACGGTATCGTTTCCGGTGCCTGGCACGCTGATGGTTGAACCAACGGAAAGCGAACCACGTGAAGAATTGGATCGGTTCTGTGAAGCGATGTTGGCGATACGATCTGAGATTCAGGATATTGCCGAAGATCGAGCAGACCGCGCTGATAATGTGCTGAAAAACGCACCCCATACGGCGAATGATGTCGCGGTGTCTGATCAGGAGTGGTCACATCCGTATAGCCGAGACCGTGCCGCGTTTCCGCTACCGTTCGTCCGTGCGAATAAATACTGGCCGCCGGTGAGTCGTATCGACAACACTCACGGCGATCGAAATTTGGTCTGTTCGTGTCCGCCTCTAGATGCGTACAAAGAAAGCTGACTTGCTATCCTGACGTCAGTGCGTGTGCCATTTCACGGAACTTGTGCAAAAGCGTCGTCGTAATCGGTCCGGGCCGGCCGTCTCGGATTGGCGTGGCATCTAATGTGGTCACGGCGAGTATTTCCCGTGTCGTGCCCGTTATGAACACTTCGTCGGCACCGACAAGGTCATCGGGTTGGATGACGACCTCACGGACGGGAATGCCAGCGGCCTTGCCGACTTCGAACACGAAATTTCGCGTGACGCCTTCTAGGAGGCCAGTATCGAGACGCGGAGTCAGTGCGACACCGTCTCTCACGATGAAAATATTGGACTGGGCGCACTCGGCCACCTCGCCGCGGTAGTTGCACATCAGTGCTTCGTCGGCTCCTGCCTTTAAGGCTTCCTGCATCGCCAAGGCGTTGTTGAGCAGGTTGTTCGATTTGATAATCGGATTCAGTGCGGCGGGGTGATTGCGCACGATCGATGACCGCACGACAGTGATTCCCTTCTCATCGAGGTCAGTGGGTGCGCCGGCATACGGTCGCACGATAATGACGGTTGTTGGGGTCGGACAACTGTCTGGCGCATAGGTAAGGTCGCCGGCGCCACGTGTCACGAGGAGGCGAATGTACAGTTCGGTCTCTTTGTTCGAGATTGCGGTGAGGGTTTCGTCGATTTGGTCAGCATATTCCGTATCGTCAAGCGGAACAGTCAGTGACAAATGCCCGGCGGACGCGCGGAGCCGGTCGAGATGTCGATCGAGTAGGAACGGTTGACGGTTGTAGGTGCGAAGGGTCTCGTACACGCCTTCGCCGAAAAGAAAACCTCGGTCGAGCGCAGAGACAGTGGCGTGTTCCGCATCGTTGATGGCGCCATTCACGTTAATTGCTATATCCATTTGAGTGTTGACCTTTAAACCTTAACGTCGAACGGTTCAGACTATCATTTGATATGCGCATTCTCAATGCGGAACAGCATCGACGCCGGGAGAAGGAACTGATTGCTACTAGCTCGTCTCTAAAGTTGATGGAGCACGCTGGTGCGGCAGTGGTGGAGGTTATTCGTGGCGAAAACCTTCATACCAATCGGGACGTCGTCGTCTGTTGCGGTCCAGGGAACAATGGTGGCGACGGCTGGGTTATAGCGGCACTTCTACATGAGATGACTAAAGGCCCGTCAAGTGTGACTGTTTATTCGTTTGGAGAGAAAGCGTCTTTAAGCGAAGAGGCATCTGAATGTCGTCGAGGTGCAGAAGCGTCTGGCCTTACGGTTCGAGAGATTGTCAACGAGTCCGATGTGGAGATGCTGCCGGATAACGTAAAGGACAGGCTTATAGTCGATGCGCTTTTTGGCTCAGGACTCAACCGGCCTATAACGGGTGTTGTAGCTAATGCTGTTGAATGGATAAACCAGCTGCGTGATCGAGCTGCTGCCGTAAGCGCGGCGACCAAAGTCGTATCGGTCGATATTCCTTCTGGTTTAGCTGGGGATAGTCCTAGCGCTATCGGTCCAACTGTTAATGCGGATTACACAGTTGCGTTGGTCTCTCCGAGGGTAGCTCATGTCGTACGTCCGGCTGCTCGCCATGTAGGGGAGTTGACAGTCCATGACTTTAGCGGGTTTAGCGAAGAGACTAAAAAACTTGTCGCGGGAGAGGCCGATGTTCTTCGATGGCCCGATATTGGGTACGGGCGTGATGAGTCCCCAAGGATAGTGCTTGCAGAGTGCAACAGCGACGACAGTTTGTGGACGTTGTTCGCACAAAACCCCGACACCCTTAATACGCATAAAGGGAATTTTGGTCGCGTCACTATTGTTGCGGGATCGAGGGGGAAAACCGGTGCGGCGCAATTGGCCGGAATGGGCGCGTTGCGGGCGGGGGCCGGTCTGGTCACTATTGTCGGACCGGAAAGTTGTCGTGAAGAGTTGTCACGGATCCCTGAGTGCATGACGGTGGGACTGCCAGACCGAGACGGGATTGTTAGCGGCATCGGGCTTGACGTCCTCGATGAGATGCAGCACGACGTGATTGCAGTGGGGCCTGGCTTAGGAGTAGGTTCGGGACCAAAGGCGTTAGTAGAAAAAATATTTGGATTTATGAATGTCCCTTTAGTATTGGATGCCGATGCGTTGACTATTGTGAGTCGAGACGGTGGTTTAGACCTGTTGAAATCAGCAGGCTCAGCGCGTCCGGATATTACGTCACCACCAGTCATCGTGACGCCGCACCCTGGTGAAATGTCACGTTTAACACGTAAAACGGTCGAACAGGTTCAAGCGAATCGACTGACCGTTGCCAGTGAATTCGCGAAGAAATATTCCGTGTATGTGGTACTCAAAGGTGATCAGGCGATTTCAGCAACCCCGTACGGACACATCGGCATCAATACGACCGGTAATACGGGAATGAGCACCGGTGGAAGCGGCGACGTGTTAACGGGTGTTCTCGCTGCGTTTCTTGGACGTGAGGTGAATATCGCTGAAGATGGCAGCATAGACAGGCACGCAAGTAATTGGGGCGAACTGGTGCAAGATGTGGTCTATCTGCATGGATATGCCGGCGATTTGGCCGCGAAGAAATTTGGGCAGCGAGGACTCATTGCTAGTGATATTGCGACATGTTTTGGGAAGGCCGTGTGTGATCATGGAGGTCTGTAACTTGTGATGAGATCCGTGCGGAGTCACTCTGAGGCAGAAACAGCGAGTGTTGCAGAAAAGACGATCAGAGATTTGGGTATAGAAAATGGGACGTTCTTTTTGTACGGGGAACTCGGTGCAGGTAAAACCGCGTTTGTCCGAGGGTTGGCTCGAGGGATAGGTTCTAATCCGGATGAAGTGAGTAGCCCAACATTCGTTTTGGCACAGCAATACGTTGGAGATACTATTCTCCATCATGTCGATTTGTACAGGTTGACGCCTGAAGAGGTAAACGAGTTTGAACCTCAGCTCTTAGAGATGATGTCGGGCCAAGGTCTCGTGGCTGTTGAATGGGCCGATCGTTTAGAACGACCGTTATCTGGCGTTATTCACGTTCGAATAGATGATGATGGCGGTGATGACCGCGTGATTTCGATAGAAACTCCGGACGAAATCACTTTGGAATCGAATCCGTTGTAGATCTGACCAAGTTTATTCACTTCGATAATTTGGTGCCTCTTTTGTAATAACAACGTCATGGACGTGGCTTTCTCTCACTCCGGCAGGTGTAATACGTATAAAATCGGCCTCTCGCTGAAGTGTGAGGACGTCGGGAGCGCCACAATAACCCATCCCCGCACGTAAACCTCCGACGAGTTGATGAATCATTGCGGCGACGGTTCCTTTGTAGGGAACTCGTCCCTCGATTCCTTCTGGTACGAGTTTGGTGTTTGCGTCTTCGACAGTGTTTAAATCGAATTCCTCCTGGAAGTAACGGTCGCTACTGCCATCTCGCATGGCTCCGATTGAGCCCATGCCTCGGTATTCCTTAAAACTCCGGCCTTGGTAAAGAATTAGTTCTCCCGGGCTCTCTTCTGTCCCTGCGAATAAGCTTCCGACCATGACAGTGTTGGCACCCATAGCAATGCTTTTTGTGATATCCCCGGAGTACCGAACCCCACCGTCCGAAATTACAGGTACGCCTGCGGATTTGGCGACGGCGGAACAATCGCGGATTGCCGTGACCATCGGGACACCGATACCCGCAATGATTCGGGTCGTGCAGATGGATCCTGAGCCTATGCCAACTTTCACCGCGTCGACTCCCGCATCGACCAATGCCTTTGTGCCGTCTGCCGTAGCGACGTTGCCTGCGATGAGATCAATCGATGGAAACGTCTCGCGGAGGCGCACGGCGACGTCAAGGACGTTCTGCGAATGACCGTGAGCACTGTCGAGCACGAGTACGTCGACATTGGCAGCGACCAACGCTTCAGCTCGTTCTACAGCGTCCGGAGAGATGCCGACGGCTGCGCCTACGCGGAGTCGACCGAAAGAGTCTTTTGCCGCGTTTGGATATTTAATGGCCTTCTGAATGTCTTTGACGGTGATAAGACCGCGGAGATTGAAGTCGGGATCAACAACTAACAACTTTTCAACCCTGTGACGGTGAAGAATTTCTTTGGCTTGATCCAGCGTTGTTCCAACGGGGACGGTTATGAGATTGTCACTCGTCATGACTTCCGAAATGGGCTGATCGGCATTGGAATGAAACCGGAGGTCTCTGTTTGTTAAGATGCCAACTAGACGGCCTTCATTTCGTCCGTCAGACGTAATTGGCACTCCAGAAATTCGATATTTCCGCATCAACTCGAGTGCCTGGTAAACGCTCGCTTGAGGTGAGAGAGTAATCGGGTTAACGATCATGCCACTCTCAGAGCGTTTTACTCGGTCAGCCTCGGCGGCCTGTCCAGCGATGCTTAAATTCTTATGGATAATTCCGATGCCGCCGAGTTGGGCCATGGCAATCGCCATCCCAGATTCCGTGACCGTGTCCATGGCGGCACTAATAATGGGCACATTGAGTGTGATGTTTCGCGTTAATTGAGTTCTCACGTCAACTGCACTCGGAAGGATATTCGAGTGCCTTGGTTTTAGAAGAATGTCGTCATAAGTTAGCGCGATTGTGGCTTCGACGGCAGGTGCAGCGGTGGTATCTTCGTTAGCTTTCAGCGTCATAGTTCACCAATCTCTCAGGCACCGTGGCATTTTTTGTATTTCTTTCCGCTACCGCATGGACATGGATCGTTTCTTCCCACTTTTGGAACATCCCGCCGAATAGTCGACACGCTCGCGTCGTCTCCCCCGGTTCTTGCGGGCACCGGTGTCTGTCCCGGCGTAATACCTTGCCGAGGTGTCGGACCGGAGGCTCCTCGACCGGGGTCATTGAACGTCATTGGTGTTCTGGCTCTGATTTGAGGAGAGGTCTCTGGAGACTGCGAGTCTCTACTCACGGGTTTAAGGCGCCACAGGTAACGCAGGGTTTCGTCGTCGATGCGCTCCTTCATGGCTTGAAACATTGAGAAACTTTCTTTTTTATATTCGACGAGAGGATTTCTTTGTCCGTAACCACGTAGGCCGATACCCTCTTTAAGATGGTCAAGAGAGTAGAGATGGTCTTTCCATTGAGAATCAACAATTTGAAGCATGATGTCGCGTTCCACGCGTCTTAAAACGGCTTCGTCTAGGCTAGCTTCTTTTTCGGCGTACCGTTGTTCGACTTGTTTCCATAACAGTTCATGCATTTCCTCGGGATTACTTTCTTCCAGTTCAATGGTGTCGAACTCGTCGCCTGTAAGGCCAAATAGGTCAGAGACTGACTTCTTTAACTCGGGCAGGTCCCATTCATCCGGGTCAAGATCTTCCGTGCAATAGCCTTCTACTGAATTCTGCACGGCCTCTTCCGCTAACGTCATAATGTAAGTCCGAGTATCGACCTCTTCAACGGTTTCTTCGTCCTGTAATCTAATCGCACCATCGAGTAATTCTCGCCGTAACGTGTAGACGTTCTCGCGCTGTTTGTTCATTACGTCGTCATATTCGAGAAGATGTTTTCGGACGGAAAAATTTTGCGCTTCGACCTGTTTCTGTGCCCGTTCGATCGCCTTTGTTACCATCGTGTGTTCAATGGGGACGCCGTCCTCCATTCCCAATTTATCCATGAGGCCTTGTATGCGGTCTGAACCGAAAATCCGCATCAGGTCATCTTCTAGTGATAAATAAAAGCGTGAAGAACCTGGGTCTCCCTGGCGACCTGCACGTCCGCGAAGTTGGTTATCAATGCGGCGAGCTTCGTGTCTTTCCGTTCCGATGATATGTAATCCGCCTGCGTCAACAACAGCGTTATGGTCCGCGTCAGTCTGGCCAATGAAGTGATCGGATATTCTCTGCCAATCGGCACGCGGGACCTTGTAAAACCCGTCCTGAAAGAAATAAATATTTTCGTCGTCGTCAATAAACTTCTCTTCGCCAGCTGGAAGCTTTTCACCAACTCCTTCGGCAATTGCCTGACGACGTGCCATATGTTCCGGGTTGCCACCGAGTAGAATATCGGTGCCGCGTCCCGCCATATTAGTTGCGATGGTAACAGTGGCTTGTCTCCCAGCTTGAGCGACAATCTCGGCTTCCTTGTCGTGATATTTAGCATTGAGAACGACGTGTTTAATGCCGCGGCGTTTCAGTAGACCGGAAAGGCGCTCTGATTTTTCAATTGATACAGTTCCAACGAGCACCGGTCGATTGTTGGCCTGCTGTTCCGTAATGTCGTCAACGATTGCTTCGTATTTCTCTTTTTCTGTTCGGTAAATGAGGTCGGGTTCCTCGATACGAATAAGATCTCGATTCGTCGGAGCGACAAACACGTCAAGTTCATAAATTTTTGCGAATTCCGGCGCCTCTGTTTCAGCCGTCCCGGTCATTCCTGCGAGCTTGTCGTATTTACGAAAATAGTTTTGGAACGTTACAGTAGCCAAAGTTTGGTTTTCACGTTCGATCTTAACTTTCTCTTTCGCCTCGACTGCTTGGTGTAATCCATCACTCCAGCGACGACCAGGCATTAGACGGCCAGTAAACTCATCTACGATGACCACTTGACCGTCTTTGATCATATAGTCAACATCTTTTTCAAAAAGCGTGTGAGCGCGCAACGCCTGGTTTATATGATGCAGTAACGGCATATTCGAGGGGTCATAGAGTCCACCAGGCTGGAGGCGACCCGACAAAAAGCGCTCGCATTTTGCCATCCCTGTTTCAGTGAGTGTGACCGTCTTGTGTTTTTCGTCTTTAAGAAAGTCGCCGGTATCTTCAAGCGCTTCTCTTTCCTCAGCGGGAACATTTCCCTTTGTTACAGCCCCAGGTTTCAATCTGGGGATGATTCGGTCAACTTCGTGATAAAGCTCAGTCGATTGTGCGGCGGGTCCGGAAATAATGAGTGGGGTTCTCGCTTCATCGATCAAAATACTGTCAACCTCGTCGACGATCGCGAAGTTGTGCTTGCGTTGCACAAATTGCGTGCTATCAAACTTCATGTTGTCGCGGAGGTAATCGAACCCGAATTCATTATTCGTGCCATAGGTAATATCGCACCGATAAGCCTGATGTCGACGGTCGTCTTTTATGTCATGTTGAATGACACCTACGGTCATTCCCAGAAATCGGTAGATACGTCCCATCCAATCGGCATCTCGCCGGGCGAGATAATCGTTGACCGTGACGACATGAACACCATCTCCTGGCAACGCGTTTAGATAGGCGGCAAGCGTGGCGACCAGCGTCTTTCCTTCGCCGGTTTTCATCTCGGCAATCTTGCCGGAATGAAGCATCATTCCGCCGATCAGTTGGACGTCAAAATGGCGCATTTTAAGGACCCGCCAGCCAGCCTCCCGAACGGTTGCGAATGCTTCAATTAGTAGATCGTCAAGAGTTGCGCCCTGTGAAATTTGTTGTTTAAAATCAACAGTTTTATCGCGAAGTTCCTCGTCTGAGAGGCGTTTGATGGTGTCTTCGAGGTCATTGATGGCCGTTACGGTTGGCTGAACGCGTTTTAAATCACGTTCATTTTGTGTCCCGAACACTTTTGCAAGTAAATGATCGAGCATTAGGCGAGACCCGGCGTGAAGATGTGGACCCAGGAATAGCAGTGAACGTTCGGTCGGTTAAGGCCGAGCAGGCATCGCATTACGAGTTCTTCTGGGTGATGAGGTATCGGAAGATTCTAGTGATCGGCAGTGCCATTGGCAAATCTTAGGCACAGACGGAAGGACTGAGTGGTTCGTAATGTCGGTAGCTAATTAGCAAAGACGCCCTCGGGTTCGGCTAGAAGGTCGAGCGGATTAACCGTCCGGCCTGAAACTGACACTTCATAGTGAACGTGATAACCGGATGTTCGGCCAGTCATACCTGCGTAGCCAATTAGATCTCCTCGTGTGACCGTATCGCCGATATTAACGGCGTACTCGGCTAAATGTCCGTAACGAGTTTTTAGTCCAAAGCCGTGGAGGATCTCAATCATTTTTCCGTAGGCTCCACTTCTGTTCGCCCAAGAAATCATTCCGTTCGCCGTCGCGTAGACGGGCTGACCCCGTCGGGTCCTGATGTCGATGCCAGAATGAAATTCACGTTCACCGCTGAACGGGTCTTCGCGATAACCGTAGGTGCTTGACAGCCATCCGTCGGCAGGCCAGCTTGTCGGCGATGCAGCGATTAATGCTTCACGAAATGCGACGCCGTGTCTGACGATTTGGAGGCGTTTGTCGATATCCGCGATTAACCCGTTGAGGGCTTTAAACGTAGTTTTCGGGTCGGGAAATTCAACCCGATCATTGCCTAGGTCCAGAACGTTGGCACTTGCCGCAATGTTTTGTACCGTTGAGGACAGACTGTCGGCGCTGGCTAAACGTACTGAAAGGTCGGAGATTCCGTTTTGTAGCGGTTCTAACACCTCGGCAAGATCCGCTGCCGCGGTGCGATAGGCTGAGTTTTCGATCTCAAGCCGAGCATTTTGCAGTTCGAGTGAGTTGATTTTTTCCTGAGTCGCCATGTTGGACTGTAAGAACCAGACGCCAGTAACTACGACCAGTGTTGCCACTGAGGCGACGGCGGTTCGCAGGTTGA
>CAZDQD010000135.1:0-2619 GCA_964507425.1 uncultured Vicinamibacteraceae bacterium
ACTCATGATTGCCCTCCCAACAAGGCCTCGTTGAGGCCAAACCAATCAACCAAAATTTCAACGCTATGTATTCAACTCTGAAGGAGTAGCCGGTTTCAAGATCTCTTATGTAAGAGTGGTGTACTACGCGCGAAGCACAGCCTGCCAGATCCAGTTCACCGACGCGTGAGTCATGACCGACGCGAACAGGCCGCCATATCGAAATGCCAGGCCGTAGCCGATGCCGGCGAAGCTCGCAAACACGCAATAGATCACCTTCTCCGCAAGGTCCGGCCGATTGTTCCAGTGCATGAGGCCAAACGCGAGCGACGCAATGAGAAGCCCAAGCCACCGCCGTCCGGTCCAGCGCTCACACCACGTCTGAAGGAGACCTCGGAAAAACAATTCCTCTGGAAGCGCAACGGTAAGTGCGAGTGTGCCAAAGAGACTCGCGCCATGGAACAAAGAGGGAGGAGATGGATTCCACTGCAAGAATCCTGTAGCTAGCCCAGGAGGAATCAACAACAGGGCAAGTGTCAGAAGCGCACCCAGCGACACCATAATGTCACGAGCCCGCGGCACGCGAATCCCGAGCGTGGACGACCGACGGCACAGTCCCCATCCCAGAAGTGCAACCCCGGTAACGTACGTCGCCCAGAACTCGTAGCCATATTGTCCACCAGGGCCTGCATAGAGCTGATTCCACCACCTCAAATCAAACGGAATCCACAACAACAGCCACGCAAGTACATCCGTGGCATTTGGATCGGCTTGTCTGACACCACGAAGCGCTGCGAGAACAGTAATCGCAGCACCGACTGCTATGGCTAACGCGTAGGGGTCAAAGGCCGCCCAGACGATCAACGCAGTCGCCCCACACTCTCTAACCAGCCGTCCCTCGTCGATCTGTTCATCCGAATCTCTTCTTTGTTGACGCTGACGCTAGGCCATGAAATCTGTGAAGTCAATGAAATGCGCTCCGCTCTCCAGTCACAACCCGATATAATTGGCCATTCTCGTAATCACGCGACGGAGGAAACCATGATCCGGAATCACATCTTTATCGCTATCCTCGTCGCAGGCACTCTCGCTGCACCGGGTCTGAGCAACGCGGCAGACTATCACCACGTGCACATTACCTCGGCTAGTCCACTACAGGCCGTTGACTGGTATGTCCGCCACATGGGCTGTGAACCGGTGACCGATCGTAACGACGCTGCAGATTGCTACGGAGTAGAGGTTGTGTTTGTGCCTCAGATCACGACCGGGACCAGCCAAGGAACCGGCATCGATCACATCGGATTCTCGGTAATGGACCTACCCGCGAAGATGGAAGAGCTCGAAAACGTGGGCGTTCGTGGCTCGGGTGTCCGTCTGCAGCGAAACGAAGACGGAACAACCTGGCGGGACGTGCCCGGACTTTTCAAAATCGGTTTCGTTTTCGACCCGTGGGGTACACGCATCGAAATGGTCGAAGACCCCGAAACGCTTGGGTTCCACCACGTACATCTGAGTGCCGCCGACCCTGCCGCCACACTCGCCTGGTATCGAGACGTGATGGGCGGCGAGGCCGCCAGCCTTAAAGGCCGGCTCGACGGGCTGCGGTTCGGAGATGTTTGGTTCCTCGTGTCTCAGGACGCCGAAGGCATACCAGGTAGCACCGTGGAAAGAGCCATCGACCACGTTGCGTTCGTCGTGGACGACCTCGACAGCGCAGCCAACGATTTCAAACAACAGGATGTGCGCTTTGAGCAGGAGCCGATGGTGCCAGAGGGAGGACGTACCTCAGCCAAGCGCGCCTTCCTGTTCGGTCCAGACAACGTACGTGTCGCGGTAGTGGAGACGGGCTTTGCCGGTATGGAATCGGACATTGGCTCCACTATTCTGAGTGCCGATGCGTTGGGGAATTACGACGCACCACGAACACCTTGGGACGAGCCAGATTTGCAGGGTATCTGGACTAGCAGCTCAGCGGTCGGTATACCCTTCGAGCGACCTGAAAACGTCGACGCGAATGAAGAAGTGACGCCAGAGGAAGCAATTGCACGGCATGAGGGACGCCTGTTGGGTGGCATTTGGGGTTACGAGCGTGAGTGGCGCGACACAACACTCGAATACGGTTCGGCCGTCTCCACCCAAGTCGCAATGGTTATCGACCCACCAGACGGACGCCTGCCACCCCGCGTCACAGAGGAGAGAGCCCAACTTCTGGCTGGAGACGAACGCGCACCGCGCAGCATGGTTACCCCCGGCGGTCCGGAAGACCTCTCGACATGGGTCCGCTGCATCACCCGCGGTCTCATCCCGACGCCTGGTGGCTACAACAATGGTTTACAGATCGTACAAGGACCTGGTTTTGTCGCGATCACGCGCGAAATGGTCCACGAAACGCGCGTAGTCCCGACGACACCTCGACCAACCCTCAGCGAGGGTGTGACGTCCTATCTAGGTAGTTCTCTTGGACACTGGGATGGAGATACGCTGGTCGTTGAAACCGCCAACTTTAACGGTGGTGCGCCCTTCCGCGGTTCAACCGAGAACCTCACTTTAACTGAACGCTACACACGAGTCGGTCCTGCGACATTGGAGTATCGGTTCACTCTCAATGATCCAACGGTCTGGACTCAACCCTGGACAGCG
>CAZDQD010000136.1:0-10589 GCA_964507425.1 uncultured Vicinamibacteraceae bacterium
GAAATCCGTCATAGACGGGGTAGATAGGCTGATTAAGCTGGGCCACGGCCGGGCTGGCAGTTGCCAGCCAGGTGCCAATGAGGGACAAAAATACGAAAAATCTGGGTGTCGACATTTGAGCAGGTGCTAGACTGACGGTTACGCGTGAATATTTCAAGCGAAGATATGTCTGGAATGAGTGGGGGGGCAGTTTGATGCATCAAATCTGGAGACTCGCGGCGTTTTGTGTGTTGCTCTTCGGAGCAGTGGTCCTAGGCGGTGTTACAACTGGTTATGCGGCTGGTGAGCAGGAACAGCATGAGGTCCCCTTTACCTAGGATATGCTCCCGATTCTCCAACGCTCCTGTCAGAAATGTCATCGGCCAGGGACTGGCGCGCCGATGTCATTGCTGACGTTTGATGATGCAAGGCCATGGGCTCGTGCCATAAAGGACCGAGTTGTCACGCGACAAATGCCCCCTTGGCACCTTGACCGGACTATTGGTGAGTACACGGCCGACCCGTCGTTGAGCGATGAGGAAATTGCGACAGTTGCGGCGTGGGTTGATGGTGGGGCACTGCAGGGTAAGGCTTCCGATGCTCCGCCACCGCTCGACTTTGCGAGTCTCACTGAGTGGACCTATGGCGAACCTGACCTCGTTGTCCAAATGGAGGAAGGTTTTCAAATTCCTGCTGAGGGTGCGGACTTTTATCCGTCTGAAGTGGTCGATCCCGGTTTAACGGAAGATCGTTACGTTAAATGGGTCCAGATTATTCCAGAGGCATACTGTTGCGTGCACCATTCACACGTGTATGTCAGTGTTCCTGAAACGACCGAAGATCTTGAGGATTTCCGTCTCGGGTTGGGTTCGAACACAGAAGAGATTGACCTTATTGAGTACGCGATGGGAAGCACTGGCCAGTTCTATCCTGATGGCACGGGGCGTAAACTTCCAGCAGGAGGACTTTTCCGTTTTGCGCCACACTATCACCCATGGGGTGAAGAGACGATTGACCGGCAAAAGGTTGGCATCAAGTTTTACCCAAAAGGAGTTGTGCCAGAACTCATAGTGACGGCACATCGAATTAGGACGGGTGTCGGACACGACTGGAAACTCAACCGGGAGGCTGTTGAAGATCGCCTGCTTCGTGCGGGATTCGACCTCGATCTGCACGCAGACCGGATGCCACCTGGTGCCATTGTCGATGACAACACGTTGAACGGTGTTGCTCAGATGAGCATTCCGCCGCATAGTGTCGTGCGGCATGAACGATTTTGGCCGCTACCGCAAGCTGCCCTCATCCTTAGCTTTCAGCCACACATGCATTTCCGTGGTTCCCGAATGCTCCTTGAGGCGATTCATCTCGATGGGCGTCGAGAGGTGCTGACCGATGTTCCGAATTACGAGCAGAGTTGGCAAATTGTCTATCCGTACAAGGAAGCGCATCTTTTCCCGAAGGGAACAATTTTGCATACGGTGTCTTGGCACGATAACACTGCCAACAACAGGCACAATCCAGATCCATCCGCATGGATAGGTTGGGGTGGTCGCACCATGGATGAAATGGGGCATGGCTGGACAGACATCGCCTTCATGACCGATGAGCAGTATGAGGTCAGGTTTGCTGAGCGTGAGGCAGCGAGAGCCGCTCGGGCTAACGACGAATAGGTCAACAGGACTAGGTTCGTTCCGCTTGATTGAGGAGGGGTGTTACACAGCGCCTCTCCTTTTTTCTGTTCATTTTGAGTTGCTTATGCGCATTGGAGTGGCAAGATGATGTGGCGACGAGGCGACAGCTGCTGCGAAATGTTGCGACTTGCCGTTTCTGGACTTTGCGTCGTGCTGCTGCCGGTAACGGCACTGGGCCAGTTGACAGAGGCCAGCTATACGGTTGGACAGGCTGAGGCTGGACGTGGTGCTTACGAGCAGTCATGTGCTGGGTGTCACATGAGTAATTTGAGTGGTGCATTCGAGGCTCCAGAGCTTGCGGGACCGAATTTTGAAGGGGCATGGGCCGCCCTGTCTGTTGATGAATTGCTTGATCTTGTGCGTAGCACGATGCCCCCGGGAGCTGGTGGTTCGCTTCCCGACGCAACCTACACGAACGTTGTGGCGTACATTCTTCAAGCAAATGGAGTGGCTGCCGGGACGATGGCGCTTGCTAATGGAGATCCCTCGCCGGTTGTAGAGGCAGCCACTTCCGTTGCGAACAGTGACCGCGCTGCAGATGCGACACGCGTTTTTCGTGATTGGGTTGACCAACCGCCCGTGACCGAGGCAACACTTCGAGCACCGTCTTCGTCTGATTGGCTGCATTATCGTCGCACCTATGATGGCTGGGGGTACAGCCCGCTCGACCAGATCACGCGTGAGACCGTTGGGGAGCTGCAACTCGCTTGGGTTTGGGCGATGGCCGATGGACGGAACCAGCCGACACCGCTCGTCTATGGCGGTGTTATGTACCTTGTGAATCCCGGTAACGTCGTGCAAGCGCTTGATGCCGCGAACGGAACATTGTTGTGGGAATATCGCCGTCCACTGCCAGAGGGCATGTCGGGTGGTTTCACCCGTAATCTTGCGGTTTACGATGACAAGTTGTTTATGGGAACACGTGATGCGGTCATGATGGCGCTTGACATCAATACCGGTGAAGCCGTTTGGGAGACACAAATTGCTGACCCCAGTGACGGCTACACGAATTCGAGTGGGCCACTCGTTGCTAACGGGAGAGTGATCAACGGTATCAACGGCTGTACACGATTTATGCCAGATAGTTGCTTTATTACAGCGCATGATGCGGCGACAGGAGAGGAGCTATGGCGTCGTTTGACTATTGCGGAACCTGGTGAACCTGGTGGAGATTCTTGGGGCGACCTTCCACTAGCCTTGCGCGCTGGTGGGGATTCATGGATACCGGGGAGTTACGATGCCGACCTGAACCTTCTTTACTGGCCTGTTGCCCAGGCAAAGCCGTGGGTACCCGCCAGTCGTGGATTGACGGTTTACGACGCCGCCCTCTACACCAATTCAACGTTGGCTTTGAATCCTGAAGATGGAACCATCCAGTGGTTTCGTCAGCATGTTCCTGGAGAGGCGCTTGACCTTGACGAAGCCTTTGAACAAGTACTGATTGATAGTGGGGACAGGTCGGCGCTCTACACGATCGGGAAACACGGCATTCTATGGAAGCTCGATCGTAGTACCGGAGAGTTTCTCGGGTTTAAGGAAACGGTGTACCAAAACGTGTTCGACCGAATCGATCCGACGACGGGGGTTGTAACTTATCGTCAGGACATTGCAGATGCTGGCATCGGTGACTGGGTGTCTGTGTGCCCGAGTACGGCTGGTGGTCACAATTGGCATGCCATGGCGTTCAGCCCTGAGGCGAGGACTCTTGTTATCCCGTTGAGTCAGAGTTGCCTTGAGATCGCCGGTCGAGAAGTGGCATTAGTGCCCGGTTCTGGCGGTTCGCAGGCTGATCGCAAATGGTTTGAGATGCCTGGCACTAACGGTAACCTTGGGAAGCTTGCAGCCATTGACGTCGATACCCTTGAGGAGCGTTGGAGTATTGAACAGAGGGCGGCGTATATGACGGCTGTGTTGACCACCGCTGGGGGGCTTGCTTTTGTGGGTGATGTAGACCGGTATTTTCGTGCGCATGACGTTGACACTGGAGACGTCCTCTGGGAAACGCGTTTGGGCACGTCTGTCCAAGGATTTCCAGTGTCCTACGGTGCTGGGGGTGATCAGTATATTGCCGTTTCGACTGGACTCGGCGGTGGGAGTCCTCGGCGTATCCCGCAGCTTTTAAGTCCAGAGATTCAGCATCCTGATACTGGGAACGCGTTATATGTTTTTAAATTGAAACGATAGGTTATTTCTGGTCATAAAGATTTGGTGTATTTGGTCGTCCTGAGTCAGAATAGCTCACTAAGATCCGAGACGTTCCGGATGTGGAGGTTGCGCGCATGTTATTGAGAAATGGTCGTAGGTTGAGCCTTGTATCTCTGTTTGTCGGTGCTTTCCTGACAGTGTCGTCCGGTGCTGCTGCACAGGATGGCGCGTCTGAAATCACGTTCACGAAGGACATTGCACCGATTCTGCAGCGGTCGTGCCAAGATTGTCATCGTACCGATTCAATAGCGCCAATGTCGCTGTTGACCTACGAAGAAGCAAGGCCCTGGGCGCGGTCGATTAAAGACAAGGTTGTAACTCGTGCTATGCCGCCCTGGTACATCGATAAAAATATTGGTATTCAGGGATTCAAATACGACTATTCGTTAACGGATGATGAAATTTCCAAGGTGGCTAACTGGGTCGATAACGGCGCACCACGCGGCAATCCAGCTGACATGCCGGCGCCGAGAGAGTTTCGTGATATCGCCGAGTGGAAAATTGGCGAGCCGGATTGGGTAGTTGAAATACCGGAGCCATTTGTTGTCGAAGCGGAGGCACCCAACTGGTGGGGTGATCTTGTTGCTGACTCAGGATTGACGGAAGACCGCTGGGTGAAAGCCGTTGAGACGAAGCCGTCGCTTGAAGGATTTCCGGTGGTGCATCATGCCGTGACAAGCATGGAAGATATGGACTCCGAGGATGGCGACTACAACTTTCTTAATGAGTACGCGCTCGGAAAGAATGGCGACATCTTTCCAGATGGCACGGGTCGACTGATCGAGGCGGGTAGCCGGATCAAATTCAACATGCATTACGCGGCAAACGGGGTTAGGACGACGGACCGGACACGAGTCGGAATACAGTTTTACCCGAAGGGTGTGGTGCCTGAACGCAAGTTAATCTCGGCGCATGTAGGAGATGACGAGGACTTGGACATTCCTGCTGGTGCATCTAATGTGCGGCACGATGGGTTCTATCGGCTGAAGGAAAATGCGAATATCACGGCGTTTCAGGCGCATCTGCACAATCTCGGAAAGAGACAATGTCTTGGTGCGGTGCTACCTGATAACAGCAAGCAGATCCTGAGTTGCGCAGATTGGGATTTTGGATGGCACATTGTCTACAACTACGAGGATGACGTAGCGCCCCTACTTCCCAAAGGCACAATGTTGCACGTTACGAGCTGGCACGACAATTCTGAGGCAAACCGCTGGAATGATGACCCCACAAATTGGGCTGGATTTGGGCAGCGGTCCAGTGACGAAATGAGCTTCGCGTGGGTGAGTTGGTATGAGTTGGATGAGGAAGAGTACGAGAAGGCGGTTGCAGAGCGCGAGGCGATGGCGGCCAATAACAATAATTAGTTTGTAGACGTTTAGACGGTTCGTCTGGACCTCCGCTGTAGGTTATGGCGGAGGTCTCGTCGTTTGTGGGTTGAGGAGAAGCATAGGCATGGTGAACGGGTTGAAGGGTTTCATGTTCGTGTTGGTCGTGGTGGTAGTGTCCGGTGTTCTAAGTGCTCCAGTGTTAGCGCAAGAACGGTGGAGCCGCGGGCAGAACGTACAACCTGTCTTTGAGGGATGGGAACGCAACGACGACGGTTCATTCAATATGGTTTTTGGTTATCTCAACCGGAACTACGAAGAACAGCCCGTCGTTCAGCCTGGTCCCAATAACTCAATATCGCCTGGACCAGCTGACCAGGGACAGCCTTCTCATTTTTATCCGCGGCGTCAGCAGTTTGTATTCAAGGTTCGTGTGCCTGCAGATTGGGGTGATAAAGACCTCATATGGGCAGTAACTCACAATGGGAAAACGGATTATGCGTATGGCCATTTGTTACCAGTCTGGGAACTGGACTCGGGCGTGCTTCGTCTGAACCGTGGTTCCGGTAGCATAGGTGGCTTTGCTGATAACCAGCGACCGTTTGTGAGTGTTGAGGGAAGTGACACGCTAGAGGTGACTCTTCCAGATTCGCTTGAGATAGCAGTGATTGCTGGTGACGACGGAATTCCGCCACCTGACCCAAGATTGGCGGAGCGGAATCCACGCCGAGGGCCTAAGTCACAGGCGATCGTTGATCCACGGAGAGCCGCAGCCACTGGCTTGGCTGTTACGTGGCTTCATTGGCATGGCCCGGGCGTAGTCATGTTTGATCCGCAGGTACCTGAAATTGGAACTGGTGGGAGGGCCGTTACCACGGTCAGTTTTACTGAGCCTGGTACGTACGTCCTACAAGCAGTAGCGGACGACACCGTTTACGTAAGTCCGGTTAATGTGACAGTGACCGTCCACCCAGGTCCTACTGCTCCGTAGGGCGGAGCTCCAACACACCAATACGAAATCGGAGAATGCAGGTAGCGGTACCTGGTAGTTACTTGGAACTTCCAGCTCGTCCTGTGAATACCAGATGATGCCTGATTTGCTGCAAGGGGTCCGCGTTCTCGACTTCGGTCGTTACATCGCTGGGCCGTTTTGTTCCGCATTGCTCGCTGATCTTGGGGCTGAGGTGATTCGTGTAGAAAAAGTTGGTGGTGGTGAAGACCGCTATCTCATGCCAGTCACTAAGCTGAACGACGGCGGTTTTTACCTCCAGGTGAATCGCGGTAAGCGCGGAATGACGCTTGATGTCAGTCGGCGCGAAGGTCAGATGGTTCTGCAGAGACTTGTGCCGACAGCTGATGTTGTGGTTGCCAATCTTCCGGATGCATCCCTGCGACGTTTAGGACTCGATTACGAGAGTCTTGCTGTGCTTAGGCCAGACATTATCTTAACAAGCGTATCGGCGTTCGGTTCGGGCGGCTCCTTTTCGAACAAGCTCGGATTTGATGCTGTCGGTCAGGCGATGTCTGGGATTATGTATCTATCTGGGCGACCTGGCGAACCCACCAAAGCGTACTGTCCGTACGTTGATTTTTGTACAGCGCTGGTAGCGGCAGTCGGTACGATGGCTGCGTTGCTCGCACGTTTTCAAACCGGACAGGGTCAGGAGGTGCGGGCTTCGTTATTGGCGACCGCCCTAACCGTGGCCAATGGTGCGATCATTGAGCAGGCGATGACTCATCCAGATCGTGTTGCATCTTTGAACCGAAGTCAGACACAGGCTCCATCAGATGCGTATCGGACGCGTGATGGTTGGGTTTTTGTGCAGTGCATTGGTCAACCACTTTTCAAACGCTGGGCTGACCTTATGGGTGAACCCAATTGGCTTGAAGACCCTCGTTTTGTTAACGATAAGACGCGTGGTGACCACGGTGAGCTTATTAGCGAACGAATGGTGGCATGGTGCTCAACCAGAACTTCTGCTGAGGTGTTGTCGGAATTGGAACAAGTGAAAATTCCGGCGGGTCCAGTTCTTTCTCCACAACAGGTACTTGAGGACGCACACGTCAAAGCAACGGGATTTCTGCGTGGTCTTACGGTTCCTGGTTCTACGGCTGAGGCCCCGGTTGCAGACACGCCATTCAGTATGTCAGGTACTGTTGCAGCAATTAGGCACCGTGCACCGAAACTTGGGGAACACACGGACGCGATCCTTAAAGAGCTTGGTTATTCGATCCCGGCTGTGGTGGCACTTCGAGAACGTGGCGTTATCTGAAACGTAGCGACCATCGTCGTCGCGATTAATTTTTTAATGAGTGTTCGTTGAGTAAGACATTTTCAGATTGGGCGCTAGGAATGTCTAGTGGACGGTGTTCGAGCCAATCTGAGTGAATCTGTCGACGGATATTCTTAAAAAACACGCGCAAATCGAGTTCAAGATCGAATTGCATTGGAGCCCAAAATCCTGGCTGTACAAGGTCGAAATCTAATCGACCTGAAGCGTTCCGGATCGTAGCGACGAGCCCCCACAGATAGCGGAATGGTTCACGCATGTCGAATGCTACCCGTGCAACACCGAAATCGTCTTTGGATATCCAGAGTTTGCCGGTCGAGCGGTTGAGCGCTTTGTCCATGCGTCGGTTGTCCGGCAGACGGCCTGGTTTTGGTTCGAAGGCGATTACCCAACAGGTGTGTTTTCCTATGACTTCGGTTCCAGCTAAGGTGACGTCGTAGCGACCCATCATTTCCTCATTGAACTGAACGTCCATTTCGTTGGGTTTGTACTCTTCACCTCGAGCAGCGTGTTCGCGGGCTTCTCTGACGAACCGATCTTTTTTCTCCTGTTCCTCTTCTGCTTCGTTATCGTCGAGCGGCTTTCCGTCACGGGACACAACTTCGTCGTAGAGAAGACCTTCCAAGGGGTAACGATGAGAGGTTTCTCGTTCCTCCTTGGTCACTTGGCCATCCCCGTCAAGGGTGGAAACAATTGAAGTGACCACGTAGCGAAACATTAACTCAACGCCAGACTCGCCCTGCTCTTCGGCGCGCGCGAGTGCTTGTTGCAGGATCCGTTCCGCGCTTGGTTCACTTTCCGAGAGAACCGGAGAAGATGGTTGCGCGGTGGCGGCAACGGCCATTGACAGCATGGGCGCGGCGACTAACATCAATATGTGTACGCACCGATGTTTCACGACAAGATTGTACGACAGAGTAGTAGTAAGGCGGCAACGTTTCCGCGTCGCTACTATACTGTGGAGAAAATGACTGCATCTAACCAGCCTCAAAATAAAAACGCACTCCTTATTTTGTCCTGCTCCCTAAATCCAGGGAGTCGGTCTCATTACTTGGCAACCGTAGCTGCTTCGACGGCGACGGCACTCGGCATTGACAATGACTTGGTGGATCTACGTGACTGGGACCTTCCTATTTGTGATGGTAAGGACTGTTTTAATCACCCATCTGTTAGACCGATGATGGAAAAGGTTTCTTCGGCCACGGCGGTACTCATTGCTTCTCCCATCTACAATTACGATCTCAATGCGGCCGTAAAAAATGTAATTGAACTCACTGGGCGAGCATGGAGTGAAAAACCAGTTGGGATGCTCTGTGTGGCTGGCGGCCAGCGTAGTTATATGGCCCCGATGGCGCTGGCGAACAGTCTAATGTTTGATTTTCGTTGTCACGTTATTCCGCGTTACGTGTACGCTACGTCGGCTGATTTCACTGAAAGTCGAGAATTGTCCGAGGAACTGAATGGACGTGTGCGGCAGCTCGTACAATCGGCTGCATCGCTGGGTGAGGCGTTGCGGTGGGTTGATGCCCGCAATAAATGAGGTCTGAGATAACCGCTGCGAGTGGATGTCTTGCCGATTGTTAAAGCGGTATTTTGAGGAAAGTAGATAGGGTCATGACGACAACCATTTCGCCTAGCCGTATGGCTGACTTCGACCTGACATCCGAGCAACAAGCTGTCAGAAGGGCTGTGCGAGAATTTGCTGAACGAGAAATCCTCCCACATGTTGAATCGCACGAGCGAGAAAACCGGTATCCAGAGGGCTTGATCAAGAAACTCATTCCGCTTGGATATCTCACACCAGTCATTCCCGAGCAGTATGGTGGTGCTAGTACAGATGTTGTGACGTACGGCGTGATTTGCGAAGAGCTTGCGCGTGTTGATTGGGTTGTGGCTTCTGTCGTTTCTGTTACCAATTCACTGGTTGGCAGCTCTATTGTTCGGTTCGGGACGGAAGCGCAGAAAGATCGTTGGTTGCCTGCTATTTGTGACGGGTCCGTGTTGACCTCAGCCTGTTTGACCGAGCCAAGTGGTGGCAGTGACCTTGCCGGACTCCAAACGCGTGCCATAAAAACAGACGGAGGATGGCGTCTTGAAGGTTCAAAGGTTTTTATTTCACATGCTGCGCACGCCGGCGTCATGCTTGTCGCGGCAACAGTTGATGCTTCCAAGCGCCACCAAGGTGTAACGGTCTTTCTGGTCGAGCCAAATGCGCATGGCGTGGAAATCACTGGTTTGCCGATGCGGACATTGAAGCGTGACAACCTCGCGGCTATTCATTTTGACGGCACAGTGGTTGGTGATGATGCAGTTCTCGGCGAGGTGGGCCGGGGATTTCCTATTCTTGGCGCAGCGCTTGATATGGGTCGATTTTCTGTTGCGGCTCGGTGTATTGGGCAAGCGCAGCGAGCCATTGATTTAAGTGTGTCTTATGCCAAGGAACGTGAAGCATTTGGTCGCCCGATCGGAGAGTTTCAAATGATTCAGCAGAAGATTGCTGATATGCAATGTCGAACTGAATCTGCGCGGGCGATTGTTTATCGGCTGGGTCGCATGAAAGATGCGGGGGTCGATCGTTGTTCCGTTGAAGCTTCAATGGCAAAGCTCACCGCCAGTGAAGCGGCAACTGCGAATGCGCTCGATGCTATCCAAATTTTTGGAGGCTACGGACTATCAGAGGAGTATGAGGTTGGACGACTCCTCTTGGAAGCGAAGGCCCTTGAAATTGGCGAGGGGACTAGCGAACTCCATCGTAAATTAATTGCGGAGCATGCGCTGGGTATTCGCGGAAACTAGTTACTACAGATTGCGTTGCGCTTTCGGGAAGCGGTGACTTGGACGACTATTCGTAGCGCATTGATTCAAGGAACGCCGTGAATTGGTCATTCCAAGCAAGAACGGTCCTGTCTGGTCCAACCATCTTAAAAAAATATGGCCCAGATGGTGTTTCAACGACAGCTGCCTTTAATCGGAAAAGTGGTTTGTTGTAGCGCATACCAGAACCAGGTCGAACGGTTGCAACGTAAGTACCCGGTACATCGAGTAGGGTAACCGGAAGTTCATTCACGGTGAAGCTGGTAGTGGTGGCAACTTCT
>CAZDQD010000137.1:0-10832 GCA_964507425.1 uncultured Vicinamibacteraceae bacterium
ACGTTCTATTCGGATATGCAGTCACCGCGAGAATACTGGCGTGCCCGAGAAGACCACGCCGCGCATCATCAGGAAGCTGACCGAGTGACACACGTCTGAAATGACTCCCGTAGACATACGGAATGTCGTAGTGCCGGGCCAGCCGCTCATTGACGAAAGTGTAGTCCGCCGTTAACAAATCCAAAACGTTGTGATCTCCTTGAAAAATACTCTCGACGAACAGCTCTGTTTCACGTCGCATCGCCTGTCGCAGCGCCTCGCCAACGTGCGGAAACAAATTCTCATCTGGATATACAGCCGGGACATTACGTAAATAGAGCCACTGGCTTGCAAAATTCGTAACCAACGCCGTCGCCCGGTCGTCGGTGAGCATACGCCGCGTCTGACGTTCAAGAACGGCCGGCTCACTAAGTCTTCCGCGAGCCGCCAGGTCGATTAGTTCATCGTCAGGCAGACTGGACCACAAGAAAAACGAGAGCCGCGAAGCCAACTCCAGATCCGTAATCTCGTAGTTGGTGCCAGCTACCAGTCCTTCTGGGTCTCGTTCGACACGAAGGACGAACTCCGGACTAGCCAACACCCATCGCAACGCGAGTTCAATGCCTGCATCAAATCCATCTTCGACACGACCGTCTTCAAAAAATCTCAACAACACTTCGAGATCGTCGGTCGTAACCGGGCGCCTATATGCCCGCCGCGCAAGCTGAGTCAGAATTTCTCGGGCACAGTCGGTCTGCACCTCAACTGAGTCGGTCTCGGATGGTTCACAGACAAAGATCCGCCGGCGGCTCGGCGTCGACTCAATCGGTAGACGGTCAGTCGCATTGTACGGGCCTGTGATGGCAATTCGTCCCAAGTACGGCTGGTGCCGCGTATCGGGGGTGTTGGTATAGGGACGCAGGTAGGGTTCACGCACCGTTTCAGGGTACGCCCACGTCCTCCGTGCGAAAGTCACCTGAATCTGACGCGGACCAGCGCGCACGGGCATCTGGAATTCCCAGTCACGATCGGCAATTCGTTGCCTAGACCGCCAAGCACGATACGCGTCACTGTCCTGCACCCCATCGGCAGGCGGTGGCTCACCGACGGTGTAGGCTTGGACAACCGTGCCGTCCAGACTCACCTCGAGTGTATGCGGCACATCAAATGTGGCTAGCGCGGCACCCGTGTTCCGCGCCAGCACTACCCGAACCATATAGTCACCATCCTGTGGGAAGTTGTGGCGGAAAGTCGCTCCACCCCGCGTACCGAATGGCATGCCCTCAATCCAATCATCTTGCGAGAGGTCGTTCGCAACCCGAAAGGTCTCCGTCGTAGGCGACGACACTGACCTTCCCACCGCTAGCCGGCTGATTTTTCTCGCTGCACCCAAATACCGTTCCAGCAAGGTCGGGGAAACGCCAAGTACGCCAGCAATGTTGTCAAATCCAAAACTCGCACCGTCGGCGGGGAGCAACTCTGAAACATCGATTTCCAGGGCCAGTAAATCTCGCACCGCATTGTGATACTCCGTGCGGTTCAAGCGGTGAAATGACTCAGTCCGGCCTGGGTTGAGCGCGGCCAACGCATTACGGTCGAGTTCTGTCTCGAGGTAGCGAATAAATCGCTCATACGTCGCTTCGTCCGGTCGTGGTCTCGGAATCGGCGGCATCGCTCCGGCGCGCATTTTTCTGACAACGGTTTCCCAGACGGCTGGATGGCTGGCCACTTGGCTCACATCGAATCGATCAAGTACGAGACCGCCCGTTTCGAGCTGAGCGTTGTGACAAGTAACACAGTACCGGTCCAAGAGTGACTGCTGCCACAGTTCTTGTGCACCAGCCTGGGCGCTAGCTATGGACCCAATAATATTAACGATAATAACGGCCAGGATTCGCTGTTGAAACATACGCACTTCAGCCCGACTAGTATCCGAGGAAGGCTGGTTGGGTGTCAATCAAACGCGGCTGTGCGGGACTTCTCGGACTGACTGAGCTATCCTGTTAGCAGGAGATTTTAATGAATAACAGTTATGGAACAACTTATACGTCAACACCGGTTGAAATGCTTGGCGTCGACCAACGGGCGACCTTTATTACACGAACCTACAACCACCTGTTCGCAGCAATTATTGGTTTCGTGCTGGTGGAGATGTTCCTATTTACCAGCGGCCTAGCAGAAATCATGGCCCGCGCAATGCTCGGTACTAGTTGGCTGCTTGTACTGGGAGGCTTCGTGCTGGTTAGTTGGCTCGCCACACGTGCGGCCAATCAGTCACGATCAGTCGGAACCCAATACCTAGCACTGTCAGGCTTTGTTGTTGCGGAAGCCATCATTTTCGTCCCCATGCTTTATATCGCGAATAACTATGCGGGCGGTGGCGTAATCGAAAGCGCGGCTACTGTCACACTGCTCGGCTTTGGAGCACTCACCGCGATCGCCTTCTGGACACGGAAGGATTTTTCCTTCTTAGGTGCCATGCTTCGATGGGTCGGTGTCTTAGCGCTCGTTGCGATCGTCGCAGCCGTGCTTTTCGGCTTTGAACTCGGCACCTGGTTTTCAATCGCCATGATTGGGATGGCGGGTGCAGCGATTCTCTACGACACGTCAAACGTTATCCATCATTTCCCTGAAGACCGGTATGTCGCTGCGGCACTCACCCTGTTCGCATCGGTTGCACTGATGTTCTGGTACGTCCTGCGTTTCTTTATGGGCTCGCGAGACTAACGAACGCACCTGTTTTCTGTTACATGTTGGCTGGCTGACCTTACGTCAGCCTGAACAAACGGAATGTTTATGAGGTTCACCAAATGAGATGCTTAACAACGTTTCTGTTCGGCCTGATCGTCTGCCTAGGGTTGGTTGGAGTTAGCCCGGCATCGGCGCAATCTGATGATGCCTTTACAAAGTTTGTGCGTGTAACCAACGGATATCGTCTTGTGCCAAACGTAACCTATCTTCGTGCTGGCGGCGTCGAACTTAAACTGGACGTATACCAGCCACGAGGCGCTAGCAGCGCCACGCCAACCCTTCTGTATATTCATGGTGGCGGTTGGACAAACGGGTCAAAAGAAGGTTCTGCGCTTACTTTTCTTCCCTATATGGAGATGGGATGGGCCATCGTTAACGTCGAGTACCGAATGGCAGACGATGCGCATGCGCCAGCAGCTGTTGAAGACTGCCGTTGCGCACTCCGATGGATCTATCGTAATGCGGAACAGTACAACTTTGACACAGACGCGATCGTGGTGACGGGGAATTCTGCAGGAGGACATCTGTCGTTAACTACCGGATTTCTTCCTGAATCAGCTGGACTCGACCGCCAATGTCCAGGAGACCGAAGACGCGCGTGGACCACTGGCGATACCTCAACAGCGGAGCTCAAAGTCGCTGCCGTTATTAACTGGTACGGCATTACCGATGTCTATGACCTCGCCCATGACACACCCGGTGTTTCCGGAAACTTTACTGAGGCCTGGCTCGGAAGCCGTCCAGACCGAGATGACATCGCTCAGTTAGTTTCACCAACGAACTATATCCACGGAGAACTCCCTCCTGTTTTAACCATCCATGGTGACGCCGACCCGATCGTTCCCTACAAACACGCGACCCGACTTCACGAATTACTCGATGACGCAGGCGTCGAGAATCAACTCGTGACAATTCCCGGAGGCGGTCATGGCGGGTTCAGTGACGACGAAATGATCCACATCTACAGCGTAGTCCGAGAGTTTGTAGACAAACACCGCATCGGGAACTAATTCATGACTTACAAGAGGCTCACCATCGTCGCTCTGCTTATCTGTGCAGCACCAGCGGCTGCCCAAGATACGTCCTCGAACACTCCCATGCCGCCGTTTTCACCGGTCACATGGGAACGCCTCTTGAATGCCGCCGATGAACCTCACAATTGGCTCATGTACTCGGGTACTCTCGATAGCAAACGTTTTACTGCACTCGATGAAATCAACAGTGACAATGTGTCAGAACTCGAGCTGAAATGGGCACATTACATCCCGGCTCTAGACAGAGCCGAAACGACCCCACTTGTCGTTGATGGTGTCATGTTCATCACAGAGTCACCGAGTAATGTTGTTGCGGTTGACGCATTAACCGGTCGACCCTACTGGAAGTACGAACATGCCTTGCCAAGTGACTTGCGTCTCTGTTGCGGACGGAATAACAGGGGCGTCGCCATCCTAAACGAAACGTTGTACATGAGTACGCTCGATGCCAACTTGGCCGCTATAGATGCGCGTAGTGGCAGCCTCCTATGGAGTGCTGAGGTCGCCGACTACCAGTCCGGATATAGCAAAACCGCGGCACCGCTAGTCGTAAAAGATAAAATCGTTACAGGGATCGCTGGAGGCGAATACGGTATTCGTGGCTTTCTTGATGCGTACGACGCTGAGAGTGGAACCCGTATCTGGCGAACGGACACCATTCCTGGACCGGACCATCCGGACAACCAAACCTGGGCTGGAGATTCATGGAGGACCGGTGGTTCACCGACGTGGATCACGGGCTCCTATGACCCTGAGCTTGACCTGATCTACTGGGGAACTGGAAATCCAGGCCCAGACTGGAACGGTGACATGCGACTCGGGGACAACTTGTATTCCGACTCAGTACTCGCTCTCGATGGTGACACTGGAGACATGTCCTGGTATTTCCAATTTACCCCCCATGACGTGCACGACTGGGATGCCATTCAAATTCCTGTTCTCGCTGACATCACTATTCAGGGTGAAGAACGAAAGGCGATGCTATGGGCTAACCGAAACGCCTTTTATTACACGTTGGATCGTGAAACCGGAGAATTCCTCCTCGGAACGCCGTTTGCGAGACAGAGCTGGGCGGAAGGACTCGATGAGACAGGGCGTCCTATCCGACTTCCAGACACCTTCCCGACGGTCGAAGGAGTGACAGTCGCACCAACTGCCGGTGGCGCTACCAACTGGTGGTCACCGGCCTACAGTCCACGAACCGGCCTTCTTTACGTCAACGCCTTTGATGGCGAGGGCACCTTTTATATTCGCGAAGACGAATACGTGGAAGGCCAAGGTTTTACTGGAGGCGGTGTGCAATCACCGGCCTACGACATGGACAACTACATGAGTGCCATCCGTGCCCTGGACCCCGCAACGGGGGACCTGCGGTGGGAATTCCCTATGCAGCCACGGGCCCGGGCAGGTGTGTTGGCAACTGCGGGTAACCTTGTGTTTAGTGCAACCGTAGACGGCTACTTCTTCGCTCTCGACGCAACGACCGGAGAGGAACTCTGGCACATGCCGCTCGGCGGACCGGTTAATGCCTCCCCGATGAGCTTTGCAGTAAATGGTCGGCAGTTCGTGACCATGACCATTGGGAATAAGGTCTACACGTTTGGCCTCGATTAGGTGTCTCTCCTCAACGAAATCGACAACGTGACGTTACCGTGGTCCACGGCTCCCTGCTCTACCTTTCTCTAACTCGCCTTTCACCCGCCTAGCGGGAGGACGAAGCGCCATCCCTCATCAAGTCGTTGTTGTGTCCGCGAACTTGAATCACCACAACCACAGATGACTCGATCTTGTGCCTGACATGCCCTCAGCACAGTCGCAAACGCCTCATCAACCTCAGCGTGATTTCGATCTGACGGATTTGGTCCAAGACCAAGGTCTATCGCCATATCGCCAGGTACAACCATGATGGCACTCACAGGAGCCTCAAGAATTTCGTGAATATTCCCAACGGCCTCTTGAGACTCAATCATTGCAACAGCAAACAGTTCACCCTCCGGGTTCAACGGCCACACATCAGCTTTTCTGTGATAGTCAACAGGACCCATTCCCCACAGCCGCATCGCACCACCGGGCCCCCAACCTCGTTCTCCACGCGGCTCCGGCTGCGCGGACCCTCGCATCGGGGGATAGCGCATTGCCTGCACGAAGCGCACCGCCTCCTGTTTCGTGTCCACGTGAGGCAAGATGACACCCAACCCACCGAGGTCGAGCACCTGCTTGACGGCCCATTTAAAATCTTCGTCGCCATCTTGTGGAAGACGAACCAGCGGGGTTAACCGCATACGCCCATCCGCATCACGGTCCTGATCCATCTCAGCAAATACAGATTGGACAAGTTCTCCAGAAAACGGCGAGTGCTCCATGTCAACGAACCGCCAATGTTGATTAGCGATCGC
This sequence comes from uncultured Vicinamibacteraceae bacterium, assembly GCA_964507425.1. GTDB lineage: Bacteria > Acidobacteriota > Vicinamibacteria > Vicinamibacterales > UBA8438 > DTWD01. The sequence goes on from CAZDQD010000137.1 coordinate 6,161, forward strand.
AGCTTCGCCATTCTCCAAGGCTTCAATAACCTTGTTTAACCGCGGCGAACTTTGGGCGCTGCCGTGCGTCGGCAACAGCCAAGCCACAAAACCTAGCAAGCAACAAGTAACAGTAACAACTGCATATCGACGTACCGCGATCATCGGATTCTCCTCTCAACCAGCGCAGCCTCATCGCAAGGGCACCGGCACTGCCTATAGTGTCTCGAACTTCAAGGGTTTATACAACTCGATAAAGCAACTCTTTGTTTGCCGCAAGTCGCCGGCAGTTCTCTGCGGCAACCGCCAAACTGCGCTCGATCGTCTCCCGAGTAAGATACGCCACATGCGGAGAAACTACGACATTGTCGAGCGTAAACAATGGATTCTCAGGCGATGTTGGTTCCTCCTCAAACACATCCAGTCCCGCACCACCGAGAGCGCCAGATTGCAACGCTCTATACAGTGCGACCTCATCGACCAGAGCTCCACGTGCTGTGTTAATCAAAACAGCGTGTTGCTTCATACGTGTAATGGCGTGCTCATTAATGATTTTCTCAGTATCCAGATTTAGTGGAAGATGGAGAGAAACGAGGTCGCTTTCCGATAATAGGTCGTCTAACGACCGCTCTTCCGCCACCGCATCATCCACATGGGACCTGGAAGTATAGATAACCCGAGCGCCTACGGCCTGAAGCATCGGAGCAAGCAGCCGTGCCACCGCACCATAACCGACCAGACCGACAGTTGTGCCACCAAGCTCACGGTGAAGGTCTTGCGCGGTCGCTGGAAGTTTCCACCCCTCACCACGACGTGTGAGCCGGTCAATCGGGCACACCTGACGAAGCACACTCAGCATCAGCAACAATGTCATTTCCGCAACCGCCCGACTATTGGTGCCAGGCATGTTACATACCGCTATCTCCCGTCGACGCGCAGCCTCAAGATCAATTGTGTTTACGCCAACACCAATTTTTTGAATGAGTCGAAGCTTCGGTGCCAAGGCAATGAGTGCCGACGTCAACGGTTCCAGCAAATGCAAAATGACTTCGGTCTCTCCCACGAGCTCCCGAAACCGTAGCCAGTCTGACTCTGTGCAAGCGGTGACGAACAGTCCTTCCCGTTCAAGCTCGAGAAATTGAGCCGACATCCCTGGGCCCGCGGTTGAGTGAAAAATAATCTTCAAATTGCGACCGCCGATATCATAAGTACATCGTGCGTGAACCTGACTCCATTATTCTTGCCGCCTTGCGTCGATTGCAACTGATCGACTCGCATACCGTACCGGCCATGATACCGCTGACGGGTGGCGTCTCATCGGATATTTGGCGTGTGGATTTAGCCGACGGAGCCGTGTGCGTGAAACGTGCCCTTCCGAAATTGAAAGTTAATGCGGTGTGGGAAGCTCCGATCGAGAGAAACCAATATGAGTGGCAGTGGCTAAAACTCGTGACCGCTATTCTCCCAGACTCCGTGCCTGAACTTGTTGCGCATGACGTTGAAAGTGGTTGCTTCGTGATGAGTTTCCTCGAAGAGGACAACTACACTCTATGGAAGCACCAACTACTGAATGGGACTATCGATGAAACGTTCGCTCAACTCGTTGGAGGCCGGCTAGCGACCATTCACAGCGCAACAGCGCAGAACCCAGACCTCCATAAACAGTTTGATACTGGCCATATCTTCCACGCAATCCGACTGGAACCATACCTTCTTGCGTCTGCGCTTCGACACCCAGACCTAGCCACTGAGTTAACACAACTCGCTAGTAACACGGCAAACACAAAAGAAGCGCTCGTACATGGTGACGTGAGTCCAAAAAACATCTTCGCGGGTCCGAATGGTCCACTTTTTCTTGACGCAGAATGTGCTTGGTACGGCGATCCGGCCTTTGATGTCGCCTTTTGCCTCAACCATCTACTCCTCAAATGTCTTGTCCGTCGGGAATCGATTGACCGCTTGCTCCGATCGTTCGATGCCCTAGCTAATGCCTACTTCAAGAATGCCACCTGGGAAGGTAGCGACCGTGTCGAAACGAGAGCCGCACACCTCTTACCAGGGCTTCTACTCGCAAGAATCGATGGAAAATCGCCCATCGAATACATCACAGCGAAAGGCGACAAGCATCTTGTCCGCAAAGTCGCCCGCAAACTACTACAACATCCAGTATCGTCCTTGGGTGAGGTCCGTGACTCTTGGAACAGAACACTCGCGGTTGACTAGTGACTGGCAACGAACAACGCATTAAACGCATCAGGGGACGTCAAGTCTGGGACTCGCGTGGGCGTCCGACCGTTGAAGCTGAAATTCAATGTGTTGATGGCACAATCGGTCGAGCTATCGCTCCAGCCGGCGCCTCAACCGGCTCTGGAGAAGCCGTCGATCTTCGGGACGGCAAAACACAAGACGGCGGACTCGGTGTGACTCGTGCCGTAGACAACATCAACACTATCATCGGTCCAGCTTTATCTGGGCGTTCTATCGCGGACCAAAAAGAGCTTGACCAGTGTCTAATCGACCTCGACGGTACACCCAACAAGAGTCGCCTTGGGGGCAATACGACGATCGCGGTCTCCATGGCAGCCCTCCACGCCGCAGCCAATACCCTCAATCTAGCAATCTGGGAATATTTGCTCGAACAGCAACCAGCAGTACTGCCACTACCAGAAATCCAAATCTTCGGCGGTGGTGCACATGCCGGAGGACGCATCGACATACAGGACTTCATGGTAGTTCCCGTTGGAGCCAGAACATTTTCTGAAGCACTTTCATGGGTAGCTGCCGTATACCACGCGGCCGGTACTCGAATGAAACGCGCCGGGAAGCTTGTGGGCGTCGCAGATGAGGGAGGTTATTGGCCCTCATTTGATACAAACGAGGAAGCACTCGAGTTTCTTCTCCGAGCTATCGAAGACACGGGACATGCACCTGGTGACGATGTCGCAATCTCGATTGACGTTGCAGCAACCGAATTTCACCGTAATGGTCGGTACCAACTTGCCCTCGAATCCCATGATCTCGACAGTGATGCGCTCAGCGAATTATTAATTGGCTGGGTCGACCGTTATCCGATCGTCTCAGTGGAAGACCCATTGGCCGAGGATGACCATGCAGGAATGCAACGCTTTACCGCCGCTGTCGGGCACCGTATTCAGGTCATTGGCGATGACTACCTCGTAACGAACGCAGACCGTGTCATCCAGGCTTCTCAGATGAACGCCTGCAATGCACTGCTCGTTAAACCAAACCAAGCCGGAACCGTGACAGAGACGTACGCAGCATTGGTTGCAGCTCAACAGGCTGACTTTGGCATCATCGCTTCTGCTCGCTCCGGAGAAACGGAAGATGTCACCATCGCCCACCTCTCAGTCGGGTGGAACACTGGTCAATTGAAAGTTGGTTCGTTCGCACGTTCCGAACGGATGGCAAAGTGGAACGAACTACTCCGCATCGAAGATAGACTCGGAGATAAGGCGTCGTTCGCCGGCGCAGGCGCTCTGGAACGCAATAAGCGCTGATCCCCGTGAACACGTTTTTACTAGTGGAGCTCTACGAGCCTAGCTCGTTCGTGGTTCGTCAAAGGCAAAAATCCATTTGCCTCAGATTCGGCTGTCAACGGCTGACAAGGCCCACACATCAGTGTGTGCGGAGCGTCATTGTGGTACAAGCCAAGCGCATGGCCCAACTCATGAGCAACAACATGACGCGACACCATCGGATCATTACGGGCTAACCCGCGCACTTTTCGAATCACCACCAAGTAACGCTTTGGATCAAGGCGCGGCAACGCCCATGCAAAAGAGATAATGTCCTGCTCTGAAAGTAAGATGATAATGTCACCCTCAATAGCGCCTAGAGCCTCAGGAACCTCAGGCTCAAGGCGGGCTGGCACTGGCAAGCGCCCCGCACGCTGCGCAATCAGCCGAGCATAACTTTCTACTACACGCGGCGTTTCAGATTGTACAACCGGTTGCCCTAACCGCGTCGCCACGCCTAACCCGGCAAGAACCTCATTCCAAAAATCAACAGCTTCGTTGGTCGGCCCAAACCGCTCATCCTGCAGACTCGACGTCAGGATGGTAACGCTACGTTCAGCAGCGTACACGGAATTCAAATGCGCACACGCCAAACAGGTCAACACACACCACGCAAGCACCCACTTGTGTCTTATGACCCGCGGCGAGAGTAAAACCAACCAACCCCTGTGACCGCCTGTGCGAATCATTTCTTCACCATCGCCGGATTCGCTAATACACTGCTCCGTAACTAATATTCGTCGTACCCCTCCGTTAATTCGATATAGCCACCAGACGGGTCCGTCAGAAACGCGATCTTCAATTCAACGCTTTCTACTTCCCGATATTCAATGTCGAACTCAATGCCCATTCCTTCTAACTTCGTGCAAAACGCCTCAAGATCGTCAACTTCAAATCCAATATGGTCAAACGCGCGACCACGAGTTCCAACAGTCTGCTCTTCTGACGTGACAAAGCTCATGTTCATGCCCGGCACATCGGTGGTACTCGTTATACTTCCTCTGGGTCGAACGTTAAGCGAAAAAACCTTCGTGTACCAATCAAGCAGTTCCTCATAATCAGGCGTGAAGAAATGAATGTGATAACCCGCAATGGGAACGTGGAGAGATGGGTCCTCTTGCAACTCCACCCATACGCCGTCCGGCGCCATCACATAA
>CAZDQD010000138.1:0-13992 GCA_964507425.1 uncultured Vicinamibacteraceae bacterium
ACCTATACTTCGCCAGAAACGGAAGTGGTAGCGCGGCTCGCTGCCGGTGCTGCGGTATCGGGGGTAAGTTATGCAGTTGAAAAACAAAGTCCAGCGGTGGCATTTGTGCGGCCACCCGGTCATCATGCAGAGAGCGGCCGCGCTATGGGATTTTGCCTGTACAACAATGCTTCAATTGCGGCGGCCCATGCTTTGTCGCTTGGACTGAAGCGGGTCGCAGTTATTGATTACGATGTACACCATGGGAATGGCGTACAAGAAATATTTTACGAAGACGCGCGTGTTCTATACGTGTCGACCCATCAGTACCCGTTCTATCCTGGGACCGGAGCGGCGTCAGAGGTTGGTCGAGGGGAGGGGCTTGGCGCGACGGTCAACATTCCACTTGAGGCCGGGGCTGGTGACGCCGATCTTGATCTAGTCTTCCGTGATGTTGTGTTGCCGGTCTTAGGTAGTTTTCAGCCAGAGCTTGTGGTGGTTTCGGCTGGATTTGATGCTCACGCTGAGGATCCGTTGGGTGGAATGAGATTGTCGACGGAAGGTTTTGCAGCGATAACTCGACGACTTTTCACATTTGCTGTTCAGCGGTGTGGATCGCGATTTGTATTGGTTACGGAGGGTGGCTATAACCTGACTGCACTTGAGTCCTGCCTGGAGTCGACACTCGAAGTGATCTCATCGAGTTTGCCCGAGAACCTGGATCCAATCGCGGGGTCAACAGAAGTCGCACGGGCGGCACTAGGTACAGTGGGTAGGGCGCAGGCCTCGTACTGGCCGGTATTGGCTCGTCTGTCGAGATGATGTTTCTAGCCGGACTGGTAGACTATAACGACCTGATTCTTATTTAGTATCCGTGCGCGACTATAATCCCCAGGCGATCGAACGCAAATGGCAGCAGCGGTGGGCCGAACGGCGTTCGTTTGAGGTCAGCGAAGATTCCAATAAACCAAAATATTACAGTTTGGTGATGTTTGCGTATCCGTCTGGACACGCTCACGTCGGACATGTTCGGAACTACATGATCGGCGATGTGCTCGCGCGGATGAAACGGATGCGTGGTTATAACGTTCTTCAACCTTTTGGATGGGATGCGTTTGGTATGCCGGCTGAGAATGCGGCGATTAAAAACAAGACCCATCCGGAAAAATGGACACGCGAGAATATCGCGCATATGAAGGATCAGCTGAAACGACTTGGTATCAGCTACGCCTGGGAACGAGAATTTGCGACGTGTGATCGCGAGTACTACAAATGGAACCAATGGCTATTCCTCAAGATGTTCGAGCGGGGACTTGCATACCGAAAAAAATCTTCGGTGAATTGGTGCCCAAGCTGTCAGACCGTACTTGCGAATGAGCAAGTTATTGACGGTGCTTGTTGGCGCTGTGGCACGGAAGTCAACACGAGGGAGCTTGAGCAATGGTTTTTTCGGATTACTGAGTACGCTGACGAGCTTCTTTATGGGACAGAGAATTTGCAGCAGTGGCCAGACAAAGTTCTCACGATGCAACGGAACTGGATCGGTCGGTCTGAAGGCGCGTTGGTTAACTTTAGGGTAAGTGACTCCGATGAATCTATCGAAGTTTTCACTACGAGGCTTGACACCATCTTTGGGGCGACCTTTGTTCTGCTAGCTCCTGAGCATCCTCTTGTTGAGAGTTTTTCCGTTCAATCGGAGGATGCTGTCAGTTTTGGAGAGAAGCTGGTGCAATTTCGAGCCTTGGATCGGACTGCTCGGTTAACTGGTCAAATCGATAAGGAAGGATTTGATACGGGAAGGTTCGCCGTCAATCCGTTTACTGGTGAGCGTATTCCTATTTGGGTGGCCAATTTTGTGCTTGTTGATTATGGGACGGGTGCGATCATGGCTGTGCCTGCCCATGACCAACGTGACTTTGAGTTTGCACGAAAATACGGTTTACCCGTTCGTGTGGTGATCCAGCCACCGAGTAGCCAGGAAACCTCTGGCGATAGTCTCGAATCGGCCATTACAGAGCACGGACTTGTTGTTAACTCTGGTGACTTCAGCGGATTGACTAGTGCGGACGCCAGAAGGTCGATGATGGATGTGGCAGAAACACAGGATATCGGACGGAGTTACGTGCAATACCGTTTGAAAGATTGGGGGATTTCCAGGCAGCGCTATTGGGGAACGCCGATTCCAATTGTGTACTGCGATGTTTGCGGCGTGCAGGCGGTGCCGTTAAATGATTTACCCGTTGAATTGCCACCGATTGACGAATTTACGGGACGCGGTGATTCCCCATTAGCACAGTTGTCAGATTTCGTTCAGATATCCTGCCCGAAATGTGGTGAAGACGCACGACGGGAAACCGACACGATGGATACATTCGTTGATTCTTCGTGGTATTTCTATCGGTACTGCGACCCACAGAACGAGGCGTTTCCGTTTGATGTCGCCAAAGTTAAGTACTGGGCTCCGATAGATTTTTATAGTGGGGGTGTCGAACACGCGATCCTACATCTAATTTATTCTCGTTTCTTTTGTAAGGTTCTTCGTGATCTTGGACTGGTGGAGCATGACGAACCGTTTACTCGGCTACTTACGCAAGGCATGGTGCTCAAAGACGGGGCTGTTATGTCTAAGTCAAAGGGGAATGTTGTCGATCCAGATGAAATGACCGAGACGTTTGGTGCAGATGCGCTCAGGTTGTACGAGATGTTTGTTGCGCCACCGGAAAAAGAGATTGAATGGACGGACTCAGGTCTGGAAGGCAGCGCTAGGTTTCTTGGCCGTGTCTGGCGCCTAGTTTTACCGTTTGCGCCAACTATAGCGGCGGGTGGGATTCCTTTAATCGACGGGCTCAGTTTTAATGACGATGAGCGCTCCTTGCGACGAAAGACGCACCAAACCATTAAACGAGTCTCAGAAGATATTGACCCTCGGGTGCATTTGAACACAGCGGTATCTGGTCTGATGGAATTGGTAAACGCGTTGTATGTGTTTTGCGAGAAAACGAGACTAGGGCCGTATCATGTACCGAGTGAAGAGACTAACGCTGCAACTCGTGATCGACAACACGCGGTACTCAAAGAGGCAATCGAATCCCTCATCCTAATGCTGTCACCATTTACACCGCATTTGGCGGAGGAATTGTGGGAGGAGATGGGGTACGGAGATGCTATTGAGTCTGCTCAGTGGCCGAAGTGTGATCCAAAGGTCGCTCAAGAGGACGAGGTTATGTTGCCGGTTCAAGTTAATGGCAAGGTGCGTGCTCGAGTTTTAGTGGATCTTGACATTTCGGAAGAAAAACTTAAACAGACAGCATTAGCTCTTCCTCAGATTCAGACGTACACAGCAAATAAAGAAGTGAAACGCGTCGTCGTTGTTCCACGTAAAATGGTAAGTATTGTTGTTAAGTAGTAGGAGTAGTTAATGGGACAGTCAATTAGACGTCAGTTGGGAGCAGCGACCCTGATTGCGACGTTATGTAGCGGGATCGCTAGTTGTGGCTATACCTTGGCTGGGAGTGGTGCTTTCTTGCCCGAGTACATCGAGACAATTGCTATTCCGGTGTTTGAGAACAACACGGAGGTGTTTGAGGTTGAGCAGCTTCTAACTCAAGAGATTAGGGAGGCGTTTATAGGACGGGGTTCATATCGCGTTCAAACTGAACCTATCGGAGCGGAAGCGACACTGACCGGCATCATTAATGCTGTGACAATCACTCCGGCAAGCTTTAATGCTGACCAGCAAGCCTCTCGATACATTTTCACATTAACGGCTGCCATCGAATTTCGAGACCTAACAACTGATGAAGTTGTCTGGGATAATCCGGCCTTGATATTTAGTGATGAGTACGAAGTCGCATCAGGTGCGGGTTCAGTCGACAATGTATCGTCGTTCTTTGGACAACGTTCGAATGCTGTAGAGCGGATCGCAACGGATTTTGCCGCGACCGTGGTGAGTTCCATTCTCGAGGCGTTCTGATCGGTGACTGAGTTAACGGCGAGCCACCTCCGTAGACAGATCGATTCTGGAAACCTTGATTCTGTCTACCTTGTCCTTGGTGACGATGACTACGAGAAGGCTGAGGTGGCTGACGAGTTCGAAGCTACTATTGACGAGGAGTTTCGGCCGTTTAATGTCTCACGGTTTTATGGAGGTGAGTCGTCTTTGGGTGACGTTCTTGAGGCTTCGCGCACACTTCCGATGATGGCACAGAGACGCCTTGTTATTGTTATTCGGTCGGAACTTTTACTTCAGCCTAAGCGTGAGAGCCAGGCGGCTGCTCGGGCTCTTGAAGACTTTGATTTATACCTTCGTAATCCTGTACCCACGACCACGCTGGTGATTATCGCGGGAACATTGGACAAGCGTTCAAAGGTCTATAAGAGCTTAACTAAATCATCGACGGTAATCCGATTAGGCGCTTTGGCTGATTCCGGTGATGCAGAGCGCTGGATTAGAAGCCAAGTTAAGGCAAAAGGCGTAGACGTTGAGGGCGAGGCCGTCCGGCTTCTCGCGAACATTGTTGGTCCTGACATTCGGCGCCTTAGGGCAGACCTAGACCGTTTATTGCTGTATGCCGCCCATCAAGAGCGTGTAACGGTTGGTGATGTGAGGGTGGTTGTGGGTCCGCCAACCTCTCACGACGATTGGGCAGTTACGAGGGCCATTCAGGATGGCGCTACTGGCCGAGCATTGCGTGAGCTCGGACTCGCTCTGGATGGTGGTGCGCTTCCATTTATGGTGTTGGGGCAGCTTGCGTGGGTTGCGAGAGAACGACTAGGTGGTCGACGGGCAAAACCGGCGATCGAAGCAGTCTTTCGGACGGATTACGCCATGAAGCAGTCGCGGGGAGAACCTCGAGTACTGCTTGAGCGCCTAGTTGTACAGCTATGTGGTTAGTGCCCGCAGAAAATACGAGAACAACGGAAGGATGTTGTTAGGCTGTCGCTAACACTTTACTTAGGCGTTTCACCAGGCGAGCTTGGTGCCGTGAAGCGGCGTTTCGATGGATGACGCCCTTACCAGCCAATTTGTCTATCAAGGCGACGGTGTTTTGGATTGTCTGTCGAGCTTTTGTCTCGTCCCCGGCCTCTATTACACTACGCGCCTTGGTTAGAGCGTGGCGCATTCGAGTCCTCATTTGACGATTTCTGTCGCGACGCTGAATACTAAGTCGATGGGACTTTACTGCAGACTTATGGTTTGCCATGAGCTGGTAATTATATAGCGGTGAAACTTTTTCTGGCTAGCGAGGTTCTATTTTCCGTGCGTTGCGAAGATCTCAATGTTACCGTCGGCGTCAAAAGTGTACACATCATAACCGCGCCCATTCGGTCCTTCCATCCCTGGTGAACCTATTGGCATACCTGGTACCGCGAGCCCTCGAACGGATGGGCCATCCGCGAGTAGTCTCTTGACGTCGGATGCGGGCACATGTCCCTCCAGGACATAATCGCCTACGATTGCGGTATGGCACGATGAGAGCCTCGGGTCAAGACCGACCTGTTTCTTTAGCGGAATGACGTTTGGCACATCGGTGACGTTGACTTTAAAACCATGTTCTTGCAGGTGCTCCACCCACTTAACGCAACAGCCTCACGTGGGTGATTTGTACACGTCAACAGTTGGGGCTTCTTGGGCATGGATATTAATAAATTGCCCGCTTGTGACAGCCAGTGTAAGACCAAAAATGAAAAATAAGCGTTTCATCTGTCCCATCCCTATAACGTCTATATGTCTACTGAGCCTGCTGCCCTTATTATAAACGTTGTTCGCCCTTGATGAAGAATCATGTGCGGCCCTTTAATTTTCTGAGTTGTCTCCGTTGACGCTTTCCAGGTGCTCCACTGGTTCGAACTAACTGTCCCGCTCGTCGCATCAAGTCTTGAAGGTCAGCGTCTTCGGGAGATAATGGAGGGGTACGGTCCGAGTAGAGATTTCGTGCATCTTTCTTGGGAATATGGCGTTCAACTAGCCCTGAGACCTCCACGACTTGTTTGATTCCATTTGTCCGTGTGATGCAGATTTCGTCTCCTATCCGGAGAACCCGATTGGGTTTCGCGCGTCCGCCGTTAACAAAGACCTTTCCTCCCTTCGTGGCACGTTGAGCTTCTGAGCGTGTAGTAAAAAGACAGGAAACGTCCAGCCACAGGTCGAGTCTGACGGATTGCAACACTTCGTTTGTGTTTGTGGTGGTCGGTTCAGCCATTAGTGCCGGTTCATCGAGACGACGTTGCGAACATTACTTTTCTTTAAGTATTTCCTGTATGACGGTCGAGCTATCTTTGAGCACCTTGTCAAGATGCTGTGTGTCACGACCACCGGCTTGAGCGAAATTAGCCCTTCCTCCGCCACGGCCTCCGACAATGGGAGCAAGCATTTGGACGATTTTTCCCGCGTGGAGTCGATGGGTCAAATCTTTCGTGACTGTGACTGTTAAAACTATTTTTTTGTCGGTCTCAGCCGCCAGTACAACGATGCCACTTTGAAGACGCTCCTTTAGCTTGTCAGCGAGTGACCTGAGGGCTGTTTGTTCTAATCCTGAGACACGCTGTCGTATAACTTGGATGCCTGCTATATCTTCAATGGTGTTTGGAGTTCCACCGGTAGATCCTGGTGGACTGGCGGCTGCCGAAACTTTGAGTTGTCGTACTTCGCGTGATAACCGCCTGGCGTCAGTTTGTAGTTTCGTAAGTGTGGGCAGTGCTTCATTGGTCGTGGTACCGAGTGCCTGTAAAATGCCTGTGAGAGTAGCTTGTCGTTCTTGCAGTAACAGGATGGCCTGTCCACCGGTTACTGCCTCAATTCGACGAACGCCAGCAGCCACGCCACCTTCTTGAGTGACCACGAAAGTTCCAATGTCTCCGGTTGCTACGCAATGTGTGCCGCCACATAACTCTATAGAGACGCCAGGCACTGAAACGACACGAACACGGTCTCCGTATTTCTCACCGAATAGAGCCATAGCGCCATCTGCGATCGCTTCACTTGTTGGGCGTTCCTCCGTCGTCACTGTCTGATTCTCGATGATGTGAGCATTGACGATCTGTTCGATTTTAAGCAGCTGTTCGTTTGTAATTGGCTCGTAATGTGAAACATCAAACCGAAGGCGGTCAGGAGCAACAAGTGACCCAGCTTGTTTGACATGATGTCCGAGAACTGATCGTAGAGCTGCATGAAGAAGGTGGGTCGCGGTGTGATTTCGACGAATAGCGTCACGCCTTTTGACGTTGACTGTAGCTGAAACGTTGTCACCCACGCGTAAATTGCCGTCCGATACGGTTATGGCGTGGAGGCGAGGCCATCCAGGGAGAGGACGCACTACGTCTCGCACTTCGACGGTTGAATCTAGAGCGGTCAAGTCTCCGGTATCGGACACCTGACCGCCGGCTTCAAGATAAAACGGTGTGGTATCCAGAACTACGAAACCATCCGTGCCGGCAGTCAGGGTATCGGTTGCTTTGCCATCGGACTCGAAGAGAAAGCGTACGTCGCTCTGGTGGGTGATGTCGGCATAGCCGACAAACGCATCCTCTATTGAGGAAGGGTTGCTGTCGCCAGACACTCTGAACTGAATGGTTTCTTCAGCATCAAACTGGCTACTTGAGCGAGCACGCGAACGTTGAAGTTCCAGAGCTTCGTCAAACCCGATACGGTCTACCGCGACATTTTTTGTACTTGCTAGATCTTCGATGAAGTCGATCGGGAGACCGAAAGTGTCGTAGAGCCGAAATGCGTCATCACCTGACAATATCTTCGAATTGGATTCGGCCTCTGCGAGAGCGGTTTCAATACGCGGCAACCCTTCGGTCAGTACTTTGTCGAACTGTTCTTCTTCACGGCGCACTACGTCGATAATTCGACTGCTGTTAGCGCGAAGCTCTGGGTATGCTTCGGACATTTCCTCAACCACAACAGTGATGAGATTGTGCAGAAACGGGTCCTTGTAGCCCAGCTGTTTCCCGTGACGCATAGCCCGCCGCATAATCTTTCGTAGGACGTAACCACGCCATTCGTTTGAGGGGACAATTCCATCAGCGATTAAGAACGTCATGGCTCGGAGATGGTCTGCGATAACCCTTAGCGAGACGTCACCGTTAGAATTCGTTGTCTTTCCGCTAAGAGGTCCGTATGAAGTCCCCACTAGTGTTCCGATTGCCGAAAGCAAGGGCGTGAAAAGGTCAGTGTCGTAGTTTGAGAGTTTTCCTTGCGTTACGGCGACGACACGTTCCAGGCCCATCCCTGTATCGATCGATGGTTTCGGTAACGGGATAAGACGACCATCAGTTTGGCGGTCGAACTCCATAAACACGTTATTCCAAATCTCAACATATCGGTCGCAACTGCAGTCGAGACCTTTACAGGTTTGTTGGGTGCATGGAAAATGGTCTCCTCGGTAAAAGTGGATTTCCGAACAGCGACCGCATGGACCTGTGTCGCCCATGGACCAAAAATTGTCTGCTGCGCCCATCTCAATGATGCGCTCGTCTGGAATTAGCTGTTGCCATAACGAGTAGGCTTCGGCATCTCGTGGAATACCGTCTTCGCCGGCGTAGACCGTTGCGTATAAATGCTCAGGGGGCAATTGCCACACGTCGGTTAGAAGCGACCATGCAAAGGGGATTGCATCTGACTTAAAGTAATCACCGAAAGAAAAATTCCCAAGCATTTCGAAAAATGTATGGTGGCGCAGTGAGGGACCCACGTTCTCGAGGTCATTGTGTTTGCCGCTAACGCGCATGCATTTTTGTGCTGTAGTGGCACGATGGTAATCTCGTTGTTCCTTGCCAAGAAACAGGTCTTTGAATTGGTTCATGCCGGCATTGGTGAAGAGCAATGTCTGGTCGCTTAGTGGAACCAGCGACGCACTCGGCACGATATGGTGGCCATGCTCTTTAAAGTAATTGAGGAAGGTCGCTCTTGTTTCTGCCGAAGTCATGAATAGGGCTCTTAAATGTTGGAAATCTTATGCTTACACGTCTTCCTGTGTTGTCATCACACTGGATCGGGTGCGGAGAGCTTCCAGAACCTGGTGCCCGTCGAATCCCTGTCTAACTAAGTAATTATAGAGTCTTCGAAATTCTGCACGATCGCGAATCTGTCCGGTTAGTCGTTTATTGAGCGCTAGAACAAGCATTTCTCGGACGTCAAGTTCTTCACAGAGCTCTGAGACTGCCTTTACGGCTATTTGGTGAGCAATTCCCTTCGCTTCAATTTCTTTAACTATCCGCCGCGGACCGCGACACTTGTTGAGTGCCGCTTGTCTTGCATGGAGGGCCGCCGTCCGGTTGTCGTCTAGAGCGCCCTCGCGTTGTAGGCGCTTTAACGCCGAGTCTGTTTCACGTTGCTGAAAACCTTTACGCAGCAGTTTCTGGCGAAGTTGAACACCCGACAACTCTCGACGTGCAAGCAGCGATAACCCTGTGACGTAAGGATTAACAGTCAAGTGTTCCGCCTAATCGCGTGACATGCTGGCGATACTTTGGTGTGAGTGTTAGCCGGTTTCAGAAGCTACCGTGGACCGTCTTTCAGGAGCTTTGTCTTCTGTGTAGACGTAAGTCAACCATCCGTGCGTATCCGGATTACGGCCATTGATAACGTCAAAAAATCGATTTTGAATTACCTCTGTGATCGGTCCCCGCAATCCCGAACCGACCGAGATTTTATCTATAGAACGCACCGGAGAGATTTCAGCCGCCGTTCCCGTAAAGAACACCTCGTCGGCGATGTAAAGGGTTTCCCGAGGCACGGTTTCTTCCTTGACCGTGAATCCAAGTTCTTTTGCAAGAGTTATTACAACATCTCTCGTAATACCGGGAAGGATCGAATCTGCGAGTGGGGGGGTCGTGATGATGTTGTCACGAACCACAAAAAAATTTTGACCCCTTCCTACACTAACAAATCCTCATGCGTCGAGCGCTATAACTTCCCCATACCCGTTAAGTGTTGCTTCCATTTTGATGAGCTGGGAATTCGCGTAGTTGGCCGTCGACTTTGACACGGACGGAAACCTGTTGGGTGCGCCTCGACCCCATGAACTAATTTGCACATCAACTCCGCGTTCGAGTGCGTCATCGCCAAGATAGGCCCCCCACTCCCAGACCAAGATTGCTGCCTCCACCGGACAGCTAAACGGGTTGACGCCGAGCGAGTCGTAGCCCCGATAGAGCAGTGGTCTGATGTAGCACGCACGATAGTTGTTTGCCCTTATGGTGTCGAGGACGGCTTCTTTTAACGCTGTTGGACCGACGCTATAGTCCATACGATAAATTTTGGCGGAGTCGTAGAGACGTCGAATGTGGGCGTCAAGACGAAATACGGCTGCGCCTTGCTCTGTGTCGTAGCATCTAGCACCTTCAAACACACCGCTACCGTAGTGGACAACATGAGCGCCAATGTGAATTTTCGCATCGGCCCAATCGACCAACGAACCGTTCATCCAAATCTTACCGCTACCAAAACTCATAACGTGTGAAATCGTGTGAAGTCAATAAGTTACGACTGGGTCAAGTCTACGAGTCCAGCTAGATGTTGGCAAGGGATGGTGAGAAGTGTCTACGTTGAAAATGAAGAATTACTGTGTTTCTCCGCAAAACGGGCATCGGTCAGTTCGTGCGTGCAGTGGTTTGTGGCACTGCCAGCAAAATCCACCGGAATCGTGTTGGTCTGATTCGTTTCGGTTGTGTCTAATGTTTGGATTTGGATTGTCTTGTTGAGCTGTTAAGGGCAGCGCATCCAACGATGGGACATGTAGAGCTCCGTCGCCATAGGTATCTTCGAGGTCTAAAAGAAGTTCGGATGCACGCTGATAACGCATCGAAAGTTTTGGTGCTAGTGCTTTCATAACGATGTCGTTTAGAAACTTTGGCACGTCAGGGTTCCGTACGCGTGGAGGGCGTACAAGGTCACCGCGCATCAGTTTGTCGAGGTCACTCGGTGCCGGCGCGTTGTAGGGAAGGGCACCAGTTAACATCTGGTACATCGTAATTCCCAACGAATAGAGATCAGAGGCGAAAACAGCCTTGCCAGCGAATTGTTCCGGGGCCATGTAGGGAGGACTGCCGATGACCGTTGTTCCATGTGCCGCAATTTCGAGGAAGCGTGACGTGCCAAAATCCGTCACTTTTAGTACGTCTGATCCCGAAATGAGCATGTTCGGAGGTCGTAGATCGCGGTGGATGACCCCCTGTTGGTGAGCATGGTCGACGGCGCTGGCTATCTGTTTTGTGTAGTTAACGACGGTGGAAGTTTCAAGGGGTGCGTTCTCTACAATTAGGTCGTCAAGAGTTTTACCTTCTACGTACTCCATGACGATAAAGAACAGCTGGTCTTCTTTTTCTGCAGTTGTGATGGAAACGATGTTGGGATGATCGAGGGCTGCGAGTAGACGCGGTTCCCGCAAAAGTTCGGTGAAGTTGAGATTTTGTTTGTGCGGTACTTTTATCGCAACTTCCTTATCGATCCACGTGTCCTTGGCCAGGTACACGGCTCCAAACCCTCCGCTTCCAAGCGGAGACAGAATCTCGTATTTCCCAACTTTTTGTCCGCGGAAGAGCATGCCGGATGACAAAGTATAACGCGCGTGCGTTAGAGGTCTGCCCAGACGAAACGAAGTATTGCCAAAGCTACGAGCGGGACAGTTTCTGAGCGAAGTGTTCGAGGTCCCAGCGTTATAGCACTGAAGTTGGAGTCTATCGCCTGGTTTATTTCACCAGACGTCCAGCCGCCCTCCGGTCCAACCAGGATGCATGCGGTATCTGGCCTGACTATGTCTCGCAGGGATTCTGATGTCTTGATGTCTATGTCGAGGGAACCGGAGGAAGGTTCGACTAGTATGAGATTTTGATCGTTTATGCGGTTGGCAGTATCTAAGAACTCCGGAAAGCATGAAATTTCATTAACGGTGGGAATCACGGTGCGTCCGCATTGCTTGGCAGATGCGACTGAGATACTACGCCACCGGTTCTGGTCCTTGAGGGTGACGACGTTGTTGAGTGATCGGCCTGTAGTTATCGGCGATATCGCTGTGACGCCGAGCATGGTGGCGTCGCGGATGATTCGATCTGTTTTACGTCCTTTTAAGGTCGTGAAAGCCAGTGTTACTTGCACGGTCGACTCGGTGTTCACTTCAATAGCTGCGCCAATTTCAACACTCACGTTCTTGGCGTCTTTGTGCTTGACAGTGGCTAGGTGTTCTCGGCCACAACCATCGAAAAGTCTTACGGACGTGCCGTAGGGGAGTCGTAACACGCGTGTTAGATGATGACTCTCCTCTATCGAGAGAAGCAGTACATCACCTTCATTGCTGAGGTCAGGTGCGTAGAAGCGGTGGAGGGTGTTCATTCTTCACTGCCTATCTATTTTGCCGCCGTTTCATGATGAGTGCGATCCATGCGCCTTCGGCGATGCGGTCTAGAACATCAAAGTTAGGTGAAAAATACCGACGAGCTCCTTCTTCGTCTTCTCGTGTTAAGCCGCTAGCAACCAGCAATGCGGAGGGCTTCATTTGATGTGCAATGTGATTACTGTGATGCTCGAAAACTGCGAGCGCGAGATTGGCCATGACGAAATCTGCTTCTGTGTTTTCAAGGGAACAGAGGTCTGACTTCGCTAGCGTGATGTATTTGGTGGCCTCATTAGCACTAATGTTGCGGGATGCGTTAGCCAGCGCATCTTCGTCTCGGTCGACGGCTAGTATGGCGCGCGCGCCAAGTTTGCAAGCTGCAATTGCGAGAATGCCTGACCCAGTGCCGATGTCTAGTAGTTGGCTGCTCGCGGCCACAGATGACTTGTAATGTTGTAGGGCTCTGAGGCAGAGTCGAGTAGATTCATGATGACCAGTACCAAACCCCATGGAGGGTTCTATTTCGATGGTAAACGGCCCGTTATCCTTGGTCTCGGGTTTGTCCCAGGGAGGAGCGACAATGATGTTACCGACGGAAATTGCGTTAAGCGCTCGTTGAGAACGTTCTGCCCATCGCTCATCCCGGACGTCGACACTAGTCGTCTGAACGCCTTTGTTGCCAAGCTTGTTAGTAATCGTCAAAGCTGCGTCGTTTCGAGCAGAAGCTGAGGAAAAATAGACGCGCCGTACGTTGGTCGACGTTGTGGGATCTTCGGTAGTCTGGTCCATTTCTTCGATTGCAAAAACGTCGTAGTCATCAATAAGTGCATCTAACGTGTATAAAAGTGAGTGCGGAACAGACGGTAGTGTGATATCTAAGGCTGGCCAGTGGTGGCGACGGTGGCTCAGGCTAGCCAAAAATATCCCTTACGCGATCAAAAAACGGCCTTTCCTGATCTTCCGCTTCGCGATCGTGTGGCTTAAAGGATTTTTCTGGCATCGTTTTATCGAGCGCTTCAATAAGCTTTTTTTGTTCTTCAGAAACTTCGGTAGGTACAGCGCCTTTGATCTGGACGATCAGGTCGCCACGACCTCTACGAGACACGTGGGGCAATCCTTTTCCGCGGATTGGTAACCTTGTGTCTACTTGTGTGCCTTTGGGGATCTTGAGTTTTACATTTTCATTTTCATTGAGCGTAGGGACATCTATCTCCGCACCTAGAATTAGCGTCGGAAAGGTGACGGGTATTTCACAGTACAGGTTACTCTCTTCTCGCTGAAATATCTTGTGTTCCTGGACGTCAATTACGACATAGAGGTCGCCCGTGGGACCACCATGGGGGCCGTGTTCACCTTCACCTTGTAGCCGAAGTCTTTGTCCTGTATCGATTCCGGCTGGCACCTTGACAGTGAGCTTGTGCTCGCGCGAAATTAGTCCACGACCATTGCAGCCGTTGCAGGGGTTGGTGATTACTTTTCCGACGCCACGACAGCGGTCGCAGGTTCGGGCAACCGTAAGAAATCCCTGTTGGTAACGCACCTGTCCGTGTCCACCGCATTGTGAGCATCGTTCTGGGCTTGTTCCTGCCATCGCGCCGGTTCCGCGACAGTCGTCGCACGTCTCGTCACGCGGAATCTGTAACGTTGCCTCGGTTCCATGAGCCGCATCTTCCAG
>CAZDQD010000139.1:0-5331 GCA_964507425.1 uncultured Vicinamibacteraceae bacterium
GCGTTGACGTGACGCTTCGAGGCACGCCGTTGTATCAGTTAAATGAGCTGGAGTGTGTTGGCGATGCCGTCTACGCGAACGTCTACACCGACGATTTTCTCGTGCGTATCAATCCGAGTACCGGTCGCGTTACGGAGTACATCGATGCCACGGGACTACTGACGGCTGAGGAAGCACGAGGAGCTGCAGAATTCAACGGCATCGCGTACCACCCTGAGACCCAACGCTTCTATGTTACGGGTAAGCTCTGGCCGAAAATGTTCGAAGTAACGTTTGACGGCTAACCGTTACTGACGAGGGGTTGCGCGCCGACCGCCACCGCCGCCCCCGCCGCCACGTGAATACCCACCATTTGTCACGCGCGGTGTACCGCCTGATGATCCTCCCGAACGGGGTCGTGGTGCACTCACGCTACCGCCACCACCGCTGCCCGACCTGGTGCCCCCGCCGCTGACGCCACCCGCACGCGGAACGATCCGTGTGTAACCGCGGTTAGGACTAACGATTGCGGCAGTTCTTCCAGTCCGCATGAAACTGTTGTCTCGGAGCACAACGAAGGGACTGAGAGCACCGCCGTAGAAGTATGGGCTGTATGCTCGCCCCCAGGAACCGTAGCCGAGGGGGGTGTAGTAATAGGGATAGAGGTCGTTATACCAGATGGGGTCATAGTAGTACGGAGACCGATAGCCTCCACTGTACCAGCGGGGGCCACCACCATTGTTCCCACCGGCCGACCGCCGCTCGACCACGAATTGTTCCGGATAGGCGAGCGCCACGAGTAGGTCGATGACACCACCGTCGATGCCAACATTGTCGAGCGTGATTAAGGTTTTACTGTCGAGGGCTAACTTCGGTTTTGTCTCGGTCAGCATTGCTTCAACCACGCGCGGGTCCACTTTCTGAGCCGATTCCTGCACACTCACCAGATTGAGTTCTTCTGCGTTTGTGCGACGGGCTTGGCGAATGTCGTCGGGTGTGGCTGATATCGTGTCGGCTTGGCCCACGAGCTCTTGGCGCGTCGTTGCACTGACGGGGCCATAGCGCCGAATCTCGAGATGCTGCCGTTCACCGACCGAGACGAGCTGCATGTCGACCCAGGTTGAT
Source organism: uncultured Vicinamibacteraceae bacterium (assembly GCA_964507425.1). Lineage (GTDB taxonomy): Bacteria > Acidobacteriota > Vicinamibacteria > Vicinamibacterales > UBA8438 > DTWD01. Next base: position 1,105 of record CAZDQD010000139.1, read on the forward strand.
GATGTTGAGAAGAAACTGATGCCATTAACACGCCGAACGCTGTCGTTGCCGCAGTCCAGTTCCGCCCGAGTAAACAGTCGTCTCGTATCCATTGACCAGCTGCGTTCTTCCCATCCGTGACAATCTCCGTCCGTGACCGGGCGTTGCGTGCCGTTGGCAACAAGTGTGCGTTCAACGAGCACCTGCCCATCGGCTTCGGTTTTTAAGATGACGCCGGTTTCACCGGTGGGCGGAGTGATACAGACGAAGGTACGGTCTGGTGCTTGGGCCCCTCGATCAGCCACCCGTTCGAATTGCTCTTCTTTGAGTTGCCAGCACCCTAACCACGGGAGCCACCGCGGGTCACGCTCCGTCGCAGAGAGGTTGGGTGTAGACGTTGCCAAGACCTGGGCCGGTACTGGCACTGCTTGCAGTACGAGTATCACGAACGTCGCGACGAAAATCCCTTTCATGCGTTTCATGACTGTCTCCTTTGTACTACAACTACCTGTCAGAAGACGAACTTTATGCCAGCTGCAATGCGAAGGCCTGTCAGATCAATGGGGTCAAAGCCCACGAAACCCCCTTTAAGCTCTGCATTTCCCCAGATCTGGCGGAGTTCACCGGTAAGGAAAACGTTCGGGGTTAATCGCACATCGAGTCCGGTAAAGACATGCGTGCTCGTGGTCCATCCATTGGATACATACCGCTCAGAGAAAATATCGAGGTAGTAAGCCGATTGCGCGTTGGTTTCAACGAAGTCGCCCTCCTGTTCAAGTTGATAGCGCATGACCCCGCCGCCGGCACCAATGTAGGGAACTACACGATTGGGGATGTAGGAGTACTGTCCGATAGCTCGGCCGCGTGGGGTCAGGGCAAACACGATACTGGCGACGAGGTCGAGTTGTTGCATTCTTGTATCCTGCTCGATCGCGAGACCACCTTCCGTGAAGTCTCGGTATTCCGTTCGGGCGAATGCACTGGTGAAATCAATCCCGGTCCGAAAATCGACCCTCGGTGTCAGCGAAAATCCGAAATCGACCGCAAGTCCAGGGGCATTGAAGTCGTCCTTTTCGAGTGTGAGTTCTTTCGTAACGAAATCGTACAGGTCGCTGGCAGCACGCGGCTGATGCCATTGTCCACGGATCGCAATGGAATTACCGGGACGTCCAAACAGAAAGTCCGGGCGTTGTTGTGCCATGGCGGGCACAGTAACAAAGAGTATTGTCGCGATGGACACCGCGAGTCGCGTGATGTTCTGTTGCACGGTAGTTCCTCTCCTCAACTATGACATGTTTATGGAGCGGCACCTCGGTCTCATGTGACCGAGGTGCCAAAGACGCGCAGGTGATTATCGGGGCGTGTGACCGGATTAGACGGAACCGTTAGTTCGCATCTCGCCAGGCGAGCCCTTCACCGTTGATTGCAGCAGTTTCTTCGATCGGAAGGATAGCCTGTGTTGTGAATGTCAGGTCTGCTGTCCACGGTGAAAGTGTTTTTGCGAGATCAGCCGCGTTTGCGGCTTCAATGAACGCTACTCCGCCTGTGCCGTCCACGAAACCGTAGAAAGCTTGGAACTGACCAGGGCCCGGTGTCCACTTTTGAAAGAGGCTCAGCGTACGCTTCTGACTTTCCTCAGACGGGTTATGGAATTGCCAAGTGACGTGAAATAACATGATCGCCCTCCAGAAAAATTGTTTTGATATAGGGACGAAATCTTAACAAGAGAAGTGTGCCGATACTAGGATGGCGTCGTTTCCGTAATACCTTTGGATCACCAGTCGTATCGCAGTAGGCTAGCAGTGTCATGGCGCGACGTAGTGTGCGGCTTCTGTTGGTCTTGCTGCTGCTGGTGGTTTTCAGTGTGCCAATGACTATGCAGCAGTCCCAGCGCGGTGCCGATGCCGACTGGCCAACATACAGCCGCGACCTAGCCGGAACGCGGTACTCACCGCTCAACCAGATCAACACGCAAACGGTTCAATCCTTGCAGGAGGCGTGGTCGTACAGGTTTCATCCAGATGGTGAACTTATTGAAGGGCCGAGTCCTGCGGAACTTTTTCAACAGGTCACGCCCATCGTCGTGGACGGTGTGATGTATCTGGCGGCAGGAAATAGGGTAGTCGCCTTGCGACCAGAGACAGGCGAGGAGATCTGGCGACACGAGTTAAGTGAAGGGTTGGCGTCCTTCCGCGGTGTGGCCTATGGACCAGGAAACGACGCCTATGGGCCGCGCATATTTTTTACCAGTTTAGATAGGGTAATTGCGTTACACGCGGAGACGGGCGAACGCGATGTGACCTTTGGGAACCAGGGCGAAGCTGAACTGCGCGTGCCCTATAACGGCGTGCCTGTGGTCTATGACGACACGCTGATACTAGGGTCCAACGTGTTTGGGCCCGGACAAACACACATCGCACCGCATCTTGACCACCCTCGGGGTGGTGGAGCGCCCACATATCCTTATCCGCGTGCGCTTGATGCTGCAACCGGAGCATTACGCTGGGAATTTCACACGATACCGCAGGAAAGTGACTTTGGAAATCAGACGTGGGAGGGTGAGAGCTGGCGGAACCGCATTGGCAACAACGTGTGGGCGTTCACTCTTACCGTGGATGAGGAGCGAGGCCTTGTCTACATACCAGTGAGCAGTCCTGGTGCGAACTTTTATGGTGGCGACCGCCCTGGCGACAATCTCTTTGGCAACACGACGGTAGCGGTCGATATTCGGACAGGTGTGCGTGAGTGGTATTTCCAGAATATCCATCATGATCTGTGGGACTACAATTTGCCTCCTGCACCGGTCTTGTTTGACGTTGAGCGAAACGGACAACGGATTCCGTCATTGGCGCAGGTTGGCAAATCCGCGTATATGTTCATCCTGAACCGCGAGACTGGTGAACCCATATATGGGGTAGAGGAGCGTCCTGTACCAGCAGGTAACGTGCCGGGCGAACATTATTCCCCGACGCAGCCAATTCCGCTAAAGCCACCTCCATTGGCACGGGTTAGCTTCGACCGTGACGATATTGTGACGGCGGACGATACGACAACTGCACATGCTGCGGCGTGTCGAGAACTATGGGACGCCGTTGACTATTACAACGAAGGACCGTACACGCCGATGCGTCTGCAGGAAGACGGCACACCACCATCGTTGGTCTTTCCCGGTATGCAAGGCGGCGTGAACTGGGGTGGTACGGCGTACGATCCTGAACTGAGTTACATCTTCGTCAACTCTAAAGAACGGCCACTGAACGGCTGGTTGAAGGAGAACCCGGAATATGGTCCGGACACAGACTCGGAAGTGCCATACGTTCGGGAGCCGGGGCCACCGTTTGAAGCGCCACTCTTCGACGATGACGGAGTTCGGACCGGAGCATTGCCCTGTTTCAAGCCACCGTGGGCGCGGTTGTTCGCGGTCAATGTGAGTACGGGAGAGATCGCATGGGAAGTTCCGCTTGGAACCGAAGCATTACTTTCCCCAGATAAGCAAAACGTTGGTAGCCGCGCTGAGGGTGGTCCGATCGTCACGGCCGGGGGACTGGTGTTTATCGGGGCGACAGCGGACCGCACGGTTCGGGCGTTTGACTCTCGTACGGGTGCGGAACTGTGGTCTGCAACCTTTGATTACAACGTGCAGGCGGTTCCCATCACCTACGAAGGCGTGGACGGTACGCAGTATGTAGCAGTGAATGTGTCTGCACCAGCCGCTGGTGAACCACGCGGCAATGAACGGCTAGTTGTGTTCAGACTCGCAGATCGATAAACGCCTGGTCTGGCAGCTGGAGTACACTCCCCGACTTGACAGAACGGGTTGGCCACAGCGGCTGGCTTTTGCAACAAGAGGCTGGAATAACAAATGATGACTGATGCCCATGCGCGACCCTCCGGAGATGCGCCGGAGCCCTTGTACGATGTTACCGTTCCGACACCCACACATGCAGAACGGGCACGTACCTTAGTGTCTCAGCTCACTACCGGTACGTTGTGCACACTTGCAGCGGACCCGGTGGGATATCCGTACGGTTCGTTTGTGACTGTCGCGTTTGACAAGGGCAACCCGGTATTTCTTGTCAGCACATTGGCTGAGCACACGCGGAATTTGCAGCAGGATTCTCGCGCGTCACTTCTGCTCGCGGAAAGTGGGTCAGAAGACCCATTAGCGAATGGACGTGTGACATTACTTGGGTTGTGTAGTCAGGTTACGGAGGATAGTTCTAGCGCACGGTCTTCATTCTTAACGAC
>CAZDQD010000140.1:0-15791 GCA_964507425.1 uncultured Vicinamibacteraceae bacterium
TCTTCGGTGCAGCACAGCTGTGGGAACAGGCGGGGTTGCACCAGAAGGAGGAACTTCAGGCGATGCTATTTCCAGCAGGGTTGGCTCATGATGGCGAGAAGTTTCGAACCGCTCCAACTGCATTTACTTTCAACAAGTTAATGAAACAAATTCAGGGCGAGGAAAAAGTGGCGTCCCCAAGGGGAATCGAACCCCTGTTGCCGGGATGAAAACCCGGTGTCCTGGGCCACTAGACGATGGGGACGTCCGGTTTGCCTAACTAAATAAGTATACACAGCGAATGTTTTTGGACATTTTTTGGCGAGTGTGACTTTTGGCGTGTGTTGCAAGGACGAATACGTAGTCCGGATGGCGAGTAGCCAGTTCTTTCGGTCTTTTCAAGTAGGATCGAGCTAACGATGCAGGCCGATTTACGAGAAACCATCGACTTTCATGAGGCCATTGTTGCGGAGGGCGCGAAGGCGCTCGTTGGGTACGAGCGAGAAAAGGCGCTCGCGAATACGGTCCTGTTGTCTGAGATACCTACGACCTACGACGCCGACCAGGACCGTCAGGTTAATGCGGGAAATCTGTTGCTACGTGGGGTGCCAGGTGTGGGCAAGACGTTCTTTGGTGTCATTCTCGCGGCGATTAGTGGAGCCAAGTTCGCACGACTTCAGGGGCGGGCTGACCTACAGCCGACGGAAGTTGTGGGATTTCAAATGATTAATCCGGCCACAGGACAATTCATTACCGAATTCGGCCCGTTAGCATCGGCAGAAGTTATTCTGCTGGACGAGATCAACCGGATACCGTTGAAGTCGCAGAGTGCATTTTTGGAAGGACTGCAAGACCGGACCGTTACGGTTGGTAAAACGACGTATCAATTGCCTGCTTTCAGTTTTGCCATAGCGACGATGAATCCAATTGAGCTCGGTCAAGGCACATTTCCCTTGTCTGAAGCGGCGACTGATCGCTTCGCCATCATGGTGAACATTGGGTACCTTCCGCCAGAAGAAGAGCAAAAGCTGGTGAATTTTGACTTTAAGAAGGTGGCGCTGACCGGCTTAATGTCGAAAGAGCGCGTTGTGCAGTTGCGACGGATTGTTGGTGAACAAGTCTACCTGCACGACGCGATGGCGAAATACATTCAACGGTTGGTGGCTGCATCTCGTCCATATGACCCAGAGACCGAGTGGCGTGAGCGATCGCCCTCAGAGTTGGTGGAGCGCTACGTTGACCTAGGCGGCTCTCCGCGCGCGACCATTTGTTGGGGACGGTTGGTGAAGGTCTGGGCGCTGCTGGCGGGTGGCCGCTCAGAGGTGTATCCGGAGGATGTTCAGGAACTTGCGAAATACGTTTTGGGTCATCGCATCTGGTTGGCCCCGCATGCGGGGGGGCAAGGCCTTACGGTCGAGAACATTATTGATGACATTGTTGAAAAGGTGCCGATACCGTGACAGTCGCAGCGGGAGAGAACCTTGTTAGCTGGACGGAAGTTGAAGATATCGACCTCGTGGTCGTACGACGCATGCGTGAATATATGTCGGGTGCCCACCCAAGCGTCTTGGACGGTCAGGGATACGAATTTGTCGGGCTCCGTGATTGGGAACCAGGCGACCGCTTATCGTCAATCGATTGGTCGCAGTCGACGTTGAACAATTTTAGTCCGCTGGTAACGCGTGACTTTGAACAACAAAGCACGGCGACGATCGTGATCATCGGTGACATCTCGCTTTCAACACGGTGTGGGGCGAACGGCGTCTCGATTGCGACTGTCATTGCGCGTACGGTGGGGACGTTAGCGTTAGCGGCTGCATTTTTTCAGGACAAAGTCGGGCTCGTGACCTTTGATGTGAAGTCGCGACAGATTAGCGTTCGGCCGCGGATTGGAAAGAACCACGCGATTCATTGTTTAGAGGCCTATCAGGACGCGGTGTTGGGGCGTAGGCAACACGATCTCTCCAGAATGGAGCAGAGCTTTGCTGGCTTATTGCGGCAGACGTCGATGGTGCCATTTGTTTCAGATTTTCTATTTGATGGATACGAGACGGTTCTCGATGAGTTGTCACAGCTACATGCCGTGCACGATGTATTTGTAGTGCTTGTTGATAGTCGGTATGCGTTTGAATTGCCAGCGTTGTCGTCGGGTTGGATTGAGACGGTTGATGTAGAGACGGGAGAGCAGGCGATGTTGTCAGGTGATGACTTGACGCAACTTTCCACGCGCGTGGCGTCGTGGCAGGACGCTGTTGAGGCGGCCATCAAGCAACGTGGCTTAGAAGTGTTGCGACTTCAGTCCAACGAGGAGACGTTTCATCAGCAACTGGTTGATTTTCTGGCGACTAGGAGAATGAGGAAATAGTGGGTGTCGGACGGGTCTGGCTGTTGTGTGCGCTTTTGGTGATGTCAGGTTCGTTGTCGATACGTGCGCAGGACAGTGTGAGCGCTGTTGAGGTCGACGCGATCGAGTGTTGGCGCCGCGTTGGAGCGAATGCCGTGCATGTCGGCGAGCAATTTGATATGCAGGTGACCTGCAGTATTGTCGAGACAGACGAGGCGCGGGCCGTGGTGGATGTCTCCTGGCTTGATCCGGAAACGTTAGGAGTGTCTCCGTTTGAAGTGATCGATGGCGAACGGTATCAAGACCTTGTTCAAGGGCCACGACGCTTCTTTCAATACCGGTACTCACTGCGACTGATTGGGGAAGATTATTTCGGACTCGATGTTGAATTGCCGCCGCTTGAGCTGAGGTATCGAATTGAGCGAACGTTGCCGACCGGTGTCGTGGCGGAAGGCCGCGAATTGACCTATTTGTTGCCAGCAGAATCAGTACGCGTATTGTCGCTCGTACCAACGAACGCCAGTGATATTCGCGAACTGCCAACGGATACATTCGGTGACGCTGAAGCGAGGCTGTTTCGTGCAAGTGTCGTGAACATTGCGGGTATGGTGTTCGGTGCGTTTGCGTTGATCGCGTTCGGAGCTGCGGTATTAGTGGCCCACCGGGAGTGGAAGGGGCGTGTCGACACTGGTGTGCCGTGGGCTTCCGATTGGGGGATTGCGCGGGCCACACTTGACCACATTACGTCTGTGCAACGTGAGAGACAAACCAATGATTGGACGCCGGCTCTCGTGGCTCGTGGGCTGGCTGCGTTTCGTGTGGCCGGCGCTTTGGCCGTATCGCTGCCGGTGGCACAGCGAGAGGCGACACCTAACGAACAGGAGTCCGGTGGCGAGGGAGAGGTGCTTGTCTCGCGGAGTTTGTTTAGTTCGACGCGCTTACGCGTCTCGTCACCGTTGACCGTTAAACGCCTTAACCAGGAACTCGCAGCATCGCATGCAAACATCGCACTGGATGGAGACATGGTTGCGTTAGTGCGCGATGGGCTTGGTATGTTCAGTGTGGCTCGTTATGGTGCCGAGTCATTGGACGCTGAAGCACTAGACCGGGAACTCGTTCTGGGCATCAGCGTCATGAAGACGCTGGTGGCGCGACACTTTCCAATTCGACGAATGCTGGAACGATACTGGAATGACGTGCGTGCGCTCGTGAGGTTGCGGTGAGCGAACTTGTCACGCTTCTCGTCGACACTTTCGCTGAATTGATGTCGTTTCAGGTCGGTGACTTCACGCTGCTGCGTGTTAATGAAGCCGTACTTCTCACTGCGGGTGTTGTTGGTGTGACGGCGAGCGTGCTTCTGTATCGCGTTTTACGGGGACGGGCAGGCAGGGTGTCGATCACGTTACCCGCGTTGTTGTCACGTCGATTGGTCCCACCACGGTATCTGAGGCCGTTTCGACATGCAGCATTTGTGTTGTTTGTGATCGGCTTTGGATTTCTTGTCGTAGGCATTGCGGACCCCCATACCGCACTTGTTGAGGAGGTCGAAACTTATCCCGGCCACCGCATCACCATGATGATTGACGCATCGCTCAGCATGAACACAGCGTTCGCGACGGAACAGCTGTCAGCTGGCAATACGTTTCTTGCGAATGTGTCAGCCGCTGAATATTTTGTGAAACGGCGTATGGAAGGACCGTATCAAGACCTCGTATCGTTGGTGCAATTTGGCAATGAAGCCTATATCGTGACGCCGTTCACGAATGATTACGAAAATATTCTTTTAAGTATTAGTCTCATTGGCACGCCTGAAGAATATCGTCGATTTCCGGATCACGGCACACTCATCATGCAGGCCGTGAGTCGCGGTGTACAACTGTTTCGCACGTTTGATTTCCTTGGAGCCACGGGAAATCTTATGGTGATTTTTAGCGACGGGCAGGATACGTACGCACGATTCGAAGACGTGACCCTAGATGCCATTATGCAGGAGGCAGCCGACAACGGCATCCCCGTCTACTTCATTCGTACGGCCTACAATCAGACACTTGGGGAGGTAATTTCAGACCAACAGTGGAAACTGGCGGTTGAACGTACCGGCGGAAAGTTTTTTCCCGCCGAAAATGAGACGGCGATTCTTTCGGCGATTCACGAGATTGATGAGTTGGCGAAGGGGCGACTCCGCGTGAAACGGTATGTTGCCCATGAACCGCAGTTCCAACCGTTCGTGTTAGCGGCGGTGGCGTGTTGGTTGCTGGCATTGGTGATGACGTTAAGCGTTCGACGTTTACGGAGGTTTCCATAATGCGTGTTGTGTTTAATTACCTAATTGTCGCAGGTGTGCTTGGGACCGTTGCATTAGGCCTATTTGTGACGAGCGGTATCGACCAGCGTGTGGCACGCGCGCAGCAACAGGTTTCCACGTTTGAACTTGTTCGGCCGGAGGTAGCCTATGCTGATTTGGAAAGTTACCTGGACGTTGCTGATACGTTGCCTTGGTTATTTGGTGACACACGTGCGGCCGTCACAGCCCGACGAGCGACGTTAAGGTATTGGCGCGGTGAATATGGAAGTCTATTGGCGGACTACTCAGATTCAAGTGACCCAGCCGTAAGTGGCAATCTCGAGCTCCAGTTTGTGTTGGCCAATGCGGCGTATCGAGCTGGGCTGGAACGGCGGTCGGAGACGGCAGAAGTGTTGCAGGCGTTGGATGGTGCCATTGGCGTGTACTTAGGGGTGTTACAGGACAGTCCGGATCATCAAGATGCTGCACATAACTATGAGTACCTCTTGCGGTTACGTGCGGATATTGCGTCTGGCGGTGAAATCCCAGTAAGTAGCCAAACGCCTCATGGGCTAGAAGGCGAAACGCCTGAAGATTCGGATCTCGAAGAGATCAAGATTTACATTCCTGTGCAACGTGATGTCGACCCTGAGATGGATGAATCACCGACCCTTGGTGCCGGCGGGCGCATACAAAAGAGAGGCTAGTGACGACCCTTCGTTTTCTTGAACCGGCTTATTTGTGGCTGCTGGCGGTGCCGGCAGTACTGTTTGTCGGTTGGTTTTGGCAGTTTGGGAAACGACGACGAGAAATTCGCCAATTGCGCGAGCAGCGAATCGTCCCTGTGCGAGAGCGGTTCCCGATGGCTGGTGGCTTATCGTTTTGGTTCATGCTGATTGTCGCGAGTGCGTTGCTCGTGTGTGCGTTAGCGAGACCCCAGGTGTTGTTGTCAGTGACGCAAACAGCTGGGGTCGATTTTGTCGTCCTGCAGGACGGTTCCGCTTCAATGCGAGTTGATGATGTTGCTCCGGACCGCTGGCAGCGTTCGGTTCGTTGGCTGCGTACATTTGCTGAGGTGCTGAGTTGGCGGGATGAGCGTGTGGCGCTGGCGCTCTTTGCGCATCGTGCGGCGCCACAAGTGCGGTTAACGCGCGACCCGAACGCGCTGTTCTTCTTTTTGGATTATCTAGACAAGGAATCGCCTTTTCAAATCCGCGACGATACCAGTTGGGATACCAACATTGAAGACGGGATTTATTGGGGTGTGAAGATGATCGATAAGGACGAGGAACTCTACGGCCGTCGGGCGAGCGCAAAGGCCTTTGTCGTCCTATCGGATGGCCAGTCGTGGAGCGGCGAGGTCGACCGGGCGTTGATCATGGCGCAGGATAGGAACATTCGAGTGTATGTCATTGGGGTCGGAACGGCAGAAGGTGGGTTCATACCGCAACCGCCTCCGAGGCGGTATCAGGAGCCCGAACCACCGGTGTATTCGTCGCTGGATCGGCAATCCTTACGTGCGATCGCGCAGGCAGGTGGTGGCGCCTATTATGAGCTTGGTTCAGAATCGGATGACGCGATCGCGCTCAACATATTGGCCGACATCCAGCAGGCCTCCACAGGTGTCCTACAGCGACAAGAAGAATTCGCCGAGTTGTATTGGTATCTGTTGGTGGCCGCGTTTCTGATCATGACCGCTGCAGTCGTATTGGTTCGGGATTGGACGCAGCTTGGTTGGCAGTTGTCCACGGCTTCAGTGTTGTTGTGGTTCTTGCTGGTCTAGCGGATACTCATGTGTGGTGTTGGTGGCGATGATTTTGCAAAAGATAGGGCGCGCTGTGCAGGAGGCAGTCTTAAGATTTTAAGAGAAGGTCGAATAGCGCATTGCGCGCGTCTTGGATCACTGTGTCGCGATCATCAAGCGTGCGCGTGGCTGTTACTATCGGCTCTCCGATAGTTACGTGAACTGTCACAGGGCGGATAAAGAGGCTTCCTTTTTGCATCGCGGTTCTCGCGCCTCGAACCGCGACAGGCACCAACGGTGCGTCGGCCATGATTGCCATGACGATCCCTCCTTTTTTAAAAGGAAGAAGACCGTCGCCACGGTTACGTGTTCCTTCCGGAAAAATCAGAAATGAATTGCCGCTCCGGATCGAGTCGGAGGCGCCCTGTAGGGCGCTGATGCTCTGGTCGCGGTTACTCCGGTCGATCGGGACGAATCCTGCGACATCAAACGCGGTTCTGAGAATCGGAAATACTGTGCGTAGTTCAGCTTTGTAGACAGCTTTGAGTTGAGGATGCGTACTGATTAAAGAGAGAAAGATTATCGGGGGCTCGATGTTACTCGTATGGTTCGCGTAGTAGACAGTTGGACGATCATGTTGCACGTGTTCCAAGCCCGTGACGTGGAATCGAATCCCTGCAATCGCGAGGCCGAGCCTGGCGCCAGCGCGACCAAGCGCGTAAAGAGTCCGTGTTTGCCGGGTGAATCTGGTGAGTATTAACCCAAGAGGTCCAAACAGAATCACCCAAATAGTTACGACCGCGTAGGCCGCACTGGAACGAATGGCGTTGACCACACGCGAAAAGATGTGCATTTGCTAATACAGCCGTCCTGGTTCCCGTCACGGGGTTCCGTGCGATCATGACGAGTCGGAGGTTGTGAATGCTAGTCTAAATTGGAACGGAAACTGTTCTATGGTCCGATTTGTACGATATTCAGCGTTGGTTGGTGGCATTGGCATCCTACTGGGGCCTGTGCTGTACCGTGTTTTTGATGCCTCGTTATTGCTGGCGTTGGGGATGCTGTTCTTGGGGACGATGGCTCTTGTCCTTAGTGCGATTGGGGCACTCGGAGCAGTTTTGTTAGGCCGTGGCGTCTCATTTGATTGGCAGACGCTAGTCGTACTCGGTGCTGGTCTCTGCATTGGGTTGCTGCCTGTGAATTTCGTTGTTAGCGCGATGAATGCGCCGGCTATTCATGATGTCACGACTGATTTTGAGGATCCGCCCGCCTTCGTACGTGCCAGAATACTGAACTCCCCAGGCCGGACGGATTACGAGGGTGAAGAGGTGGCGTCCCAGCAGCGGCGTGCGTATCCTGAGGTGGAACCGCTAATGTTTTCACTGCCGGTGGAGGACGCATTTGAAGGAGCTCTGCAAGTTGCCCGCGAATCAGGCTGGGAATTACTTGGCGCGGATGTGTCTAGTGGGATGATAGAGGCGAGTGACGAGACGTTCTGGTTCGGTTTTATAGACGATGTTGTTATTCGTATTCGTGCGCAAGGTAAGGGTGGTCGTGTCGATGTACGGTCGTTATCTCGTGTGGGTGTTGGCGATGGCGGGACGAATGCCCGCCGTGTTTTGGCTTACCTTGAACGGTTGGCCGATGATTATGCGCGTAGGGGACGTGCGGGTTCGTAGCACTCACGCTAGTATTACCGTAGCTTTTACGTGTGAGGTGACTAATGAACATGCAAAGACTAGTGTTGTTTGGCCTTGCTCTTGTGTTTATGGCGGGTGGTGTCTTGGCGATCGCGCAAGAACAAACCATTCGGCGGCCAGCGAATATGCCTGAGCCTGTGGGGGAAGAGCAGCGAGTGCAAGCCTCTGAGGTGGATGATGTGCTGGCTGACAGTAATGTGCTGCTTCTCGATGTGCGCGAACCGTGGGAGCTCGAGAAATTTGGGACGCGGGAAGGATACGTCAATATTCCGATCGCAGAACTCGAAGATCGTCTTGACGAGTTGCCTAAAGACAAGATGATCCTCACCGCTTGAAACGGCGGTGGACGTGCTGCGCGTGCCGCAGCATTGCTAACGCAACATGGGTTTCGGTCTGCAGGGTTTTGTGGGCTTCGGGATTATTCAGGCGAACGTGTGTATCCGTCGGCTGACCGCTAGTTCAATAGCACGGGACCCTATTATCGCGCGAACAAAGATGTGATTCGTCTGCAGGAAGCGCGCATTCCGACTCAGAGTTAATTGCGAGGAATTCCCGGAAGAATCTGGAGCCGCGGCGAGGAGATGGCTATGAGATGGTTTGGTTGGAGTGTGATGGTGTGTGGCCTGCTGTGTCTTCCGACATCGGTGGCGGCGCAGTGTGAAGGTGATGGTGAGGTCGAATATGTGTGTGGGCCCGTGAGCCCAGAGGACCTATATGCAATTCCAGATTCTCCCTGGGTGATTGTTTCCAGCATGATCGATGGTGGCAATCTGTATCTCACTGATACGCGAGATCACAGCTCAAGTATTTTGTTTCCATCTCAGGCCCCGTCTAGTCGATCGACAATTGATATTTATCGTGACTGTCCGGGTCCTGTCTCGCGGGAATTTCGACCCCACGGGATCAATCTTCGGGAAGATAGTAATGGGGTTCACACGCTCTACGTTGTCGGCCACGGTGCGAGAGAATCGGTCGAGGTGTTTGAAGTAGACACCAGAGGAGAACGGCCAACGGCGTCCTGGGTCGGCTGCGTGGTGGCGCCAGCCGGTGTCGGACTAAATTCGGTTGCGGCGTTGCCCGGTGACGGTTTTGTTGCGACCAATTTTCAACGACCGGAAGGAGAACTGTGGGAATGGCAGCCGAGTGGCGGGTGGGGCCGTGTTCCCGGGAGCCTCACGAACGGACCCAACGGTGTTGAGGCCTCTTCGGATGGGGCGTGGTTGTATATCGGAGGGTGGGGCACGCAATCGCTGATTCGTATCTCGCGTGGCCGTAGCCCTGTTGAGGTTGAATCAGCGGATGTGGGATTTCATATTGATAACGTTCGCTTTGCTCCAGACGGGTCTGTCTTAGCGGCCGGTCACGTCGGGCCAACGGCTGACGCCATCTTTCGCTGTTTGCGAGAAGGTGAATGCGACGGAGTGCAATCACGAGTGGCGCGTGTGGACCCAGACAGCTTGGTTGTTGACCAGCTCGTGGGATACCCCTCAAACGAGACGTTTATTCTCGGGACTGTGGCGCTCGAGGTCGACGATGAATTGTGGATAGGGGGCATCGCCGGAAGCGACAGGATCTTGCGTTTTCAGACATCGGGTCTACCGAGGTAGGCGAGTTGTCGACCTCCGGAAGGACGTGCGACAACAAGTGTGCTGTCGCGACGTCCCTTCGTTGTCGGTTCCGGTCATTTGCGTCGAATGTTTACCGCTATTTGAGTGGAGAATAGTCTGTTGCGCTCATCATGTAGACTTCCGCCTCGACGCCGACCGGGTACTTCGCGAGGAGCGAATCCCACGCGGGATCGTTTCTAAACCCTTCCCAGACCTCTGTTCGATGTGCCCGATCACGATAGGCCAGCATCCAGACCAATGTTTCAGGGTCGTCAAGTCGCTGCCACACGGCAATGATTTCGGCACCATGTTTTTCAAAGATGGCGATTTCTTCCTCACGAAAGCGCTGATGCAGCTCGTCGATCGCGAGTTCGTAGTCACGGGCGCCGTTATGCATCGTATTCGCGGTGTACATGCGAATTTCAAAACAACGGGAATCGCCAGAAACGTTTGTCGAGAGTGATGTCGGGAGGTCGCCTTTTGGTCCACAAGGTGGCGGCGTGTCTTGGGCAGCGGCGGTGCCGGTGAGTGCAAAACTAAGAACGAAAGCCAAAATTAGGATTTTCATCGTGAGCCCTTTCAGCAAGCAGAACTATGCGTTGGTGTGCCCTGTGGCACGGTCTTCTGATATGAGTTTAATTGTTTCTTCGGTAGGATTCTTACGGTTTAGACTGCTGGTAGGCAAATGGTGTTTTCAGGGAGGGCAGAAGTGTTTCAAAAGCATCTGTGCAGTTTGATTGTGGCGGGGATGTGCGGGCTGTTGTTCTGGGGTGCATCCCCTATCGGCGCTCAGGTTCCGCAGCCGGGCGTCGGGCTCAGTGTTGATGAAATCGAGCAAGTAGCCAACCGGGTTCGGGCTGGACGTAGTTTGCAACCGGAACATTGGCCAAACGGTGCCAGAGTGGCGGTATTACTGTCATTTGATGTCGATAATGACACCATTACGCTTGCTCGGAATGCCACCCCCTCAATAGGTGCGATGTCGCAAGGGGAATATGGTGCTCGTGTGGGTTTGCAGCGTGTGGTCGATTTGATCGACCGTCATGCTATCCCCGCATCATTTTTTATACCGGCGGTGAGCTTAATACTCAAACCGGACATGGTGGATGTGATCCAACAGTCCGGTCGACACGAATTTGGCGTGCACGGATGGATCCATGAATTAAACACTGAGTTAGATGCTGAGACGGAACGCGATCTCGTTGGTAGAGCGACAGACTATCTTGAGGAAGTGACGGGTCGGCGGCCGGTTGGTTACCGAGCACCATCGTGGAACTTTAGTCCGAACACGTTGCGAATTATTCGTGGTTTTGGGTTCTTATATGACAGTTCCTTGATGGCGGATGATCGACCGTATGAGCTGTTAGAAAACGGCGAAGCGACGGGGATTGTAGAGTTGCCGGTTGAATGGATTCTTGATGATGCTCCACTCTTAAATCCACGTGGCACGAGTTATACCTCACCCAGGGAATTACTACAGGTATATATCGATGAGTTTGATAAAGCCTATGAAGAAGGCACTATGTTCGTGCTTACGACCCATCCGCATATCATTGGACACCGTTCGCGTATTTTGATTCTTGAGGAATTGATTTCGCATATTCAGTCTTTTGATGACGTCTGGTTTGCGACGCATGAGCAAGTCGCTCGCTATGTGCTTGAACAGAATAGGTGAAAAAGGTCGCATCAAGGTTAGGATTTGTATGCCCGGAGTATTCAGTAAACGACTCGGTCGTTGTGCACGGAGTAGCATCATGACCATTGACGAGCGTGTTAGTTCCCGGAGCGATTATCTATGCAGATGACAACGATTACCCGTGTGATAGTTTTCGCCTCTTATGCGGTGTTGTTGCCAGTGATAGCTGGCGCCCAAAGCGGTGACCGTCCAAATATCGTTCTGCTGATGGGTGATGACCACGGATGGGAGGAGACTGGGTATAACGGGCACGAGTACTTGAACACGCCGGTGTTGGATGAAATGGCGGCCTCTGGATTGCGCCTCGATCGGTTTTATGCGGCGCATTTTAATTGTTCGCCGACACGTGGGAGCGTACTCACCGGCCGCCATCCCAACCGGTACGGCACATTTGCACCGAACTGGTCAATGCGCCCAGAAGAAATTACGATCGCGCAACTGCTACGTGCATCCGGTTATAGAACTGCGCATTTTGGAAAGTGGCATGTCGGTCCGGTGAAAGCAGAATCCCCAACCAGTCCAGGCGCCATGGGCTTTGATGAATGGCTGTCCCACGATAATTTTTTTGAATTAAACCCGGTGTTATCACGGAACGGCGGCCCGAATAACTCCTTTGATGGTGAAAGTTCAGCGGTGCTTGTGCGAGAAGCGATTCGGTTTATAGAGGATGCAGCAGAGGCGGCGGAGCCCTTTTTTGTGGTGTTGTGGTTTGGGTCACCGCATGAGCCGTACAGCGGATTACCGAGTGATCTCGCGCTCTACGATGCGTTGCCTGACCGGTATTCAGAAAAATCCGTGACGTTGACATCGAATGAGACGGGCGAACAGATTCGCCGGCCTTTGCGCGATGTGCTGAGGGAACGTTATGCAGAAATTACAGCGATGGATCGCGCGATAGGGGAGCTCCGGTCGCACCTCGACAATGAAGGCATCCGTGAAAATACCTTGCTCTGGTACAACGGTGACAACGGAACACCAGCGAGCGGCGTCGCAGAATCTCCGTTACGAGGCTTGAAGGGGCAGATGTATGAAGGCGGGATACGTGTACCCGGAATCATCGAGTGGCCCAATCGGATAGCGACGCCGCGGGTAAGCGAAATGAATGCGGTAACGAGCGACATCTTCCCAACTCTCGCAGCAATTGTTGGGCAGTCTCTACCGGACCGTCCGATGGATGGTATAAACCTTGAAGGATTGATCGATGGCGGCCTGACATCTCGACCGAGGCCGATCTTTTTCTGGAGTTTCAATACGGCCTCGTTAATTGGTCAGGAACTTGTCCCGTACATTGACGTAGAGCAACAGCAAGGGACGACCCCTCTGGTTAAATTAATGGACGGTATACCCACGCGAAACTTCCAAAATGTACACCTTCCCGTGTTTGATATTCCAGACCTGTCGGGTCCCCGCGTGGTGATCGATGGTGATCACAAACTCGTCGTTGATGCTGCGCCAAATGCAAAAACAGAATTGTTTAATCTACGTGAGGATCAGGGAGAGGTTCACAATCTTGCTGACCGTTACCCTGACGTAGTTGACCGTCTTCGAAGGCAGTTGTCTGAGTGGCAAACATCGACCTTGAATAGCCTCGCAGGGCGTGATTATTAATCCTCGACTTTTATCCGACTCTGATTGCTGATGAACGAGCAGGCGTTGGTCGTACTTCAGATAGAGCTAAACCCAAACTAAAAGGGCGCTCACGTGTAGCGAGTCGACATGCTGTGTGGTCGATTTTGACACCCTAGGGGTTTGGACGGAGTTATTCCTTAGTGCCCAGTGTGGTTATTCGTCCGTGAAAAGTTCTCCCTCAAAGGAACCGGTGGTGAGATTGACTGTGCCGATTGAGAGAATGCGTTGACCGGTTGATGACACAGCGTGGAGCGTAAGTTTCCATTCCTTCGCGCCAGGCGTCTGTTCCCATGTTCCGTCTGCGATAAATCCGAGTGTCGTGCCGTCGTCGAGGAAACTTTGGCCGGCATAGGTGCAGGTGCCGCTGGTTGCGCCGGCATCTGCGATTGGAAGCGTCGCACTGACGGTACCAAATCCGGAACCAAATTGTTCGGCACCACCTTCAAAATGCGCTCGAATCACCAGGTTATCGCCTTCTTTTAAATAGGTGTTGCCGGT
Source organism: uncultured Vicinamibacteraceae bacterium (assembly GCA_964507425.1). Lineage (GTDB taxonomy): Bacteria > Acidobacteriota > Vicinamibacteria > Vicinamibacterales > UBA8438 > DTWD01. The sequence continues at coordinate 13,482 of CAZDQD010000140.1, forward strand.
ATGTTTCAATGCAAACGTGCCAAGTTGTTCTGCCATGATGGATTCGCTCCTTTTTAAGTTGATAGAAGAAGAGCAGCTTATCGAAAATATTCGTGACGAAAAAAGGCTTTTCGGTGAAAAGTGGCGCAACCCAAAAGAAAAGGCGACTCAGCTGTAACAGCTGAGTCGCCATGGTAAGGATCGAGAACTGCAGGGATACCGATATTTACGAACGCTCGAAAACTCGTGAAATTACGTAGTGTTCAGTCAGCTGTCATTTGAGGTTCGAGTAATCTGTTGCGCTCATCATGTATGACTCGATGTCGACACCAACGGGGTATTTGTTTCGCAACGTTTCCCAAGCTGGGTCGGCGAGGAATCCTTGCCAAACTTCAGTGCGATGTGCGCGATCACGATAGGCCAGCATCCACACCAATGTTTCCGGACTGTCGAGTCGTTGCCAGGCCGCGATGAATTCTGCACCGTGTTTCTCGAAAATGGCAATTTCTTCTTCACGAAATCTTTGGTGGAGTTCATCGATCGCGAGTGCGTAATCGCCACCACCATTGCGCATGGTATCCGCTGTGTACATCCGAATTTCAAAACATCGAGAATCCGAAGCTACATTTGTTGAGAGCGCCGGTGGTAAGTCGCCTTTTGGGCCGCAAGGTGGTGGAGGCGCATCTTGGGCGCTCGCAACACCGGTGAGAATTAAACTGAACAATACGCTGAAGATCGCCTTTTTCATGCCTGTCTCCTTAGGAAGTGTAAGGACTGATGTTTCGTTGTTTATCGTTTCCATTCGTTCAGGCTAGACGACGTTCGTCCTCCTGTGACACGCCATTATATGGAAGTCTGGACAAGGAATGTGAGTCGACCTGTGCACGATAATCCCTTTACGCCACGTCTACGGTTAATTATTGTGGAGGTTCGGTCGGGTAGTTTCTACGACGGTTCCTAGTGTTAGCGATTTCTGGAGCGTTGTCGAAATTCCCATGGAGGCGCCGGGGAAGTCTGATGCCAGAGCCCGATTTTGGCTGCACGTGCATCCGCTTCTGCACGAGCCAGAACCGGATCATCTGAGTATCTGACGTAGTGCCACGCGAGTCCAGCTGTGACCAACGCCACGCTGACATCGACTTCAGCGATAAGAACTCGACTCACCAGCCGTCCGTGCGGTCCACGTCACGGACGGTGATTGTGACCTCCTGCTGCAAAACGCGTGCGGCCGTAAATGCAGCCGCCTCGGTCCCAAAGGGTTGGTCGGTTTCTGGCGTGTCGATGCCGTCCAATCTGATCCGGACTGTGGTCCCACGTCGCACCACGGAGATGGTGTCACCGTCGGTTACGCGCGTCACAGAAGCCGTGAAGGTTTCGCCCACTTGCGCGGGCGTGCTCACTGGCAAGGAGAGCGTTGCAAGAACAAGAACGAGACGTAAACAACCGTCGCGTACTTCCATATTAGGGAAAATGGTGAGCCGGGTTGGAATTGCACCAACGACCCATTGATTAAAAGTCAATCGCGCTAGCCCTCCGCTGCATATTCAAGAGTTGTTGAGACATTAACAAAACGCGCCACAACTGACGCACAACGTACTGTTTCTGGCGTAAAAACGATGCTTGCAACATTATGGCGACCTTTTTTCTGTCGAAACGCGTTTTACTACGCACAGCGTTGTCGCCTTTGTATAACACTGAACACGGTCGCCGTGGTACCCAGGTGGTACCCAGACGAGGAGAAGACAAGATGACTCGCGTCAAATCTACCGTCGGCATAGGCTAGGGCGATGCGTCCTTCTCTCGACATTGTCGAAGGAGTGGTTTCTCCAGACGACGAACACATCGCACTCAGTTACGGATCGTTCGATACCGAGGAGCCTCCATTTCCAATCGTCGCTCGCGTGTCGCCACCCTGCAACGGCGTGATCACGCTTGAAGTACTGGTAGACGACTCAACGACACGCGGAACAGCGATCATTGCTGACGTACGGCGGAAGGTTCAGTGGCTGTTCGTCGAAAAAGGTGAAGCCAATCCGTGGGTCTACGCAAAATATCACTGCACGACGGCCGCGAATGCGTACGGCAACGTTCACGGGGGCTGGGTACCTGCCACCAATTGAGAACAGGCCACGAGGTGGCCTGCTGGACGACTAGGATGTTAGTTGACGCAGCACGCCTGATAGCACTTTGAGTCCTTCAGCGCTCGGCAAATTGTTACTTCCCATCATCAGGACATGGGCTTTCATTACGTCACGAGCCGAGGTGGTAAATGCTCCACACGTTGTTTTCGTTTCTCGACTGACCAGCGGCACAAAAGAAGCGTGCTTGAGA
>CAZDQD010000141.1:0-17251 GCA_964507425.1 uncultured Vicinamibacteraceae bacterium
TGCAACGAAGAGAAATAGTCCGTTGGGACGGGTGAGGTAGGCCAGCCCGGCCGCAGCCGATGCCCCAAGGAGGTAGACCAGTCGATTCGTTTCGAGGTATTTCAACGCAAACGCGCGCGTTGTGGTCACAACAAGAATGTAGAGCGGTTCGGTCATGCGCCGCCCCCCAATGTTCCCGATGATAAATTCACTCGACACGTAGGCCAATGCACCAATCAACCCGACCCACCAACGTGCGAATACCCACCGTCCAATACCAAGGAGGAGGAGAATCGTGAGACCGCCAACAAGGATATTGACGACGGCCAAGCCCCGCAGAGAGTCCGCGCCAACCGCCATAGCCGTCGCTAGCAGCGCGGGATACAGGGGTTGTCGATGGGCGCGTTCCACAATGCCCTCAAACCAGTCGCCCTCGTGAAACGCCGTGGCCATCTCCACATAATGGCGGGAATCCTTACTGACAGCCGCTACGCTAAGAGCTGGGTCAGATAGTGTCTGTTCCAGTCGGTCGTAAACCATTGACTGGAAAATAAACAGTGGTGCGCACGCAAACACTATAAAGACGAGAACTTGCTTCGGTTTGATTGTTTCCAAGAGTAAATACAATTTCTTTAAGAGGAAACACGGTAGCGTAAATCTATTTGATCATAATGAAACCCACGAGTCTTTAAAACGAACCGTGAGTGCGTCTGCTTGAATCGTAACTAGTGGACCAGTGTAGGCGATCTGGTCAACGCACGCTGGCGAAAGGTGTACTGCGTCCCCGTTGTTGGTAGCTTTCGAGTAACGTACCTAACCGTTCGACGACCTCTGGAAACTCAGTGTGGACGTTTCGGGTTTCGCTAATATCAGTTTCAAGGTCATACAACTGTATGGGAGGTAAATTCTGGCGTACCACTTCATCTGGACTCAGGTTTCCATAGCCACCTGAACTCGGCGTGTTTACCAACTTCCATCGTCCCTGCCTGATGGTAAATGACCCGTCTAAAGCCTGCTGGACCGTGGCTTCCCGAATTGGTTCGGATGTTGACTTTCCCAACAGTGCTGGAAGGATGTCGTAACTGTCTTCTCCAGCCGTATCGGGGAGTTCGGCTCCAACTATGCTGGCGCATGTCGACAAGAGATCTGTCAGGCAAATCGTTTCACCAGAGTGGGTACCCGCTTCGATCTTGCTTGGCCAACGAGCGAGAAATGGAACACGGTGACCACCCTCCCAGATGTCTGCTTTGTAACCTCGATAGATGTAACTCGGATAGTGTCCCTGTTCGTTTAGTTCTTCAATCCCAATGTATGGCGCGCAACCATTATCAGCGGTAAACACGACTAATGTATTTTCCGCGAAGCCTTTACGGTCGAGTGTGTCGAGAATTTGTCCTACCGAATCATCCAGTTGTATACAGAAATCGCCGTATGCTCCCAGGTTGCTTCGGCCTTGGTACTCAGCTGACGGAACAATCGGGATATGCGGTGCGGTTAGGGACATGCACATAAAAAACGGCGTGTCTGCAGATTGCTGGTCTAGGTATTCGACAGTTTTATCCGTAATGTGCGGCAGTACTTCCTCGGCGACAAAATCAACGTGTGACGGCCCTGTATTGTCCGCGTAGCGCGCGGGTCGGTAGTCGCGCGTCACGAACAAGAGGTCCTGCTCGGTTGTACATTCGCCAACGAACTGATCGCCGTCAATGTAAATATAAGGGTGCATGTCCAGCGAAGCAGAGATCCCATAAAAATGATCAAACCCGACGGCAAGTGGTCCATTTTGAATGGTTCCTGTCCAATCAATGTCTGCCTGGTAATTTCGCTGGTCGGCTTCTGTATGCGGCAAACGAGTGCCGCGACCATCTTTCGTAGGCATGTCCATACCGAGATGCCATTTGCCAACACAGGCGGTGTTGTAGCCATGATCTTGTAGTAGTGACGGGACCGTTAGCCGCGTCGGTTCTATCAGATGTCTGCTATACCCCCACAGCACGCCGGACTTAACTCTGGTTCTCCAGCAGTAGCGTCCAGTCAAAACTCCGTAGCGTGTTGGTGTGCACAAGGATGAAGGAGAATGTGCATCCGAAAAATATTTCCCCTCTCGTCCAATCCGATCAATGTTTGGTGTGGCGATTTGAGAGTTTTCGTTGAGGTGGGTCAGGTCGCCGTACCCCATGTCATCTGCCAGGATAAAAACAATATTTGGTTTCTCTGGACGACCTGCGGTAGCTCTGACTGCGTGTGGTAGTGCCGCTGATGCGGTCGCTGCACTTACTGTCTTGAGAAAATCTCGTCGTTTCACGGCTGACTCCAACATTCCTTCTTCGGTGTTATTAACGGCGGATGAATTGCCCTGTCGAGCGTATCAGTCTCGATCTGCTTCCTTCAAGAAGATGCGCGTCGTTGACGGCGGAGCGGTCTCAGGTTGGCTAGCGACGCAATGCGTATTCCCGGAATACATAGTTCGCGCCGGTGGTGGGAATAGCTTCGTCTGGGTTGTCAAGTTGCGGCGCGTCCACGTAACTTTGTTTTGCTACGACGGTAGCCGTTTGGTAGCCGAAGATTGCCGGTTGGATGTCGATGAGATCACGGCTTAGCTCTCGGTAATGTTGTGCCCGATCGTCTTGGTTGCTCAATTCGCGGCCGTACTCGATGCGTGCGTCAATCGCTGAGTCTTGTAACCAGGACATCGCAGACCAACTGCCGGAGCTCGAACTGTGAAACATTGCTGTTAGGATTGAATCAGGGTCGCTCGTGTAGGCGGCGACGTCGACAGTGTTGGCGTGGGGTGTCGTTGCCGATTGCGTTGCGCGGTCTAGGACTAGTGACCATGGTGCTCTGGTCACGTCGACATTTATCCCTATGTTCGCCATGTTTTCCTGAAACAAGAGCGCAACGCGTTCCGTGTTTCCCACTTCTGAGACCCATTGAATTTCAATAGTGTGTTCAGTTGGCGAATAGCGGGATTGCGCCAGTTCTCGTCTTGCAGCAGTCAGGTCTCGGCGAGGGAACGGCAGAGTGTCGTCATAACCGAGTAAGCCTGGCGTCAGTGGGCCGCGAGTAGGGAGACCGTTGCCGAATGTGTCATTGACTTGCAGGAGTCGCAGTAACGCGTCGTAGTCAAAGGCGAGTGCAATGGCGCGACGAAAGTGAAGGTCATCTGTTGGTGCACGTTGCGTGTTGAGTTGGATGAAAAAGCTCGTTGAGCCACGGTCCTGCACAAGTTCGATGCCGGGTGTTTCTGAAAGCGCTCGGAGAACTTCCGGTGGCATGCTAATACGCGTTAGCTCGTGCTGGTCACGTGCCATGAGCGCCCGTACCGTAGGGACTGCCATTGAATATTTAAGTCGTACAAGTTCAGGCGCCTCTGGTGTGAACGACTGGTAATGGTTATCAAACTTTTGCATGAGCGTTAGTTCACGTGGATTGTGACTTACAACCCGGTAGGAACCACTCCCAGCGTCGTTCGATGAGAGAAATGTCGATCCATAATCGCCGTCTTCGGAGTTTGAAAGTATTTGTTCGGAATTCACGATAGCGACACGAGCGAGCGCCGCCAGAAAAGGGGCGAATCGTTTCTTAAGTGATATGTTGACCGTGAGGGCATCGAGCGGTTCAACATTGTCAATTTCTGGAAGGAGGTAAGCGTAGCCTCGGTTGAGGGTTTTCATTCGGTGAATTGAGAAGGCAACGTCTTCTGCTTCTAGTGGCGACCCGTCATGAAAGCGGACTCCGGAACGGAGTTTGAATGTATAAACCAGGCCATCAGTCGACGCACGCCACTCCGTTGCTAGGTCGGGGACCAGACTGCCATCTGGTGCGGTTCGGACGAGAAAATCATAGAGGTTGTACATAAGAATGGAATCGGCATAATCGGAAGCTTTGTGGGGATCTAGTTCGCCGACCGCGGCATCGTTCACGCGAAGCACGTTCCGTTCTGGTCCCGGACAGGCAGATGCTATCGACAGTGCCGCTGCAACTAATATCGCGGCAAAGTGTGATCTTGATGTTCGTGTGGTGTGTAGTCGCGGTTGCATGATTCTGTTTGGAATACGCGGTGCAGAGATTTAGGCATGGTGTTCCCGAAAGGTCAAGAAGAACCGTAGGGAACGTGGCAGGTGTGTTGATGGTTCGAGCCAACGGGTTGTAGCGTTGCCTTCGCGTGGCATCGCGCCACGGCAAATGGGCACCGCGGCTGAAAAAGACATCCAGATGTTGGAGGTTCAACATCTTCAGAAACATGTTGCGGCCAGCTCGGCTTCAAGGCGGCGTCTAGTTGGTCAATTACTGAGATAGAGGAAAGTAACTGCTGGGTATATCTGTGCTTGGGAGTTTTGAAAACGTCGTCTACTGGTCCGATTTCTACAAGCTCTCCTCGGTAGAGCACGGCAATTGTTGTGGCGATGGATTTTACTAATGCGAGGTCGTGCGCGATAAAGAGATAAGTAAGACCAAATTCTTGTTGCACGGATACTAACATTCGGAGCACTTTAGCTTGGACCGATACGTCGAGTGCCGATGTGGGTTCATCAAGCACGACCAGTTCTGGTGAGGCCGCAAGTGCACGTGCGATAGCAACCCTCTGCCGTTGCCCACCGGACAGCTCTGACGGATATCGGTCTAGCCATTGCGGCGACAGGCCGACGTGGTTAAATAATTTTTCAATTTCAGGATTCCCGTTCGGTAGCCCGTGTACAACGAGTGGAAGACGAACGCTTTCCGAAATGGTTTTGCTGGGGTTCAGTGCAGAGTAGGGGTCTTGTTGGACAAGTTGGACATGACGACCAGTTCGATGAGCTTCGTCTGGCGCGCTTCCTGGGAACGTAATGTGACCGTCGGATGGAGACTCTAGGCCAACAATCAGTCGGGCCAACGATGTTTTGCCAGAACCAGATTCTCCGACGACGGCTAGCGTTGTGCCACGAGTAATCGTGAACGAGACATTACTGAGGGCGACGGTGTTGTCTGCGTAGACCTTACTAACGTTCTTTAGTGTCAACATTGCCGACATATCTAGTGGGGTAAAACGCATCGCACGTGCTGGTCGCGGTTGAGTATTTTCATGGAGATCACTTCGCTGCAAGAGTGCTGTGCTATTGGGCAGCGCGGTTGAAAACGGCATCCCGTGGGTGGGTTCAAGTAATCGGGTGGCTCGCCGTCAATGCCAACGGGGAGTTCGTCTGCGCTTAACCGAGGGACACTTTTGACCAGTAGTTGTGTGTACGGGTGAGCCGGTGAGTTCAAGAGCATCTCAACCGGAGCACTTTCCACGATTTCTCCAGCGTACATAACATGAACGATGTCTGCGAAGTCGCGAACCAATCCCATGTGGTGCGTGATGAGTAACACGGAGGTCCCTTGTGCTCGTGATGCCGAAGATAGAAGTTCGAGACTTCGTTGCTGAATCTCTGCATCAAGAGCCGTTGCCGGTTCGTCGGCGATAATTAATTCTGGGTTATTCATAAGAGCGGCACTCAGCAGTACACGCTGCGCCATGCCACCGCTTAATTGGAACGGGTACGCGCTCAAAACGCGCTCAGGATCCGTGATTGCCATGGAGCGTAGGAGCGCGATCGTTTTGTCTCGATCCAGCTCGTGACCGGCGACGCGTGCGATGGCGTCCAGTTGATCGCGGATCCGAAAAACCGGGTTGAGTGTGCTCGATGGGTCTTGGAACACCATAGCGATCCGTACGCCCAGAAGTTGCTTGCGAGTCGCATCGTTTAGTTCTATTCCGGCGAAGCGTATATCTCCGGCTATTTTGACGCGGTTCTTGGGGAGGAGTCCCATGATGGTCCGGGCTGTTACCGATTTTCCGGACCCGGATTCTCCCACCAAGGCAACCCGCTGGCCTCGTTCAATACTGAGGTCTAGGTTTCGGATTGTGTGCGCGCGGCCTTCCATCCCTGCAAAGGTGACATTAAGTCCAGTGATCTCAAGGAGTGGCATTAAACGTCAACTCCAAACAGGTCTCTGATTCCCTCTCCCAACAGGTTGAATCCGAGCACAGCAATGACGATTGCTAGACTCGAGGACACGGTCGGCCACCACACATCAGGAAGCAGTGGGGCGCCTTGGGCCACCATGGTCCCAAGGTCTGGCGTGGGAGGTTGGGCTCCGAGTCCTAGAAAACTTAAACTCGATCCGAGCAGAATGACAAACCCGGCATCGAGTGTCATCTTCGTCAGAATCGGACCACTGCAGTTAGGTAGTATTTCTGACAACATGATTCGTGTCGGTCGTGCCCCGGAAACCCGGGCAGCACTAATGTAGCCTTCAGTAGCGATTGAGCGCGTAAGGTTATAGACGAGCCTTGTGTACCACGGCCACCAACCAAATGCGACTGCGACCATTGCCATGGGTAAGGATGGCTCGAATAGTCCGAGGATTGCCATCGCGAGAACCAATGACGGAATGGCGAGAAAAATATCAGTTACACGAAGGATAAGAGTTTCGGTTAGTCCTCTCTGGTAACCGGCAGCAAGGCCGGCGACGACACCAATTGGTACGGCAAGGACAAGGACAACTGCGGCGAGCAGAAGCGAGGTTCGATAGGCAAAGATCAGTCGACTGAAGATGTCCCGCCCAACAGCGTCTGTCCCTAGTAGATGTCTCGTACTCGGTGCTTCGTAGGCCCGGTCTACGTCAACGAACGCGCCGGAATGAGATGGGTAGGGGGTAATGACTGGAGCGAGGGTTGATACCACGAGTAACGTCACGACAAGGCTCAGCCCAAACACCGATGCTCGGTTACGTTGAAATCGCCGCCAGTGTTTCTTGGTTCGGTTGAAATCAATGTTCATGTTCGTGCCCCAAAGCGAATTCTTGGATCCACGAAGGTTGCTAATACGTCTATAAATGCGTTCACGATGACAAAGAACACTGTCATTACGAGGATCGTCGCCATCATTCCGTTGAGATCCTTATAAAGGATCGTGTCGACTCCATAGCGCGCGAGTCCAGGCCACATAAATACCGTTTCTACAAGGAATGCGTTTCCTAATAGTGCAACTACTTCAAGTCCGATAATTGTTAAGGCTGGGAGTGAGCCTGGTCGCAGCGCGTACTTAAATGAAATTTTTGATTTTGAGATTCCGTATGACCGAGCGAAATCGATGTACGGTCGCGAGTGTGTTTCATCCATACTTGTTCGCGTGATGCGGGCAGTTTGTCCTAAGGCTGGCAGCGACAGTGCAAATGCCGGAAGTATGAGATGGTGTAATGCATCGACGAGATGTCCCCACGAGCCTGTGAGTGCGGCATCAACTACGTAAAGGCCCGTGATTCGTGTCGGAGGAAGGAGCCATTCCGACAAACGTCCGGCAATGGGGAACAACTCTAACCAGAAACCAAAGATCAACATAAACAGCACGGCCCAGACAAACGTGGGTGTCGTAACGGCAAAAATCGAGAGCGTCTTGATAACTCTGTCTGTCCAGCTGTGTCGGTGCATTGCAGACAGTGCACCTAGAGGAACCCCCGCACCAGCAACAAACAGCATGGCAACAAGTACAAGTTCCAGTGTGGCGGGAAAAGTATCACGGAGATCAACGATGACGGGTCGGTTGGTATATAACGAGATACCGAAATCTCCAACGAAGGCCTGCCGAATATAGTGGAAGTACTGAACGACGACCGGTTCATTAAGCCCCAATTGTTCTCGAAGAGCTTCCACTTGTGCTGGGGGAGCCGCCGGGCCCAGGGCGAGTCGAGCCGGGTCTCCAGGGATGACTCGTGCGAGAAGAAAAATCAAAACGGAAACGCCCAGAAGGACGAAGATGCCACCGACGATACGTCCGAAGAATTTCCGTCCGTTTGATCTGTTCAAAGTTCTTGCCAGCTGCCGCTTCGTTCTACCGCGTCGGCTACTTGGAGCACGGTCAGCTCGTCTAAATGTTTGCCAACGATCATGATTCCGACCGGTAGATCGTCGTCGACGCCGCAGGGCACGCTTATAGCCGGATGTCCGGTCACACCAAATTGGCACGTGTTATTAATCATCTGCATAGCGAAGGCGACACTTTCTTGTGGTGTGATAGGGCCGGTCGGAATCTGAGTTGCACGGCATGGGACAGTCGGCATCACGAGTACATCGTGTGCTGCGAGGGCTTCGTCGTATGCAGCGACAAGTAACCGCCTGATGTTTTGTGCGCGCGCATAATAGCGTCCTCGGTAGCGTCTTTCCAGGTATTCTGCTGTGAGTAACATTGACTTGGCCGCCGCAGAGAGCGCGTCTGGATCATCGCGCCAACCGGCGCGTTCTAACAGTTTAGTGTTATAGAACCCAAGTACATTTGTGCCGACATTGGCGTGCCTGTACATGTGCGCATTTCCTTCGTTGTACATGGCGTTAAAGATATGCACACCGTCAATGTGCATGGGCACCGACACATTGGTTGTGATGGCGCCAGCATCCCGCAGACGGTCTACTGCTGCGAACACTTTTTGATCAACAACCGGTTCGCTACCGACGAGACCGAGCTCTGTCCATGGCGCCTGATTAAAGCCTTCCTGCAATATTCCCACGCGGAGTCCGCGAATATCTTTTCGGAGTGATGCGGTGTAATCGGTGGTCGTTGGTTTTACGCCGTGAGTTCTTGAATCCAGCGGGTCTGGACCAGCAATGACAGAGAGCATTCGTGCGACATCGCGAACGTTGGTGGCCATTGGACCAGGATGCGTCATCGTGATCTCATTTGAAATCACTCCGGTGTATGGCACGAGGCCGTAGGTCGGTTTGAGTCCGCAGACGCCACTCCAGGAGGCAGGGATACGGATAGACCCACCTTGGTCGCCCCCTAACGCCAGTTCCACGTCACCAGCGGCAAGCGCCGCCGCGCTTCCGGTTGACGAGCCACCAGGTGCGTGGGTCGGCTTTCGTGGGTTTCGTGCGGTTGCGAATTTGCCAGTTGTCGAACCGACACCACCAGCGGAGGTCGTTTTGCCAGCGATGACAGCACCAGCATCCAGCAGACGTGTGACGATCGTTGCATCAATATCAGGAACGAAGCCATTGACGATCTGTGAACCCGCTGACATTGGAACACCGGCGACGCAGATCGTATCTTTGACGCCGACCCGCATGTCCAAGAGAGGGCCGGCTTCGGCACCTCGGATCCACGTTTTCCGTTGCCAAGCAAAGTACGGATTGTCTTCTGGTTCTGGTCTATACCCCTCCTCCCGCGGATACTTAACTGCCGGTTTTGGTTCTTGCAGTGTTTCGAGTTGGCTGCACGAATAAAAACAGGAGCGCATCATCTCTCGAAAAGAGGACGCGTCGTCTTTTGAAAGGTGCATTCCGAGTACTGAACCCAGCGCTTGCACCTCGTCCGTTGAGGGAAGTTTCGGGTCGGTCATGGCCGAAATAATCCCCATGTTTGTATTTCCTGTTCGGGTGGTGGTTCTGACCCGCCAACGCGACTTGGTCGCCAGCCAAACCGCGTTTTGCACTCAGCCAGGAATTCAGCATATTTCAGTGCAGCCACCATGGAGTCGATAACGGGCACACCGATACGATTTCCCAATGTTTTGTACAAACCGTGTTTAGCAGTGCACCCCAGGATAATGACCTCTGCACCGTCGTCCTCGACAGCCAAGTGGCCTTGTTCGGTTAGCTTTTCAAGCGTTTTATCGGAGTCGTTGCGTATCGCGGTAACGGTCATGTCGATTGCACGCATCGAGCACAGTGCTCTCGCATGTCCATAGTGGTGTACGGTGTCTGTCATCCTTGGAATCCATTTTGCACGCCCAACAAGAATTGAGAACCGTTGTCCCAGACTGCGGGCCATTGCCGTCGCGGATTCGCAGGGAGCGGTGACGATTGTGTCGCCAGAAATTTCTCGGGCTGCAAGAAGTCCCATATCGTAAAAGCCCCCCAGCACGATCCCATCGTATTTGTTTGCAGCAGCCCGAACGTGCTTTACGATGTCTGCAACAGCGATCGCTTCATATGCGTGGTATTCGAGGTGACGTGGTCGGTCTTTCGATAGTGAAACAACGTCGACTGTTGTGTCTGAGCGCGCCGCTTCTTGCAGAACTGCGCTAATGTCCATTGCGTGCGAGGAATCCGCGACGGGTCTGATGTAGAGGATACGCATCGGGTCCATAACTGTACGAAATCGCTTGTTCACATACCGTTTTGAGCCAACGGCCGTCCGATGAATGAAACAGTTAGGATTGTATATCGGTGTAGGTCACGGTCTGTCCAATGATTAACATTTCTTGTTTCCATAGAGACTGCGTGCTTGTTGTTGAGTGATGTAGCCGTTGCGCAGGTCGTCTTCTACGCGTTGTTTTTTTCGTTCGTTTGGTGCCCCGTGCCCGCCGCCCGTGCCTGTGATAAGTCGAACGAGATCACCGCGTTCCAGTGGTAGGCGAGCCACGCTCCCATAGTGTTCGATGGTTCCCGTGTGTCGCCGAATCTCTATTCGGTTAGGAGACCCTTGCTGGCCACCCGAAAGTCCCCAACTTGGAAAGCGGCTACGGCCGAAAATGCCCGTGAGCCGCGCGGTGTCAGACAGAATTTCGTATTCGAGTGTGACGCCTTTTCCACCCCGAAACTGTCCTGCACCACCTTCTTCATTATGAAACGCATATTTCTGAATCTGCACGGGGTAGTGTTTTTCCGTGACTTCTAAGGGAATGTTGTAGGTGCTCCCATTGCCTGGACCAAATTGTCCGTTTTCACCATCTTTGTCAAAGCCGGCGCCCCAGCCGCCGAGAAGGGGTTCTACAAGTAGGGCGAAGTTGTCAGAATCACTTTGTTGGAAGGACAAGATGGTGGCACATACGGAAAGAAAAGAGCCCGCTGGCAATCGTTGCGGTAGGTGAGGGGCAAGGGCCTTCCACACAAGATCGATGACAAAGCCGCCGGATTCCCAATACGTGGATGTCGGCGCAGGTCTCGTAGCCGTGAAGACGGTGCCAGGTGGACAAACTACTTTCAGCGGACGAAACATGCCGCCGTTGGTTTGAAGGTGCGGTGCTGCTATGGCATGGAAGACACCTCGTGCCCGAGATTCTGTCCCAGTCCGCGTCGTGTTTATTGAACCTCGAGCTTGTGGGTCTGATCCGCTGAAATCGATGGTGAATGTTTTATCAGTAATAGTGACTTTGACTTGTACGTGGTAGGGACCGCCCCCGAGTCCGTCATCGCCGATCGAATCGTTTGCTTCAAAAACGCCTTTTGGTAATCGTGCGAGTTCGGCGAGTACCGCACGCTCACCGTAGTTCAGCAAATCTTCCATTGCGTTTCGTACTGCATCTATTCCGTAGCGGTCCAACACTTCGAGAAGACGTTTTTCGCCAACCTTGTTAGCAGCGACACCAGCCCAAAGGTCCCCAAGTGTTTGGTCTGGAAGACGCACGTTAGCAGCTATGAGATCTAGGACCGCCTGATTCATCTCACCACGGTGCGCAAGTCTCATGACAGGAAACTGCAGGCCTTCCTGGTAGACCTCTGTCGCATCGGTTGTAAAACTGCCCGCTGCCATGCCGCCAACTTCGGTCCAGTGCGCTTTGTTCACCACAAACGCGACTAGCTGCCCCTTGTAAAACACAGGCAGTGCAAGTGTGACGTCAGACAGGTGTGTCCCCCCACCTTCATAAGGGTCGTTGGTGATAAATACGTCACCGTGTTCGATAGTGTCGCTGAACTTATCGAGGACCGAACGAACAGCTGCATCAAGCGTCCCAAGAAAGGTGATCACGCCGTTCCCCTGGGCAAGAATTTCACCTTTTGCATCTGTGATACCAACGGCACAATCCAACGTTTCGTAGATGATCGGACTCATGCTGGTACGTTTAAAGGCGACGAATATTTCTTCACCGATCGCTGTCAGCGTGTTCTTGATAATTTCCCGGGTGAAGTAGTCTGGATTCATCGCAGGGAGGCTATCACGGCTTACGAATGGATCGTCAAATGAAGGTTGCCAAACGTATCAACGGTTGCTGAACGTCCCGGTGGAAGCAGGCAGGTGGAGGCTTCCTCCTCGATGACTGCAGGTCCGTTAACGCACATGTCCGGTTCAAGTACGGCTCGGTCGTAGATGTTCGTTTCGTGACAGCCATCCTCGTCGAAATCTACCACGCGGGTTCCTTTCTGAGCTTGTTCTAGCGTCTTCCCTAGACATGGGAGTTCTTGCAGTCGTGTTTGGTGCGTATGTCGACGGATCGTGACGTGCATAGTTACGAGCTCTACTTGTCGGTCCAATTTGAAGGAGTAGGCTCGGCTGTGTGCGTCGTGGAAGCGTTCCAGATTTTCTGCAAGAGTGGATGAGAAGGGGATTTTTACCGTGTGTTCCTGCCCCTGATACCGTAAATCTCCGTAGCACTCTACTGTCAGACGGCTGTCGTGTTCGTGCCGTCCTACCGTGGTGAGGGCATGTTCTTTAAGTTGTTCAAAACCAGCTGTAACGGATGTGGCTGTTAACGGGGAGAGCTCTGTAATGAAAGTTCGCAAAAAGTCTCGCCGCCAGTCGGCCACGAGCATGCCCCACGCAGAAAAGACAGCAGGATGAGATGGCACGATTACCTTTGCAAAACGAAGCGCTTCGCCAAGTGCAACAGCATGCAGCGCACCTCCTCCACCGTATGCAACCAATGTAAAGTCGCGAGGGTCATAGCCTTTGTTGACAGACACAAGTTTCAACGCGTTGGCCATGTCCGTATTTGCAAGGCGTAGGATGCCACGTGCAATGTCGGGTATGGGCAGTTGCAGTTTTTCTGACAACGGAGCGAATGCTTGATTTACGGCGTCTAGATCAGCACTGATTCGACCGCCGAGCAAGTTGTTGGCGTCGATCCGTCGAGTGAGGATGTGAGCGTCTGTTGTGGTGGGTTCGGTGCCTCCGCGACCGTAGACCGCTGGTCCTGGTTGCGCACCGGCGCTTTCGGGGCCGACGTGTAGTTTTGAGCCATCGTCAAGGAATGCAATACTGCCACCGCCACTCCCAATCTCAACAATTTCGATGACCGGTGTTTTGATCGGATACCCTGGGGTTATTGCGGTTCTCTCGATGTAGTAATCAGTTGTTATTTTCGGGACAAGATCGGGGATAAGTGAACATTTGGCTGTAGTGCCGCCGATATCCACCGTTGCCAGGTTGTGCACACCAAGGTGCTCGCCGAGAGCAACGGCACCGAGCACGCCTCCCGCGGGTCCGGACTCTACCATGGAGACAGGATTGCGCACAGCTGCGTCGACAGTAGTAATGCCACCGTTTGACTGCATGATGTGAGGCGTAATGGCAAAACCTTTGTCTTGGAGTCCTTTTGTAAGGGTGTCTAGGTAGCGGAACGTAACGGGGTGCACGAACGCAGATAAAACGACCGTACTGGTCCGTTCATATTCGCGCCACTCTCGGCAGATGTCCGAGGATGCGAGGACTGATATCTCCGGCCAGAGACGCTTAAGTTCTCTGACGACTGTTTGTTCATTTTCGCTGTTTGTGTATGCGTGTAGAAAGCAAACGGCAATAGATTCGACGCCGTCACGGCGAAAGTCATCGACTATGTTGGGGAGTTCCGTTAGTTCTGGCGGCCTCAAGACTTGACCCTGCGCGTCCGTCCGCTCGCTGATTTCACGTCTTCGATAGCGAGGGATAAATGGAGGTGGTTTCCTAAAATAAAAGTTGTAGAGGTCTGGTCGGTCACCTCGAGCAATTTCTAGAACATCTCGGAAACCTCGTGTGGTGAGGAGGCCCGTTTTAGCGCCGTTTCGAGACAGAAGGGCGTTGATAACAACCGTGCTGCCATGAACGAAGAAAGTGGTCTCTTTTGCGTCGACAGCGGCGACAGCATTCATTACACCGCGTTCAAATTCTGGCGGCGTGCTCTCGACCTTGTGTGTGACGAAGTGGACGGGTCGTCCCGCTTCGTCAGTGTCGTATTCAATGAGGTCGGTGAATGTGCCACCGACGTCCGTCGAGATGCGCATACGTCGAAACCGTAGCCAGTATAGTGGCTTGTATTCCGCTTGGTCCATGATTGAGGTTTTCGGAGCAAACATGGCCGCTTAGGCCTACATTTCCCGCGGTGAGAGTAGTAGTATTTGACAGTTGGAGAGGAAATTAGTGGTGCGTGTGCGCGGGAGTCTTTCGTTTGGTCGTATCGGTGCGGTGATCTGTATGAGTGTTGGATTTGTCTTGGTCAGCCTTGTTGCCATGGGCCAGGACGTTTCACTTGCTGGTGCCGTAGAACGAGGGAATAAGGAGGCCGTACGAAGCTTGCTGAGTCAGCAGGTGGATGTCAATGAGTCGCAAGGGGATGGTGCGACAGCTTTGCACTGGGCGGTATACCTGAACGATGCAGATACGACGGCCTTGTTGATCGGGGCTGGTGCGAGGGTCGATCAACCAAACAGCTACGGTGCGACAGCCCTCGCACTAGCGGCTAAGAATGGGAATGCGTCGATTGTCACGCAATTGATAGAGGCGGGCGCCGACCCAAACGATCAGCTCCACGCGATGAATGCTGGCGAGACTCCGTTAATGCTTGCGTCGCGTAGCGGGCAGGTGGAGGCTGTTGAGACGTTACTTGCGGCCGGCGCAAGCGTTAATGTGCAGGAACAGTGGAATGGACAATCGGCGCTCATGTGGGCAGCGGCTGAGGGGCATGTTGAGGTAACACAAACACTACTTGACCACGATGCTGACATCACTGCCCGCAGTAATAGCGGCACAACGCCGCTTTTGTTCGCTGTGCGCAAGGGGAGCGTCGGTGTTGTACGAGCGTTGCTCGTATCTGGAGCCGACGTCAATAACACCAGGCCTGACGGTGCGGGACCGCTTCTCGTAGCGTTAATTAACGGACATGAAGACCTTGTCGACTTGTTGCTCGAACGTGGTGCTGCCCCCAATGCGGAAGGTGGAACGACGCGATTGACCGTTCAGGGGATGCGAGCTGAGGCCATACCATTTGAGATTAGAAAGTTGGGGTACACCGAACGGGAGTCGGAAGGCGTCATTCGAGGTAACGTTTTTGGGCGGCCGCTCCAAGCAGCTGTACACGTTGCAAATTGGCATATCAGCGATCAATTTATTTCGGTAAACCTGGACCGGCTGCGTGTTATCCGGTCGTTGCTGGACCACGGCGCTGACGTTAATGGGCGAAACTCTATGGAGGAGCCGCGCTGGTCGGGCGCACGCTATCGTCGACATATGACGGGTGCAACTGCGTTTATGTTGGCGGCGAAGGCGGCTGACGTTGAAGTAATGCGGCTGTTACTTGAGTATGGCGCGGACCCAATGCTTAACACGGAGGACAACATTACATCGCTGATGGCGGCGGCTGGTGTTTCTTGGGCGTCGAACCAAGACCGTGCTAGCGAGGAGCAGGTGTTGGAGGCCGTGAAGCTTCTGGTTGAAGAGTTGGGAGCTGACGTGCACTTTGTGAGCGACGTGGGAGAGACGGCGATGCATGCGGCGGCGTATCGTGGTGCCAACAGTGTTGTGCAGTATCTCTTTGACCGTGGCGCGAAACTCGATGTGATTGCCAAGGACGGACGCACGCCGCTTCGCGTGGCGGATGGTGTTGAATATGGCAATTCATTTGCAGCACATCCACACACAGCAGAACTGTTTCGGAGTCTAGGTGCGAAAGAGATAGAGTGTCCCGAACCGTGTGCGGCGGAAATTCCGTTGGAGGTTGTGAGGCAGTGACGAAACTGTATAGGTTGGTGATGTTCGTCGCGATCTGTTTTTTTTCTAGTCTTCACGACGTGCGTGCCCAGACGGAGGCGCCACGACAGGTATTGCAGCAGTACTGTTTCGCTTGTCACAACGACCGTGCCAAGACCGGTGGGCTTGCGTTAGACGTCTTAGAAATGTCGCGTGTGGGTGAGAACGCAGATATATGGGAAGCGGTAGTTCGAAAACTTCGGACTGGAGCGATGCCGCCTGTGGGACGTCCCCGGCCGAACGTATCAGAATCGGAAGCTGTTGTGACGTGGCTCGAAGTGGAATTAGACCGTGCTGCGCTAGCACAGCCGAATCCGGGTCGGCCAACGCTTCATCGGCTTAACCGTGTCGAGTACCGAAACGCGGTCCGCGACCTACTGGCAGTTGATATTGATGTTTCACTGCTTCCGGCAGACAACGCGGCTTACGGATTCGACAATAATGCTGATGCGTTAACACTGTCCTCGGCCTTGACGGAGCGATACATGGCGGCTGCGGCGAAGGTTAGTCGAATGGCGCTCGGGTGGTCGCAAGAGGTCCCTGCGCCTGAGACTATTTTCGTGCCTACGGATAGTGACCAGGACGGACGGATTAGTGACGACCTCCCGTTTGGGTCGCGTGGTGGTGCGGCTTTTCGGTATTACTTCCCGACAGATGGTGAGTACCGTTTTGAGATGCGGCCTGAGGAAGGCGGCGTTGACGGCGGGTTTGAAGGTATAACGGGTGAACAACATCAGCTCCACGTTAGCCTCGATGACCTTCATGTGTGGGCTGGAGTAGTCGGGGGACCTGAATATGAGGGTTTACGAGGAGATGCGCGTGCCCGGAAAGTGCTCGATAGCCTGCAATTCACGGCGGCAGTAAAAGCCGGCTCCCATTTGGTCCAGGTGTTTTTTGCGTCGAAAACTTCTGCCTACGTTGAGGACTTGTTTGATCCGTCGTTGCGGCGAGACCCGTATCGAGCGCGGAACGGTGAACCCGCTATTGCAAGTGTGACGATTACCGGCCCGGAACCGGGGACTGCTTCGGTGAGTGCGTCGCCCAGTCGTCAGAAGCTATTCGTTTGCACTCCGGCGACGCGTGTCGAAGAGACTTCATGTGCTACAACGATTATTTCGACGCTTGCCAGACGTGCGTATCGGCGCCCAGTGACGGACGCGGATTTAGCCATTCCGTTGGCGTTGTACCGAGAGAATGCGGAGAAGGCGGGGTTCGAAGCGGGTATCGAATTGGCCGTACGGGGCATTCTCGTAAGTCCGAATTTTCTCTTTCGCTTTGAGGACCAGCCGTCTTCTGTTGAGGCGGACGTGCCGTACCTGATTTCTGATGTGGAGCTCGCATCAAGGTTGTCGTTTTTCTTGTGGAGCAGTGTTCCGGATGAAGAATTACTAGAGGTCGCGGTACGAGGAGAGTTGCGTGAACCGGTGGTACTGAGTGGTCAGGTCATTCGTATGTTGGCAGACCCTCGGTCTCAGGCACTCGTTGATAATTTTGCTGGGCAATGGTTGCATATTCGGAACGTGTCTGGTTTTCAGCCGAGTCCTGAACTGCTGTTTCACTTCGATGACAACCTTCGTCGGGCTTTTGAACAA